>NZ_JBNPXB010000012.1:0-141626 GCF_050433525.1 Aminobacter sp. BE322 | reverse complement strand
GGCTTAATGCGAGGCTGTTTCGGCACCGCGCACGTAGTCTCACGAAAACCGATTCAAAAAGGCGGCGAATCTCACGAAATCCGGTCAGCTGACAAAACGAGCGACAACGGCCATTTCTTCTATAAAGAGCATAACGAACGATAATGCAACATTATCAGTCATTATGGCCGCACGACAGGCGGTGCGTTTTGATGGCGTTGATATAGTCAAAAGCGCACGCACGATTTACGATATCCACCATGATTCGAACCGACTCATCGCTTGCCGCTTCGCCGCCGCCGCCGCGCGTTCCGTCTTGGGCGTTGCCGGGCGGGACCGTCGACCACGAAACCGACGCCGCTTTCTTTGCCGGCGCCGCCTTGACGTCGCTCGACACTCTGGTGCGTTCCGAACCGCCCTGGGCCGGCGCCTGGCGCCAGCGGCTGGCGCTGAAATGCGCCGCCGCCGCCGTGCGCCTCGCCGGTCGGAGCGAAGATGAGAGTGCGCTCCGTGACGCCTGGTATCTGCGCCCTGCCGCCGGTGATCCCGGTCCCGCCGGCACCATTTTGGCCGCGTGGCGGCAGCTCGCGGCCCGGTCGCCGGTGATCGACACTGCGCGGCTGGCCGAAGTGGTCGTGCTGCTCGGTCTGCGCTGGGACGACGGCTTTGCCGATCTCCCGGGGGCGATTAACGACCTGGTCCGCTCCGGCCGCCCGGCGCCGTTTGTCGCCGCGGCGATCGCCAGCCAGATTGTTGCCCTGTCGCCTGGCGCAGAATTGCTGGCCTGGTGGTGCGCCGATCTGGTGCTGGCGCAAAAACTGCGCTGGCCACGGCCGGTACCGCTGCTGATGGCGCAGGCTTTTGGCCCCGCCTTTCGTACTCAAGGAGCGCGCGCGGCAGGGACACGCATCCGACCGGGAGGGGAAGGATTTGAAGGGGCGGTGTGCCTGGCGCTGGTCCAGGGCTCAGCCGATGCTTGTGGATTGGCTGGTGAGCTGTCGCGGCGCGCCGAGCGGCTTGCGGCAGTGATGCCAAAACTGCGCGCCAAAGGGGCTGGTGACGCGATCAAAAAGCTGCTCGATGACGATGCCGTGCCCGGCTCGCTGACCACCAAAACCCTGTCGCGGTTCGGGGCGCGCCGGCTGTTCGAGCGGCTACAAACATTCGAGGCGGTGCGAGAGCTGTCGGGTCGTTCCTCCTTCCGGCTGTATGGGCTGTAGCTATGGTCGGATTCGCCGGGCGCAAAGGGCAAAACGAGCAGCTCGGGCTGTTCGACCGCGAGCTCGAGCACCTGCCGCCGGAACTGCGTTGGCGGGAATGGATGGGGCGGGTCG
Organism: Aminobacter sp. BE322; assembly: GCF_050433525.1. Classification (NCBI taxonomy): domain Bacteria; kingdom Pseudomonadati; phylum Pseudomonadota; class Alphaproteobacteria; order Hyphomicrobiales; family Phyllobacteriaceae; genus Aminobacter; species Aminobacter sp. BE322. The sequence goes on along the minus strand of NZ_JBNPXB010000012.1, from coordinate 140,313 downwards.
AGGCGGTAATCTTTGCCGCCAGCACGCCGGTCACACGTAGTGTGCTCGCGCGAGTGGTTGGCAAAAGCTGCAACATCGAGCTGATCATCGACGACATTCGCGCCGAGCTCGCCGGGCGGCCCTACGAGCTGGTGTCGGTCGCCGGCGGCTGGCAGCATCGGACCAAAAAGGTTTTTGGCGACGCCATCCAGGCCGCCGTCGGCCAGCAAGGCCGCGAGGGCGAAAAAGAGCTGACTCAATCGGAAGCGCTGGTGCTGATGGGCATTGCCTACTTCCAGCCGATCACCCGCGGCGAGCTATCGTCGTTCTTTGGCAAGGAGGTATCGCGCGATCTGATCGGGGTTCTACGCTCGCAGGATCTTATCGCGTCGGGACCGCGCTCGCCGCAGCCTGGCGCGCCCTATACTTACGTGACCACCAAGGCGTTCCTCTCCCACTTCGGCTTCGACACGCTACGCGACCTGCCGGATTTCGAGGCACTCGAGGATGCCGGGCTGCTGTCGAAAGAGAGGCTGTTGGCCGGCGACATTCCGGCCGGGCTGGCTGGCGGGGAGGGCGACCATGAAGACAATGGAGTAAAAGTCGACGGCTGAAGAATCGTGCGAACATCGACAAGGGAAAAAACACGATTGCGCGATACAAATCGCGGTTGAAAAGTTAACGTCGCATGCGCGTTGCCGTGTGAATGGAGACCCGAGAAGAGCTTATGACTACTGCCCGCCATATCGTGACGCTGCTTAAGAGCCACATTGCCGGCGATGAGGATCGTTTCCTCGCCACCGCGATGCAGCTTGCTGCGCATGAGGCGCGTCAGGGCCATGGCAAGCTTGCTCAGGACCTCAAGAACCTGATCGATGCGGCCAAGAGCAGGGACACCGGGATTGCGAAAAGCGCCCGCCCGGTTCCCCTTGTTCAGCCGAAGGGCGAACTCGCAGGGCTCCTGCATGCGCGCTATCCTGACCTGCGGCTGACCGACATGATTCTGCCGGATAGCCTGCGCGCTCGCCTGCAGCGCGTGCTGGGCGAGCAGCGCCAACAAGCCAGCTTGCGCGAGCACGGTCTGGTTCCCCGACGCAAACTTCTTCTGGTCGGTCCGCCCGGATCCGGCAAGACCATGACCGCCTCGGCATTGGCCGGCGAGCTTCATCTGCCCCTCTTCACGATTGTCCTCGATGGATTGATCACCAAGTTCATGGGTGAGACGGCGGGCAAGCTGCGGCTTGTATTTGACGCAATGCAGTCGACCCGCGGCGTCTACTTCTTTGACGAGTTCGATGCCATTGGAGCGCGTCGCGGGGAACGTCAGGATGTAGGCGAGATCCGGCGCGTGCTCAACTCGTTCTTGCAATTTCTCGAGCAAGACGACAGCCAAAGCCTGATCATCGCGGCAACGAACCATCCCGAGCTGCTCGACAGGGCCTTGTTCCGCCGTTTCGACGACGTCATAGAATACGCCGTCCCCGATCAGCCACTCATCGAGGCGCTGCTTCGGGCTCGACTTGATCGCTTCGACACCAGGGGGCTTGCCTGGAACAAGGCGATTTCTCAGGCCGAGAGATTGTCGCAGGCGGAGATTATCCGCGCGGCGGACGACGCAGCAAAAACCATCATATTGCGGGGCGGGAAGCGGATCACATCGGAGGCGCTGTTAGACGCGCTGACGGAACGCCGGCAGGCCTCGCTGTCTGATTAGCGACAGCACAGGTTATAATGGCAGACGACTTTCCGCGCGACCGTCCCCACATCCACCTCCTTAATAACGGCATCCGTGAAGCGTATCGGCGGCCAAACCAGCGCATCGAGCCATCGCCGCTGCCGGCGCGCGATCGCGCAGCGCACGCCGCCGCCTTGATGCAATCGATCGAACAGGCCGTCGAAAGTGCGCGGCAGCAGATTGCGGCGCGAAACGCACAGCTGTCGGTGGGCACCCCCGGCTTCTACCTCGAGATCGATCTGCCAGCATCGGAGCGAGTGGGTCTCGATCAATTGGCCGATCGTCGGCAGCACATGGAACTCGTCGCCGTGCAAGAGCCGGCTCAGCCCGGCGCTCCAATCACAGCGTCGGTGTTCGTGCCGCAACGTGCGGAAGCCTACTATCTGAGGAAGGTCGAGGCGTATCGCGACGTCGACACTGATCGGGGCAGGCCGAGGAACGAACCGCTTATCTCGCGTATAGAAACCGTGCGCCTTGCGACTGCAAGGTCTTTGTTCACCGACGCCGCCGACCTCTTTCCTCAAGTCGCCGATGAACGGGTGTGGTGGGAGGTTTGGCTGCGCGAGGGTAGCCGCGAGAACTTCGAGCGCATTGCCCAGGCCCTGAACATCACGATACGCGCGCATGCGGTGAGGTTCCCGGAGCGGGTGGTCATGCTCGCGCTTGCGAGCGCGGCCATACTCGACCGACTGGTCGCGCATAGCGATGTCGTCGCCGAGCTGCGGCGCGCAAAGGATACGCCGTCCTTCTTCATGGGTCTGGGCGGCGCCGAGCAACGGGACTGGAGCGACGAGCTCCTCCAGCGCGTGACACCGCCGGAAACCGACATTGCAGTCTGCGTTCTCGACAGCGGCGTGCGACGCACCCATCCATTGATCGAACCCGCGCTTGCCGTCGAGGATTGGCACACGATCAAACCGGCATGGGGCAGCGACGATACACCTGTGTGGAGCGGCCACGGTACGCGGATGGCAGGCGTCGCTCTTTATGGCGATCTGGTCCCCGTCATGGTCGGAGGCGATCCGGTTCCATTGCCTTTTCGGCTTGAGAGCGTGCGCATTCTTCCGCCCGAGGATGAGGCGAACGATCCAGAACTCTATGGCGCGATCACCGGCGAAGCGATTGCCCGCGCCGAGATCCAGGCGCCCAATCGTCGCCGCGCCTTTGCGATGGCCGTAACTAGCCCGAACTCGGCGCGTGGAAGACCGACATCGTGGTCTGCGGCTGTCGACCAACTCTGTTGCGAGCAGGAACAGCGGCGCTTGATCATTCTCTCGGCCGGCAATATCGGTGAGGACCTCATGCCGGCAGATCATCTGACGCGAAACGATCTGGAGGCAGTCGATGATCCCGCTCAGGCCTGGAACGCGCTAACGGTCGGCGCTTTCACCGAGAAGGTAGACATCGTGGACGCTACCTTCGCGGGCTTCGCGTCAATTGCACCAGCTGGCGAGCTCTCTCCACGTAGTCGCACCTCGGTTATCTGGGATAGGCAGTGGCCGGTTAAGCCGGACGTAGTTTTCGAAGGCGGCAATCTCGCCTATGACGGAGCCTTGCCCGGTGAGCCGATCGACGATCTGCAGATTTTGACAACCTTCTATCGTCCCGACCTGCGCCACTTCACGACCATCGGCGATTCGAGCGCCGCGACGGCACATGCGGCACGGATGGCAGGACAGATTATCGCAGCTCGCCCTGGGTTTTGGCCTGAAACGGTGCGTGCCTTGATCGTCCACTCGGCCGAGTGGACTCCGCCGATGCGCGCACGGATCGACGCCTGCAATGGCGCGAAGGGTCAAATTCAGGCGCTGGTGCGGCGCTATGGCTACGGCGTGCCAGACCTAGGGCGCGCACTCCTGTCAACGGCGAACGACCTCACGCTCATCGTCGAAGACGAATTGCAGCCTTTTCAGCGGGAGGACGGGGCGGCCGCGAAAACCCGTGACATGAAATTGCATCGCTTGCCTTGGCCCAAGGAGCAGCTGGCCGCGCTCGGCGCTGCACAGGTCGAGCTGCGAGCGACGCTGTCGTATTTCATCGAACCCAACCCCGGCGAGCGCGGATGGACGCGCCGGCATCGCTACGCGTCCCATGGCCTTCGGTTCAGAGTGAAATCGGCGACTGAAACAGTCGACGAATTCCGTGCCCGCATCAATCAGGCCGCTCGCGACGAAGAGGAGGGGGCGCCGGCTGGAGGCGGAGAGGAGTGGCTGCTTGGCACCTTTCGTGATCGCGGCTCGCTGCACGCCGATTTCTGGTCGGGCAGCGCCGCCGACCTGGCCGAGCGGGAAGCGATTGGCGTCTTCCCTGTGGGCGGGTGGTGGAAGGAAAAACCTTACCTGGAACGTTTCGACGCGGTAACTCGGTACGCTCTGATCGTAACGATTAGGGCGCCCGGCGCCCACGTCGACATCTTCACTCCGGTGGAAGCAGCCGTCGCTGTCCCGATTGCGGTCGAGACGTGAGGTTTCTATCATTTTTTCGAAAGTGTATTGCATGGCCAAAACAAAGGAACGCGCGCTAGGGCCAATCGACATTCAGGATTCCCGGCGGGATGGAAGCGTGATTCATAGGTTTCCGTGATTTGGCGGAGACCTGATGATGTCAGTGAAACGATATGAACTGAGCGAGGTGCAGTGGCGGCGGATCGCAGCACTGTTGCCGGGCAAGGCTGGTGATCCGGGACGGACTGGCTCTGACAACCGTCTTTTCGTCAATGGTGTGCTGTGGGTGCTTCGATCGGGCGCCCATTGGCATGACCTGCCGGAGCGCTACGGCAAGTGGAAGACACTGCACAAGCGCTTCTCGCGCTGGTCCAAGGCGAAGGTCTGGGAGCGTTCGACGACCTCACCAAGGGGTGTTGTCACGTTATCTGAAAATGATTGCGCTGATCCGGTGATGCTCAATTCACGCGAGTTTCCCAGCCGCGACGTTCCACTCCGCCATCGCTTGCAGGCGGTGAATGTAGATGGCGAGAGCAGAGCGTTTTGAGCGGGGCGGGACGAATAGATTGCGAAGAGCCGAGAAGATCGAGACGAAGCGCTGGAGGCTTCCTGGCGATCGGAAACCCTGCATCGTCCTTTCACGTTTTCGCAGCGGCAGATGCGAATTCTCGGCTCGATTGTTGAGCCTCTTGTGCGACCAGTGCTCGACGGCCGGCATCACTTGTCGCCTGGCTGCTCCATAGGATCGCAACTTGTCTGTGATCATGCGCTTGGGCGCGGCACCCTGTTTCTTCAACAGGCGCATCAGCAATCGCTTGGCAGCCTTGGTGTTGCGGCGGTTCTGGACGATCTCGTCAAGGACATATCCATCCTGATCGACGGCCCGCCAAAGCCAATGCCTCTTACCTGCGATGCCGATGACGACTTCATCCAGATGCCAGGTATCGTTCGGGCCTGGACGCTTCCTTTGGAGCCGGCGAGCATAGTCCGGGCCGAATTTCAGTCCCCATCGGCGGATTGTCTCATAGGAAACGACAATGCCGCGCTCCAGTAGCAGTTCCTCGACCAAGCGCAGGCTCAGCGGAAAGCGAAAGTAGAGCCATACCGCATTGGCGATGATTTGGGGCGGAAAACGATGGCGCTTGTAGCTGATGGACGAGGTGTTCATGCGTGTGCGTCTATCGCGGCCGGTCCGAACAAGCCGTTACCGTGACAATACCTGGCCGCTTCCTCCGTTGAGACCCGTCTTCGTGGGAAAGAGGCTAGCTGTGCGGCACTTGCACAAAAAGGGCTTGCAGCTGTGTTCTATTTTAGAAAAACTAAAACAAAGATGAGGATCTGACCCAATGACGAAGTCGCCGCCATTGCGCGCAATACAGGCCTTCGAGGCTTTCGGCCGCATCGGCAGTGTGACCGGTGCTGCCGAGGAACTCGGCGTTTCGGCAGGGGCAGTCAGCCAGCAGATCCGCAAGGCGGAGGAGGCGTTGGGCGCTCAGCTGCTGGAGCGGCGGGGCAGGACGGTTGCGCTGACGTCATGGGGGAGGATGTACCACGGCGCAGTTTCGGCCGGATTCGACAGGATCCGCGAGGCCCAGGAGATGCTGGAGCGCGCCCGTTTGGAAAGTACACTCACGATTTCATGCCTGCCTTCGCTAGCCAGCAAATGGCTGGCGCCGCAACTCTTCGACTGGCAGGCGCATCATGCGGGCGCAACTGTGCGGCTGATCGGTGCTGAACCAGAACCTCGTTTCGGCGAGGACCAGGTTGATTTCCGCCTCTCCTATGGCACCAAGGCTCGCGACTACGACCACTATGCCGAACTGTTCACCGACTGGGTGGTGCCGGCCTGTTCACCAACGCTGTTTGATCGGCATCCGCTGCGTAAGCCTGCCGACATTTTGGCATTGCCGCTGCTCGGTATCGAATGGGAACGCGACCATCGCTCGCCGCCGACCTGGGCGGAATGGGCAGCAAGCATCGGCGTGAAGTACAGCCGGACAGCCGGTGAGGTGGCATTTTCGCAGTCGAGCGCTGCTATCGATGCCGCGGTCAATGGCAGAGGCTATGTATTGGCACAGCTGTCCATGGCGGGGGAAGACATCGCCTCAGGTCGCCTGGTCGTGCCGTTCAACCTGCCGATGCGGTTGCCGGATTCGTACTTTCTCGCCTGGGACCGATCGGCTTTGCAAAAACCGCTTGGGCAAGAACTGCGCGTATGGTTGGTCTCCCTCGCCAAACGGCAAGAGACTCTGCTCGACATTGAGACACAAGCGCGGGTAACTTAATTCGTCAACGCGCGATGAGCGTTGATTAGCTCGCATGTATCCAAGTGGATAGCAAACCCGTGTGTTTAACCAATTCCGGTAGGTAATCTGATGGATCCGTTGTGGATGTTGTACTTGAGCGAAAATGACCGTGAAGAGAAGTCCGGGCGCCCTTGCTTGGTTTCGTTTAGGTCAAAGTTTCCAATATTTACGCAAATCCGAAAAGCGTACTTGTTGCCGTCTTGTGCAAAGGTAGCTAGGGGTATGAGTAGTTCGTTTGAGCGCTTACTGAAGCGATTGTTGCGGTCAACAGTCCGCATTGCCGGGTATGGGCCGTGAGCCTACCGATCGGTGCTATCGAGTGAGAGCTGACACGCGATTGGCGCGCGCGCGCCAGCGCCGCTGCTAGTCCTAATTGAAAGCTGACCGCCCGCCACCCAGGTGTTCAAGGATCGAGACGGCTACGCGGTAACGCCGCAGAAAGGGATTGCCGGCAGGCCCTTCCAAGCGTCGTTGACGATTGGCCTCAGGAATTCTCAGGCAAGAATGCCGCCGTGTCCGTTTCGAGGCATAACCATCCATGGCTCGATTGACACGGGCGCCTGTTCCAAGATGCCTGCCGAACGTGCAAAACAATGCAGGGCATTCCGAGCACCGTCTAGGTGAAGTCGGTTCTCGCGCACGGCCTGACATGCCCGATAGGCGGACTGATGGATCGGCCCGCGCCTGCTTTCCGGCCACGAGGCCAGAAAGGCTAGAGCATCACCAATGCACTCAATCTCACGAATCGAGTTGCTTGCATCACGAACGAAAATGGAGCGGTCGAAGGCCTGAGCTCTCATTATTTTCTCCCTTTGTCGCCTGCTTATTTGCGGGCAGGCGTTAATGGCATTCCGTAGCGTCAATCAGGCAAAAAAGCGGCGGGTGGGCGTGCGGCGTTCAATAAGGTGATCGACGATTAGCCTGGCCTCGCGGCAAAAGTTCTTAAACGCGAAACGCGCAACTTCCGGCGGATGATGCCTCTGCGGCGTCTCCCGTCGCAGAGTGTACTATGCTAGATGTTCGTGACGGTACTTTCGCGGTTCGCTGTGAGACTCATCCAAGCGGCCGAAAATGGGTCCCGAGGGGCGATTGACCTCGATAGATACCGAAACCCCACAAAAAAGTTTTCGTACGATTTTCCCTTTAAAATCAACATCGTAAGATTTTGACGGCTCATGTGTCGGAATTTGGTGCTGAACACAAGAAAAAACCCAGCTAAATCAGTGATTTAGCTGGGCTAGAAATTAATGAGTGGGAATTAACTTCAGGAAAGAAACGTTCCGCGACGATTTTACCTTCAGGAACAGTCCTGAGAACATCAGGCGGTTTCCGCCGCATTTGCCGGGGCCGAAGAACAGCGTTTTCGAGCATCTTGTCGACGTCGACGAGCACAAATGCAGGACCGCGCCATGGTGCTGGCGGAGGATCCGCTGCGCTGCCAGTCGCTGCCGCACATGACGCTGGCCGGCTGGGACCTGCTCGAACTCCTGATGACCGAGAAGGCCGCGAGCTATCCCGAGCATTTCAGCCTCACCCGCGAGGGCGACCGCTGGCACTGGATCAACCGGCCGCTCGGCATCGACGACACCTTCACCTTTGGCGACGTCTCCACCCTGCCCTACGGGCCGATGGAGTACATCACCCGCCAGAGCCAGGGCGACTTCCGGCATGAACTTCTTCGAATGGCATGCTCCGGTGCCGCTGGCCCACGGGCGTCTTCACCCGCGCCCTGAAGTTCCTGACCAACATCCAGCAGGGCAAGCCGGCACGGCGCCTGAACTGGACCATGACGATCAATCCGCGGCTCGATACCAGTCCGGAAAACTTCCACAAATGGGGCGGCGACCGGCTGACGGTGACGCCCGAGAATGTCGGCGAGAAGGTGCATCTGCGCGTCGAGTTGCAGAGCTTCTGGCGGCTGCCGCGCTCCAATGCGCTGGTCTTCCCGATCCGCTGCTACCTGCTCAAGATGGACGAGTTGGTGACGGTGCCGAAATGGGCCCGCCGCTTCCATCGCGTGCTGCGCGACCTGCCGGTGGAGCTCGACGAATACAAGGGCCTGACCCGCTATATGACGGCGCACCGACCTCCCCCGGCTTCAGCCCGGACTGAAAAAGCAAAACCGTGACGCTCCCGGCATGAGCCGGGACCGCTTCAGCCAGGTCGCCATGCGGGTGCGCGGCGATTGCGTAGCTTCCCGGACTACCGGGCTCATCGACGAAGCGCGCGGTTTGCCCGCGCCGCATAAAGATCCGTTATTCGAACATTAGGTGAATAAATTTTCGTAATGTCGTCGCCGGAGGTAGTCTGTGCTGCATCAGATCTCGTTCTCAAGGAGGAGCAGCCCGATGACCGACGACATGTTGCACGTGATGAAGTGGCACAATGGCGAGAAGGACTTTTCGCCGTTCTCCGATGCCGAAATGGCCCGCCGCCAGAACGACGTACGCGGCTGGATGGCGAAGAACAACGTCGATGCAGCGCTCTTCACCTCCTACCACTGCATCAACTATTATTCCGGATGGCTTTACTGCTACTTCGGCCGTAAGTACGGCATGGTCATTGACCACTACAACGCCACGACCATTTCGGCCGGCATCGATGGCGGCCAGCCATGGCGCCGCAGCTTCGGCGACAACATCACCTACACCGACTGGCGCCGTGACAATTTCTACAGCGCCGTCCGTCAGCTGACCCCGGGCGCCAAGCGCGTCGGCATCGAATTCGATCACGTTTCGCTCGACTTCCGCCGCCAGCTCGAAGAGGCGCTGCCGGGCGTCGAGTTCGTCGACATCGCGCAGCCGTCGATGTGGATGCGCTCGATCAAGTCGCTGGAAGAGCAGAAGCTGATCCGCGAGGGCGCTCGCGTCTGCGACGTCGGCGGCGCGGCCTGTGCAGCGGCAATCAAGGCGGGGGTTCCCGAGCATGAGGTGGCGATCGCCACCACCAATGCGATGGTTCGCGAAATCGCCAACTCGTTCCCGTTTGTCGAACTTATGGACACCTGGACCTGGTTCCAGTCGGGCATCAACACCGACGGCGCCCACAACCCGGTGACCAACCGCAAGGTTCAGTCCGGCGATATCCTGTCGCTCAACACCTTCCCGATGATCTTCGGCTATTACACCGCGCTTGAGCGGACGTTGTTCTGCGACCATGTCGACAATGCAAGTCTCGACATCTGGGAGAAGAACGTCGCGGTTCACCGTCGCGGCCTCGAACTGATCAAGCCGGGCGCGCGCTGCAAGGACATCGCCATCGAGCTCAACGAAATGTACCGCGAATGGGACCTGCTCAAGTACCGTTCGTTCGGCTACGGCCACTCGTTCGGCGTGCTCTGCCATTATTATGGCCGCGAGGCCGGCGTGGAACTGCGCGAGGACATCGAGACGGTTCTGGAGCCTGGCATGGTCGTGTCGATGGAGCCGATGGTCATGCTTCCCGAGGGCATGCCGGGTGCCGGCGGCTACCGCGAGCACGACATCCTGATCGTCAACGAAGACGGCGCCGAAAATATCACCGGCTTCCCCTTCGGTCCCGAGCACAACATCATCCGGAACTGAGGACGGTGTTCTACATCCCCCACGATTGCCCCCGGGAAGCGGTGGACCGGCATTGCCGGTCTGCCGCGACCGCCTTGCATCCGGCAGCGCTGCTGGCCAGGGATATCGCCCGCTGGGTGAAGCGTCTGGGCGCGGGCACGACTGCCGATGCCGGCGACAAGGCGCCGATATCCGACGCGCCTTGCGAGCGCCATCGGTTGACCCCGCCGCGCCGCCCTTTTTGATCTCGTGCCTGGCGACGAAAAAGCCGCGGTCGATGCCGCGGCTTTCTTGTGCCGGGAGGTGGAAAGTTCAGCGCGGGAATTCCTTCTCCAGCGCCTGAACGATGCCGTCGGCGCAGACCTGCAGGAGGAGTTCGCCTTTTTCCGCCGTCGCATCCTTGGGCGATGACAGCGTGCCGCTGGCGGGCGTCCATTCCGGTTTCGGCGGATAAACGTCGTAGGGCGGGAAGGTCGCCGGGGCATGGTCAACCGCACGCTCAAGGCTGACCTGATGGGGGTAGAGCGCCAGCATCAGGGAGGTTTCGAAGACCCCGCCATGTTCCAGGTCCCAACCGGCGAAACCATCGGGATAGAGCCGGCCGATCGTCGCCTTGTCGACGAAGTCCCAATAAGACAGGACGACGATCTTCATGTCCTCGATACCAGCCCATTTGAGTTCACGCAGCGCAAGGTCGATGCCCTCGATGATGAACCACGAGTTCTCGAAATGACCGTTGACCAGGCAGATGCGGCGAACGCCATGGCGCGCGAATTCCCTGATGACATCGCGAAGCGCCGCCACCAGGGTTGCGCCGTCAAGGCTGGTGGTGCCCGGCAGGTGATTGCCGCCGCCGGACTTCTGATGCGACTTGTAGCCGTAGGTGAAAGGCGGCGCGACCAGCGCGTCGATGCGGCCGGCGACGCGCCGGGCGAACTCGACCGGCAAGAGCACGTCGACATTCATCGGCATGTGATGGCCGTGCTGCTCCATCGAGCCGATCGGCAACAGGATCGGAACAGACCCATCGCGAACACGGGCATCATAGTCCGGCCAGGAAAGCTCGGCGGCAAAGACTGATTGTTGAGGCATGGTCATCTCCCATTTTGGCTCATGGGGCAAAGATTTGAGCCCAACCTTGTGATATGAGAAATTTATAATCTTCATCCTCGCATGAGGAAACGAAATCCATGCGCAACATCGTAAACTTTCAGACCGACCTGCTCCGCACCTTCGTCTCGGTCATCGATCTCGGCGCCTACACCAAGGCCGGCGACATGCTGGGGCGCACCCAGCCGGCGATCTCGCTGCAGATGCGCCGGCTCGAGGAACTGGTCGGCGCACCGCTCATCAAGCAGACGGGCCGTTCGCTGACGCTCACCGGTGAAGGTGAGATGCTGCTGAGCTACGCGCGCGAAATCCTGCGTCTCAACGACGAGGCGGCGTCCTATTTCAATCGCGCCAAGATATCAGGCGTCCTGCGCGTCGGCCTGCCCAACGATTATGCCGTGGCGTTCCTGCAAGGGGTGATTACTGAATACACGCGTCAGCATGCTGAAATCTCGCTCGAGATCTATTGCGGCTGGAGCGCCGATATCCTCGATCGCCTGCGGGCGGACGAACTCGATCTTGCTATTGCGATGGTCAACACCGATCGCGCGCAATACCTGTCGCGGTCATGGATCGAGCGGCCGATCTGGACGGCGGGGAACGAGGTTACGTTCGATCCGGCGGCAGGCATTCCGCTCGCTGCTCATCCGGAGGGTTGCGCCTACCGCGCGCGGATGATCCAGGCGCTCGATGCGGCGCAGATGCGCTGGCGCGTCGCTTATACCGGGCCGGGCATCTCAGGCCTGCAGAATGCCGTGATCAACGGTCTGGGCGTAAGCGCACTGACGCGCTACACATTGTTGCCGGGGATGCGTGTGCTCGGTGAGGACGACGGGTTTCCGCCGCTGGCCGAAATCCGGGTCGGCCTGTTTTACAAGCATCCGCGCCTGTCGGACGCCGGCATCAGGCTGGTCAACCACATCATCGCCCGGCTGGATGAGGCGGGCGTCTCCGGCGACCCCGTGCGGCGCCATGCGGAACTCGATCGTCAATAAGCTGTGCAAATGGCCAAATTATAAGAATTAATTTTCCAAATGCATTGGCGCTTCCTAACCTTGCGGCAACAACAACCAAAAGGGGAATGCGATGACCATCAAGGACGCACTGTCGGGACCCCGTACCCGGCGCGAGATTCTGAAGGGTGCAAGCGTATTGGGCGGCGGAATCCTGGCGATGCCGTATCTCAGCCGGCTTGCCTTCGCCGAGCCGGTCGAGCTTACCATGCTCGCCTGGTATGGCCATGCCGAGCCGGATGTCGTCGCTGAGTTCGAGGCAGAGAACAACGTCAAGTTCAAGCCGAAATACTACACCGGCGGTGACAACATGCTGGGCCTTATCGCCCAGTCGCCTGCCGGAACCTTCGACGTCATTTTGTCCGATGCCGAATACGTCCAGCAGCTCAACGCTGCCGGCTATATCGAGGAACTCGACCCCAAGGACTACACCTTCGACGACTATTTCCCGGAGTTTCAGAATTTCGCGGGCCACTGGCAAGACGGCAAGCTGTACTCGGTCTTCACCCGTTTCGGTTTCCTCGGCGTGGCCTACAACACCGACGCGATCACCGAAAAGGAGGCTTCCAGCTACAACGTCTACTGGAACGAAAAGCTGAAAGGCAAGGTCGGCCATTTCGATTGGCACCTGCCCAATCTCGGTCAGATCAGTCTGCTCGACGGTAATGCGTCGCCCTACGACATCGACGCGGCTGCCTGGGGCAAGCTGCGGGAGAAGATGACGACATTGCGCCCGCAGATCGGTGGCTTCTTCGATTATGGCGGCACCTTCTCGTCGCTGCAAAACGGCCAGATGCTGGCGATGGCCGGCATTGGCGACTGGATCACCGGGACGCTGGAAAAGAACGGCGCCAAGGTGCGCAGCATCATTCCCGAAGAGGGCGGCCTGCAATGGACCGAGTCCTTCTCGATCGGCAAGGGCTCGACCAAGTCCGACCTCGCCAAGAAGTGGATCCAGTACATCACCTCGGCCAAGGGTCAGGTGAAGTCGGCCAATATGGCCGCCTATCCGGCGCTCATTCCCAACCAGAAGGGTTGGGAACTGCTTGCCAAGGAAACCCCTGAAGAAGCCAAGCGCCAGGGCATGTTGCTGACCGAAAGCAACGTCATGGACATGATCCGGGCCGGGCGCATCAAATATCGGCAGTTGCCGGTGCAGCAGAGCCTTGAGGACTGGAACGACTTCTGGTCCGAATACAAGGGCTCGTAAGGTCGGCGGACCTCGCGTTCGGACTTTCTGCTAATATTCGTGCGGCGGGCCAGTGCGCCCGCCCATTCATTCCGGCAATTCTGCACGGCGGTTGGCAGTGCAGTCGTGTCTTCAGGTTGGAAGCGCCGCAATGCGGAAATCGATCACTCTCTATGGATTGACCTTCTCCCTGCCGATGCTGATCTGGCAGGCGATGTTCTTCCTCGCGCCGCTGCTGTTTTTGATCGCGCTGAGTTTCTGGACGGTCAAGAATTTCCGCATGGAGCCGAACTTCGACACCGTCAACTGGGTCAGGATGCTCGGCCGCGGCGTCTTTTGGGATGCCTACCTGCGCACCTTCGCGCTTGCCACCGCCGCCGCCGTCATCACCAGCGCGCTGGCTTTCCCTTGCGCCTACGCCATCGCCTTCAAGCTCACCGAAACAGCACGGCGCTGGGCGGTGTTCCTGATGGTAATCCCGTTCTTCACCAGCTACCTGGTACGTGTCTATTCCTGGCAGATATTCCTGTCCGACAACGGCATCATCAACGCGTTGCTGGCCAAGGTGGGGCTCGGGCCGTTCGGCATGCTCAACTCGACCTTCGGCATGATGGTCGGTTTTCTGACATTGAGCTTTCCGCTGGTCGTGCTGTTGCAGCTGTTCAGCCTGATCTTCGTCGACAAGACGCTGATCGAGGCGGCGCACAATCTGCGCTGCGGCCGGCTGCGCACGGTATTCGAGGTGATCGTGCCCGCGGCCAAGGTCGGCCTGGTGATCGCGGCGCTGTTCTGCTTCATCCTGACCTTCGGCGACTTCGTCAGCCCGCTCTACCTTGGCGGCGGCGACCCGCCGACCCTTTCCATCCTGATCACCGACACCACCAAGTCTGGGCAGCAATGGCCGCGTGCGGCGGTGATCGCGCTGACCATGATCGGGACGCTGCTCGCGGTCGCCTTCGCTGCGGTGAGCTATGCCTACAAGGAGCGCGGACGATGAACGATTTCAACCGCAACCCGCTGATCGACTGGGCGCTGAAGCTCTACATCCTGCTGGCTTTCGCTTTCATCTTCGCGCCGATCGCCGCGAGCTTCGTCTTTTCGTTCAATGTCGACCGCTTCCCCTCGCTTCCGCTCGGCGGCTTCTCGACGATCTGGTACGAGACGGTCGCCGCTGACCCGCTGGTCTGGCAAGGCCTGCGCAACACGCTGGTGGCGGGTGTGATCGTATCGGTTTTCGCCACGGCGATCGGGTTTGGCGCCGCCTACACCGACTTTCGCTACAAGTTCTTCGGCAAGACCTTCTATGTCGCGCTCGCTTTGCTGCCGCCGACGATCCCGGTCGTCATCCTCGGCCTGGCGATGCTTGCCTTTTTGTCCAACATCAACCTGTCGGGTGCGATCCATTCGGTCATCATCGCCCATGTGGTGATGTGCGCGCCGTTCGCCATGGCGATCGTGCGGCTGCGGCTGTCGCAGATGGATCCCTCGCTGGAGGCTGCGGCCTGGAATCTTGGCGCGTCGGAATGGATGGCGATGCGCCACGTCATCATCCCTTTTTGCAAGCCGGCGATCTTTGCCGCCCTGTTCATCACCATGGCCGTGTCCTTCGACGAGTTCGCCGTCGCCTGGTTCGTCTCGGGCCTGAACGAGACGCTGCCGGTCAAGGTGCTCGGCTTCCTGCAGGGGCAGGTCAGTCCGCGCATCAACGTCATCGGCACCTTCGTATTCCTCGCTTCGATGACGCTGGTGGTGCTGGCCCAGGTTCTTTTGATGAAACGCAGCGTCGCGCCTGCGACTGACGCGGTAACCACCGGAGTAAAGGTGCCATGACCGACAAGGCTCTCGTCGTCTTCGACGGCGTCGTCAAACGCTTCGGCAGCTTCAATGCCGTCGAAAGGATGGGTCTCGAAATCCACAAGGGCGAATTCCTCGCCATCATGGGCTCGAGCGGCTGCGGAAAGACCACGACGCTGCGTATGCTGGCAGGACTGGAAGCGCCGACGGAAGGCGAGATCCGCCTCGCCGGCAAGCGCATCAACGATCTGCCGACCTGGCGTCGCGACACGCCGATGGTGTGGCAGAGCCTGGCGCTGTTTCCGTTCCTCACGGTGCGCGAGAATGTCGAGTTCTCCCTGCGCATGCGTGGCGTGGAAAAGGCCGAGCGGCGCAAGCGTGTCGACAAATGGCTGGAGCGCATGCAGATCACCGAATTCGCCGATCGCAATGTCGCCCATCTGTCCGGCGGCCAGCGCCAGCGCGTTGCCCTTGCCCGCTCGCTGGTGACGGAACCGGAAATCCTTCTGCTCGACGAGCCGCTGTCGGCACTGGACGCTCATCTCAAGGTGCGCATGCAGACGGTGCTTTCGAACCTGCAGCGCGAGCTCGGCATCACCTTCGTCTATGTCACGCACAGCCAGTCGGAGGCCTTCTCGATGGCCGACCGCGTCGTCATCATGAGCCGTGGCCGGATCGAGCAGATCGGCAATCCGCAGGAGATTTACCGCGCGCCACGGACGAAGTTCGTCGCTGAATTCCTGGGATCATCGAACATCTTTGCCGGCAAGGTCTCGAACGTGAACGGCAAGGTGGTGAAGATCGCGACGCCGGTGGGCGAGTTCGATGTCGCGCCCAACGCAGCCAAAACGCTTTCCAAGGGCGACAACGCAACTTTCGTGGTTTCCGACGATCGGGTGCAACTGAGCAACCAGCCCCCGGCTGACGGCTACAACGGGTTGCAGGCGCAGGTGGTCGGCGAGGAGTTTGTCGGCGCGACTGCAGTCATCCATCTCGAAGGCGCCGACCGGATCGAGATCAAGGCGCAGAAGAGCCACGACGAACTCGAACATCTCAACCTTGAGCTAGGCGCCAAGGTTTGGGTGTCATGGCGGCCCGACGCCACGCACATCTTGCCTGGCGAGTAGGGCAAGCGCCCGGTCGCGGGCGCAGCAGTAGAGTTTGGGAGAGACAACCCGGCCGCAGCAGCGAAACGGAAACAATAGCGGCTGCCGGCGTGACGCTGGCGCTTATAGGGAGGAAATTGAAACAATGTCGATATCAGCCCATAATTTCCATGTGACAAGCATACGACAGGACGAGGAGGCCTCGCCCGAGGTGCTTCGCAAGGTGCTGACCGCGAGCTTTATCGGCAACTTCGTCGAGTGGTTCGACTATGCATCCTACGGCTATTTCGCAACGGTGATTGCCATTGCGTTCTTCCCGGAAATCGCCCCGTCTGCCGCTTTGCTTGCGACATTCGCGGTCTTTGCGATTTCCTTCGTTGTTCGCCCCATCGGCGGCATCGTCTGGGGCGCGATCGGCGACAAGATCGGTCGGCGCACCGCACTATCGTGGTCGATCCTGATCATGTCGGGCGCGACAACGCTGATCGCCGTCCTGCCGTCATACGCACAGGTCGGCATACTGGCTCCGGTGCTGCTGCTTGTGGTGCGCATGGTCCAGGGTTTTTCGGCTTCAGGCGAATATGCCGGGGCGACCTCCTTCATCGCCGAATATTCGCCTATATCGAAGCGTGGCTTCTACACCAGCATGGTGCCGGCGAGCACGGCTGCTGGGCTTCTCGCCGGATCCCTGATGTCGGCTGGTTTGTTTTACATTCTGAGCCCGGAACAAATGCAGTCATACGGTTGGCGGCTGCCATTCCTGCTCGCCGCACCACTGGGCGTGGTCGGCCTGTACATCCGCCTGAAACTCGAAGACACGCCCAAGTTCCGCGAGCTTGAAAAGTCGCACCACGTCGAGGCGACCCCGGTGCGTGAGCTGTTCACCACCTATCGGCGCCAGATCGCCATTGCCTTCGGCGCGACATGTCTCAACGCAGTCGGCTTCTACCTGATCCTCAGCTATATGCCGACTTACCTCATCACCGAGATGGGCATGGGCCAGACGGAGTCCTTCATCGCTGTCAGCATTTCGCTTGTGGCCTACATCTTCTTCATTTTTCTGATGGGGAGCCTGTCCGATCGCTTCGGCCGCAAGACCGCTCTGATCGCCGCCTCGGTGCTGTTCATGGCGCTGACGGTGCCGCTGTTTTCGATGCTCGATGGCGCTACTTTCTGGACGATTGTTGCGATCCAGGTCGCTTTCGGCGCGCTGCTGACGATCAATGACGGCACATTGCCGTGCTTCTTGTCGGAGATATTCCCGACCAAGGTACGCTACAGCGGCTTTGCCTTCTCCTTCAACGCGGCCAACGCCCTGTTCGGCGGCACCGCACCTTTTGTGGCGACCTGGCTGATTTCGGCGACCGGCAGCAAGCTTGCGCCGGCCTGGTATCTGGTCGCCGCCGCGCTTGTTGCCCTCATCGCAATGCTGGCAGCCAAAGAGACTGCCGGAAAGCCGCTGGCAGACTAAAAATACAAGACGCAACGCAGGCGGCCATCGTCGCCTGCGTTGCTGCGTCTGACTTCATGCCGCCCCGCGAAAGGCCGCAGGCGTTACGCCCCGCCGCTCGCGGAACGCACGGATGAAATGCGATGAATCGCAAAAGCCGGTCGAAGTTGCGACTTCGGTCACCGAGTTTTCGGTGTGGCGAAGCAGGAACTCCGCATATTCGAGCCGCATGATCTTGTAGGCCAGCGTCGGGGGCATGCCGACCGCGCGCTGGAAGTGGCGTTCGAGCTGGCGCCGGTTGGCGCCGAGCCGACGCGCGACGTCTGCCGCCGACAGCGGAGCGTCGATGTTTTGCTGCATCAACAGCAGCGCCTTCTTCACCAGTCCGTCGTCGGTCGCCAGATCCAGCGGAATGCCCGGTTGGGGCTTTTCGGCGCGCAGCGCGTCGTCGATGATCATGATGTGCAGGCTTTTGCGCGCCTGGGCGCGGCCGACATGCTTTTCCACCAGATGGGCCGCCAGATGCGCCGAACTCGCCCCGCCCGAGCAGGTCAGCCGGTCGCGGTCGACGATGAAGATCTGGTCGGACACCGGTTTCAGTCCATCGAACTGCTCCAGGAAATCGGTATGGTGGAACCAGCTGACGCAGCAGCGGTAGCCGTCCATCAGTCCGGCACGGTGCAGGATGAACGCGCCGGTGCAGACGCCGACAAGCGGCACCTTCGATGCCGCGGCCTTCTGCAGATAGCGCGTATAGTCCGGGCTGAGATTGGGAATTTCGTCGATCAGCCCGCCGACCACGACGATGTAGTCGTATTTCCTGGGATCGCCCAGGCGCTCGTTGGGCTGCACCATCACGCCGCAGCTCGAGGCCATAGGGCTCATAGTATCGGAAAGCACGGTCCACTCGCACAGAATCTGCCGGCTGCGGTCGCCCTCGTCGGCGGCGAGGCGCAGCACGTCGACGAAATTGGCAAACGCGCAGAGCGTGAAGCGGCGAGCGAGGATGAAGCCCACCGAAAGACGAGGCGCCGCATTCTTCCTCTGTGGCTGGCTGGGCCTGACGTTGCGTTCCATAGGGTCTCCAGCGTGCATGCTGTCGCACCAGTAACATTACGCTGACGCAACTGTTCTGTCCAACTTCGCGCCAGTTAGCGATACTCCCGCCATGTTGAACTCCGGGGGTGCGTTATGACCCGCTTTTCGTTTTCGTCGCTTCTGTCCAATGCCTTGACCGGCAACAAGAACTGGGAACCGCAATGGCCCGATGCCCAGCCAAAGGCCGAGTATGACGTCGTCATTGTCGGCGCTGGCGGTCACGGCCTGGGCGCCGCCTACTATCTTGCCAAGGAACACGGCATCACCAATGTCGCCATCATCGAGAAGGGCTGGCTTGGCGGTGGCAACACCGGCCGCAACACCACCATCATCCGCTCCAACTATCTCTATGACGAAAGCGCGATGCTTTATGAGCACGCGATGAAGCTCTGGGAAGGGTTGAGCCAGGAGCTCAACTACAACGTCATGTTCTCGCAGCGCGGCGTTATGATGCTGGCGCATTCGGTGCATGACACCCAAAGCTTCAAGCGCCACATCTATTCGAACCGGCTCAATGGCATCGACAATGAGTGGCTGACGCCCGAGCAGGCAAAGGAATACTGCCCGCCGCTCAACATCGCAAAGGATGCCCGCTATCCAGTGGTTGGGGCAGCCTTGCAGCGTCGTGGCGGCGTTGCCCGCCATGACGCGGTAGCCTGGGGTTATGCCCGCGGTGCAGCGGCGCGTGGCGTTGACATCATCCAGAACTGCCCGGTGACCGCGATCCGCCGCGACGCTTCCGGCAAGGTCATTGGCGTCGATACCCCGCGCGGCTTCATCAAGGCCAAGAAGGTTGCGGTTTCCGCCGCCGGCGGGACCTCGGTCGTCATGGATACCGCCGGGGTGCGGCTGCCGCTGGAAAGCTTCCCGCTGCAGGCGCTGGTTTCCGAGCCGGTCAAGCCGATCTTCCCTTGCGTGGTCATGTCGAATTCGGTCCACGCCTACATCAGCCAGTCCGATAAGGGCGAGTTGGTCATCGGCTCCGGCACCGACCAGTACGTCTCTTACAGCCAGCGCGGCGGCCTGCCGCTCATCGAGCATACGGTGGCGGCGATCTGCGAGGTGTTCCCGATCTTCACCCGCATGCGCATGCTGCGCAAATGGGCTGGTGTCGTCGACGTCACGCCCGACCGTTCGCCGATCATCGGCAAGACACCGGTTCCCGGGCTGTACGTCAATTGTGGCTGGGGTACCGGCGGGTTCAAGGCAACCCCTGGCTCGGCCCATGTCTTCGCTCACACCATCGCCCGCGACGAGCCGCATCCGATCAATGCGCCGTTCACGCTCGAACGCTTCACCACCGGCCGGCTGATCGATGAAGCCGCTGCCGCAGCCGTCGCGCACTGAGGAGATCCAAGATGCTGCTCATCCGCTGCCCCTATTGCGAGGCCGAACGTCCTGAGCTCGAATTCTCCTATGCCGGCGAGGCTCACATCGCGCGCCCCACTGATCCGTCGAAGCTGACTGACGACGAATGGAAGACGCACCTTTTCATTCGCAGCAATCCGCGCGGCACCCACTTCGAACGTTGGCGACACCAGCATGGCTGCGGGCGATTCTTCAATGCCGTTCGCGACACCGTCAGCGACAAGTTCGCAATGACCTACAAGGCCGGGCTGCCACGCCCGACAGAGACCGAACTCGAGGAAGCACGGTCATGACCAGCTACCGCATCCCTGCAAAAGGCCGTGTCGACCAGCGCAAGCCGGTGCGCTTCACCTTCAATGGCGAAAGCTATGCCGGTTTCGAGGGCGACACGCTCGCCTCGGCGCTGCTTGCCAACGGCGTCCATCTCATTGGCCGCTCGTTCAAGTATCATCGCCCGCGCGGCTTCCTGTCGGCTGGTTCGGAAGAGCCCAATGCACTGGTCGGCACCGACCGGGGGCCGGGCCGCTTCGAACCCAACACCCGCGCAACCGTGCTTGAGGTGTTCGACGGTTTGAACACCACCAGCCAGAACCACTGGCCGTCGCTGAAGCGCGACATCGGTGCTGTCAACGACGCGCTCTATATGCTGTTTTCCGCCGGCTTCTACTACAAGACGTTCATGTGGCCGAAGTCGTTCTGGAACAAGGTCTACGAGCCCGTCATCCGGGGCGCCGCCGGTCTCGGCAAGTCGCCGACCGCAGCCGATCCCGACACTTATGCCAGCCGCTTCGCCCATTGCGATGTGCTGGTGGTCGGTTCAGGCCCGGCCGGCCTTGCCGCAGCGCTCGATGCCGGCAAGAGCGGCGCCAAGGTGATACTGGTCGACGAGCAGTCTGAAATCGGTGGCTCGCTGCTGTCGGAAACCGATGCCGGCATCAATGGCCAGTCCGGCTGGCAATGGCTCGACGAGGCGCGCGCTAGCCTGACAGCGATGAAGAACGTCATCGTGCTGACACGCACCACCGCAATCGGCTACTACCACCAGAACCTCGTCGGCCTGTGCCAGCGCCTGACCGACCACCTCGCCAGCCCGCAGGCCGATGCGCCGCGCGAGCGGCTGTGGAAGGTGCGCGCCAAGCAGGTCGTTCTGGCACAGGGCTCGATCGAAAAGCCGCTGGTGTTCGATGGCAACGATCGCCCGGGCGTCATGCTTGCGGGCTCGGCGCGCAGCTATCTCAACCGCTACGGCGTCAAGGTCGGCAACCGTCCCGTCATCGTCACCTCGCACGATTCAGCCTGGCTCGCCGCATTCGACCTGGCAGAGGCAGGCGTCAAGGTGGCAGCCATGATCGACATCAGGCCCAATGTGTCGGGCCATCTGATGGAACGCGCCGCGGCCCTCGGGGTCGAGGTGCTGACCGGCTGGACCGTCACCGGCACCGGCGGCCGGCTGCGCGTCGCCTCCGTGCGCGCCAATCCGGTGAGCCGCAGCGGCGTGGTCGGACCGGCGCGGACGATTTCCTGCGACGCGCTTTTGATGAGCGGCGGTTGGACGCCGAGCGTGCATCTGTTTTCGCACACCAAGGGCAAGCTCGACTGGAACGAGGAAGGGCAGATGTTCCTTCCTGGCGCCGCCACCGAGGAAAGCCGCTGCGCCGGCGCCGGCAATGGCGCGTTCAGCCTTGCGGCAGCACTTGCCGAGGGTGCCGCAGCCGGTTCGGCCGCCGCTTCAGACGCCGGGTTCACCGTGACAGCCGCGTCCTACAAGGTCGATGGCGAACTGATGCTGACGGGCGCCAACAACCGCGAACTGCCGACCGACAAGAACACTTCGAAGGCCAAGGCCTTCGTCGATTTCCAGAACGACGTCACCGCCAAGGACATCCGGCTTGCGGTGCGCGAAGGCTTCAAGTCTATCGAGCACATCAAGCGCTACACCACCACAGGCATGGCGACCGACCAGGGCAAGACCTCCAACATCAACGGTCTGGCCATTGCCTCCGACGCGGTCAAGCGTCCAGCGCCGGCAGTAGGGCTGACCACCTTCCGCCCGCCCTACACGCCGACCACCTTCGGCGCCTTCGCAGGCTACAATCGGGGCGAACTGTTCGAAGTGACGCGTAAGACGCCGATCGATGGCTGGGCCGAGCAGAACGGCGCGGAATTCGAACCGGTGTCGTTGTGGCGCCGCGCCTGGTACTTCCCGAAAAAGGGCGAGACCATGCACGCCGCCGTGGCGCGCGAATGCAAGTCTGTTCGCGAATCCCTCGGCATGTTCGATGCCTCGACACTCGGCAAGATCGAGATCGTCGGGCCGGACGCCGCCGAATTCATGAACCGCATGTACACCAACTCCTGGACGAAGTTGGCACCTGGACGCCTACGCTATGGCCTGATGCTCGGTGAGGATGGCTTCATCCGTGACGACGGCGTCATCGGCCGCCTGACCACCGACCGTTTCCATGTGACCACCACCACCGGTGGTGCGGCGCGCGTGCTGGGCACGATGGAGGATTATCTCCAGACCGAGTGGCCTGATCTCAAGGTATGGCTGACCTCGACGACGGAGCAATGGGCGGTGATCGCGCTCAACGGCCCGAACGCGCGCAAGCTGATCGAGCCGCTGGTCGAGGGCATCGACCTTTCCGAAGAGGCGCTCCCGCACATGTCGGTTGCCGAGGGCAAGATTTGCGGTGTGCCGACCCGGCTGTTCCGGGTCAGCTTCACTGGAGAACTCGGCTACGAGATCAATGTGCCGGCGCGCTACGGCCGGGCGGTCTGGGAAGAGCTTTACCGGGCCGGCCAGCAATATGGCATCACCCCTTATGGCACCGAAACGATGCACGTGTTGCGCGCCGAGAAGGGCTACATCATCGTCGGACAGGACACCGACGGCACCGTGACGCCTGACGACGCCGGTCTCGGCTGGGCGATCGGCAAGGCCAAGCCAGACTTCGTCGGAAAGCGTTCGCTGACGCGTACGGACATGCTCAAGACCGATCGCAAGCAGCTCGTCGGCCTGCTCACTTCCGATCCAAACACGGTGCTGGAGGAGGGGGCACAGATCGTGCTCGATCCGAGCCAGACCTTGCCGATGAAGATGGTCGGCCACGTCACCTCGTCCTACTGGAGTGTTGCTCTCGGACGCTCGATCGCCATGGCGGTGGTCGAAGGTGGCAAGGCGCGCGAAGGCGAGACCATTCACGTGCCGATGCCCGGCAAGACCCACACGGCAAAGGTGGTCGGGACGGTCTTCTTCGACCCCGAAAACAAGCGCCTGAGCGCATAGGAGGACGGTCATGCTGCATGAACATCATCCGCTGATCGGCCGCGAGATTGCCGTTCGCAAGGTGACGCCGCTAAACATCCGCGTCGCCGCCGACGGAGCCCGCTTCGCCCTGAGGATAGATCCGGCACAAGCGGCGCGAGCTGCGAAGGCATTCGGTTCGCCATTGCCGGGCAAGATCGGCGACATCACCGTTTCCAACGGCAGGCTGGCCGTGTGCCTCGGGCCGGACGAGTGGCACCTGGTCGTTCCGCTGACGGAACAGGAGGCAATCGAAACGGCGTTTGCCAAGCTCTATGCGACGGTGCCGCATAGCCTTGTCGATGTCAGCCATCGCGAGATCGGCATCGAGGTCGAGGGCGTTGCTGCCGTGTTGGCATTGCGCTCGGCCATTGCGTTCGACATCGAGGCGATGCCGGTCGGCACGGGCTGCAGGACCATCTTCGACAAGGCGCAGATCATCCTTGTCCGCGAAGCAGAAGACCGCTTTCGCATCGAGGTCTGGCGTTCGTTTGCCGACCATACCTGGGGCATTCTTCAGGCGGCCAGCCGCGAAATCGCACTCGATATCTGACCCCCAAGGAGGCAAGCATGCAGCACACCAGCCCACAAGCGTCGCTTGCCGACGCAGCAATCGCCGCTGCCATCGAGCGCGAACTCGACAGGCAAAAGAACCAGATCGAACTGATCGCCTCGGAAAACATCGTCTCCACTGACGTGCTTGCCGCCCAAGGCTCGGTGCTGACCAACAAATATGCAGAGGGCTATCCGGGCAAGCGCTACTATGGCGGCTGCGAGTTCGTCGACGAGGTCGAGACCATCGCCATCGAACGCGCCAAGCAGCTGTTCGGCGCGGGGTTCGCCAATGTCCAGCCGCATTCGGGCGCCCAGGCCAACCAGGCGGTGTTCCTGGCCCTGCTTACTCCCGGCGACCGCGTGATGGGCATGTCGCTCGCTCATGGCGGACACCTGACGCATGGCTCGCCGGTGACCATGTCGGGCAAATGGTTCGACATCGTCAGCTACGAGGTGCGCCAGTCCGACCAGCAGATCGACTATGACGAACTGCGCGCCAAAGCGCTGGCGACCAAGCCGAAGCTGATCGTTGCCGGCGCCTCAGCCTATCCGCGTGCCATCGATTTCGCGGCGTTCCGGTCGATTGCCGATGAGGTTGGCGCCTACCTGATGGTCGACATGGCCCACTATGCCGGCCTGGTCGCCGCAGGCCTCTATCCCGATCCGCTGCCGCACGCCCATGTCGTCACCACCACCACGCACAAGACCCTGCGCGGCCCGCGCGGCGGCATGATCCTGACCAACGACGAAGCGCTGGCCAAGAAGTTCAATTCGGCGGTATTCCCCGGCAATCAGGGCGGGCCGCTGATGCATGTCGTTGCCGCCAAGGCGGTCGCCTTCGGCGAGGCTTTGCAGCCCGATTTCCGCGACTATGCGGCCAATGTCGTCAACAACGCCAAGGCGCTGTGCGAGACGCTGTTGGCCGGCGGGCTCGACATCGTGTCGGGCGGCACTGATTGCCACATGGTGCTGGTCGACCTCAGGCCGAAGGGCGTCAGGGGTCGCGACGCCGAGCACGCGCTGGAG
This sequence comes from Aminobacter sp. BE322, assembly GCF_050433525.1. Classification (NCBI taxonomy): domain Bacteria; kingdom Pseudomonadati; phylum Pseudomonadota; class Alphaproteobacteria; order Hyphomicrobiales; family Phyllobacteriaceae; genus Aminobacter; species Aminobacter sp. BE322. Next base: position 115,291 of record NZ_JBNPXB010000012.1, on the reverse strand, counting down.
CGCGCCGGGCTGACCTGCAACAAGAACTCGATCCCCTTTGATCCCGAGAAGCCGGCGGTGACGTCGGGCGTACGCCTCGGCACGTCGGCGGGCACCACGCGCGGCTTCGGCGAGGCCGAGTTCCGCCGCATCGGCGAGCTGATCCTGAAGGTGATCGACGCGCTGGCGGTCAAGGGAGCGGAAGGCGATGCGGCCGTCGAGCAAGCGGTGCTCGCCGAAGTGCGCGGCCTCTGCCAGCGCTTTCCGATCTACCAGTAGGCCTTTCAACTACCGCTACGAAGCAACCCGGCGCGCGTCGGGTGCATTCCCTTGCGATCTCATGAGGCCGCGCATGTTCCTCAGCATTTTCGACGTGTTCAAGATCGGCATCGGCCCGTCATCGTCGCACACCATGGGGCCGATGACGGCTGCGGTGCGGTTTCTCGACTTGCTGCGGCAGACTGATGGCTCACAGGGCGCGGCAAAGCTGCGGGTGGTTCTGCACGGTTCGCTTGCTTTTACCGGCAAGGGCCACGCCACCGATCGAGCGGTGGCGCTCGGATTGCTCGGCTATCTTCCCGCCGACCTCGACCCAGATGCGGCTGAGCGGCAGCTTGCTGAACTGCACCATACCAAGGTCCTGCGCCCCAAGGGCCTGCCTGCGCTGAGCTTCGATCCTGTTGGCGATATCGTCTTCGACTACGGCCCGGCCCTGCCGGGACATGCCAACGGGTTGGTGCTCCAGGCTTTCGATGTGCAAGGAAAGCTGCTGGTCGGTGAAACCTACTATTCCATCGGCGGTGGCTTTGTCGTCACAGCAGCCGAACGCGAGGCGCCCGCAGCAACGATTGCCAGCGAGGCGGCGGCCTGGCCGTTTCCGTTCGACAGCGCGGCGACGATGTTGCGCATGGCGCGCGAAAGCGGTCTTTCGATTGCCGCCATGAAGCGCGCCAATGAGAGTTCGGGGCGGCCAGCGAGCGACGTCGAAAGCGGCATCGAACGGATATGGGCAGTCATGGATGGCTGCATCGAGCGTGGCCTGGTGCTGGAAGGCGAGTTGCCGGGTGGGCTTCGTGTGCGGCGGCGTGCCAAGAAAATCCGCGATCAGCTCGTAAGTGAGCGCGGCCAAAACAGCTCTCAGCCACATGTCGTCGCCGACTGGCTGAGCGTTTACGCGATGGCGGTCAACGAGGAGAATGCCGCCGGCGGCAAGGTGGTGACAGCACCGACCAATGGCGCTGCCGGCGTTGTGCCGGCGGTGCTGCGCTACTATCTCGACCATTGCACCGGCGCTGATCGTGGCAAGGTCTCGGATTTCCTGCTGACGGCAGCGGCAATCGGTGGGCTGATCAAGCACAATGCTTCGATTTCGGGCGCCGAGGCCGGCTGCCAGGGCGAGGTCGGATCAGCCGCGGCAATGGCTGCCGCCGGATTGTGCGCAGTGCTCGGCGGCACGCCGGAGCAGGTCGAGAATGCCGCCGAGATCGCGCTTGAACATCATCTCGGCATGACCTGCGATCCGGTTGCCGGATTGGTGCAGGTGCCCTGCATCGAGCGCAATGGCATCGGTGCAACCAAGGCGGTCGCGGCGGCGTCGCTTGCGCTTCGCGGCGACGGCACGCATTTCATGCCACTCGACAATTGCATCGAGGCGATGCGCCAGACCGGTGAGGAAATGAGCGCCAAGTTCAAGGAAACCAGCCTCGGCGGCCTTGCCGTCAACCTGCCGGAGTGCTGATCAAGCCACCGCGATCATGACAGTTTTTGGGCTCATAGCTTTCCTTCAGATTCGTGCCGGCAAGTTCTTCGCGATCTCGACGAAATGGCGTAACGACTTGGCGCGGTTGACCCGTCGCCAGACCAGAATTGTCTGGATACGGAAGTTCGGGTGCATGATCGGACGCACCTCGACACTGCGACCGAGGAAGCCGATCAGGCTTTCGGGATAGACGGTGACGCCCAGGCCGGCGGCGACCAATCCCAGAAGTGCAAGCGTGTTCGACGCCTCCAGCTTGATGTTGAGCGGCACGCCCTCGGCTGCAAACATCTCGTTGAGCCGCCAGCGGTAGGCTTCCCATTCGATCATGTCGCCCAAGATCAGGTCGCAATCGACGAGATCAGCCGGCCTGATCTCGTGCTTGTGCAGCAGGGCATGGTTCTTCGGCGTGACGACATAGAGCGGGTCGTTGGCCAGAAGCAGGCTGTGAAAGTCGCTGTGGTCGAACGGGCCAATCATGTAGCCGATATCGACCTCGTCATGGGCGAGCGCCAGCTTCTGTCCTTGCGTTCGGATGTAACGCAGATTGACCGCGACATGCGGGTAGGCATTGCGGAAACGCAGCACGGCGCTCGGCATCAGCTCGGTGGCAGCGAAGGCCATATAGGCGACACGTAGCGTGCCCGTTTTGCCTTCGGCCACCAAGCGGGCCGCCTTTACCGACTGCGAATAGCTGAACAAAAGACGCGCATTCTCTTCGTAGAAGCTGCGCCCGGCAGGCGTGAGTGAGACTTCGCGCGTGCTGCGCTCGAACAGCGCAAAGCCCAGCATGTGCTCAAGCTTCTGGATCCGCCGGGTCAGCGCCGATTGATCGATATGCAGGCGCTCGGCGCTGCGGCGGAAGTTGAGTTCCTCTGCAACGATAAGGAACGATTGCGTGAGGTCGAGGCCCGCTTCGATGTCCATTTGCTTGCCTCCCAACGGTTTGGGCACTCTATCGATTGATGCGTGGCGTGCAAGAATAATTGGCAAAAGACCAATTCCGCTCAAGCTGCCCCTGCGGCACTCTGACATCCAGATAACCGCAGGGACCACCCGGCAGGTATCGGAAACCAGGATCAAGTGGCCCTGAGGGCTCAGTCAAAGAGGAAACGCCATGAGCGACATCGACAACAAGGAACTGGACCGGATGCTGAAGCAGGCGTTCGAAGCCTCGAACAAGATCTACCAGGAGCGCGGCTTTCAGCGCCGCGTCGGGTTCGGCAAGCGTCCAGCACTGGTCAGCGTCGACCTCGCCAACGCCTGGACGCGACCGGGAAATCCGTTCACCTGCGACCAGGACGCGATGGACAACGAGATCATCCCTGGCATGCAGCGCCTGCTCAAGGCCTGCCGCGCCAACGGCCATCCGGTGATCCACGTCACCACCGCCTATGAGATCACCGACCGCGACGCAAGCTTCACCGACATGGGCCTGTGGCACTGCAAGATCCCGATCGATGTCGTCAACCTGAAGAACAAGGACCTGTGGGCGATCGACTCTCGCATCGCTCCGATCGAAGGCGAGTATACGCTGCTCAAGAAGCGGGCCAGCTCGTTCCACGGCACCGGCCTTGCCGGCATTCTGCGCGCCGCAGGCGTCGACACCATTCTCGTCACAGGCGTCACAGCCACAGCCTGTGTGCGCACCACCATCTGCGACGGTCTCGCCGACGGCTTCCGCACAATCGCCGTTCGTGAGTGCATCGGTGATCGCGTGCCGGGCGCTGTTGCCTGGAACCTCTACGATATCGACGCCAAGTTCGCCGACGTCCACAGCGTCGACGAGTGTGTCGACTATCTCAACACCGTCAACGCATCGCGCATGGCGGCGGAGTAATCGAACAGGGCGTGTCCTTTGCGGGACACGCCCTTTTGCCAGGGAGGAAAACATGACTCGTATAGGTGTGGATGTCGGCGGTACCAACACCGACCTCGTTCTCGAATGCGCGAAGGGGGTCTTCTACCACAAGGTCCCGACAACTCTTAAGAACCAGTCGATCGGCGTGGTCGAGGGCGTTAGGGGGATTTGCAGTCTGGCCGGCATCGACACGACCGACGTCGATGTCATCGTGCATGGCACCACGACAGCAACCAACATCACCATCGAGCACAACGGCTCGGAAACCGGGATGCTCACGACGCGGGGATTTCGCGACATCCTGCATATCGGCCGACACAAGCGGCCGTATAATTTCTCGCTGCACTTCACCGTGCCGTGGCAGAGCCAGCCGCTGGTCAAGCGCCGCAACCGCATCGCCATCTCCGAGCGCATCCTGCCGCCCCAAGGCGATGTCGAGACGGTGCTGGACGAGGCTGAGGTGCGTGAGGCGATCAAGCTGTTCAAGAAGCGCGGCATCAAATCGGTCGTCATCGGTTTCATGTTCTCCTTCCTCAACGACGCACATGAGCGTCGCGCCAAGGAGATCGTGCTCGAAGAGATGCCGGACGCCTATGTCACGCTGTCGAGCGAGGTCGCCAACGTGATGCGCGAATACGAGCGCTTCTCGACGGCAGCGATGAACTGCTATGTCGGCCCCAAGACGTCCTATTACCTGCGCGATCTCGAAAGCAAGCTGCGTGAGGCAGGAGTTTTCTCTAAGCTGCGCATCATGCAGTCCAACGGCGGCGTTTCGACCGTCGAATCCTGCGCAACGCGTCCGGTGCGCATCCTGATGTCGGGGCCGGCTGGCGGCGTCATCGGCGGCGCCTCGGAAGGCGAGATGGCTGGCGTCAGCAACATCATCACCGTCGATATCGGCGGCACCTCGGCCGACATCAGCACCATCCCGGACGGCCGCCTCAAGATCATGAACCCGCGCGACACCTACGTCTCGGGACATCCGGTACTGACGCCGATGATCGACCTGGTCACCATCGGTGCCGGCGGCGGTTCTGTCGCCTATATCGACGAGGCGGGCGCTTTCAATGTTGGTCCACGCTCGGCCGGATCGGAACCCGGACCTGCTTGCTACGGCCGGGGGGGCACCGAACCGACCGTTACCGATGCGCAGATCGTGCTTGGCCGGCTCGACCCAGACTTCGTCCTCGGTGGCGATCTCAAGCTTGATCCGGAACTTTCCCGCAAGGCCGTCGAGAAAAAAATCGCCAAGCCGCTCGGCCTGTCGGTCAAGGACGCTGCTCTCGGCATCCTCAAGATCATCAACTCAAACATGGCGCTGGCGATCCGCTCGAATTCGGTGGCACGCGGCGTCGATCCCAGGCAGTTCTCGATCCTGCCCTTTGGCGGTGCGGGTCCGCTGCACGGCGTAGCACTGGCCGAGGCGATCTCGGCGCGCGACGTCATCGTGCCGGTCGCGCCGGGGATCACGGCGGCCGTCGGCCTGCTCAAGACCGACCTGCAGTACGAACACACCGAGGCCGTGATCGTCGAGTTGAACGGTGCGACCGACAGCCAGCTCGACCGCATCAACCGCGCTGCCGCCAGCCTTCGCGACAGGGTCGTTGCCGAGCTCGACGACGACGGCATTCCGCGTGAACGCCACCATGTCGAAGTGGTTGCCGAATGCCGCTACCAGGGCCAGGGCTTCGAACTGAGGGCGACGATGCCCGAAGGTCCGGTTACCCAGGCCAACAAGTCTTCGGTGGTGACAAGCTTTCACGACCAGCACCAGCTCGACTACGGCTACTCCTACCGTGACGCGGAGGTCGAACTCATCACCTTGCGCGCCATCGGCAAGGCTTCGATCGAGCGCATCGGGATTCCGAAGATTAAGCCGACGGACGGCTCAAGCATCGACAGGGCGCTGATGTTCGTGCGCGCCACGACCTTTGATGATGGCTGCACGCTGGACACCCCGCGCTATGACCGCACCAAGCTCTACGCAGGAGACCGCGTCAGCGGGCCGGCGATCCTGGTCCAGCACGATTCAACGACGCTCGTACCGCCCGGCTATGTCGCCGAGACGCTCGAATACGGCAACACGCGCGTTCATCGCGCGGGCATTGCCTGACCAGGGAGGAAACGCACATGAACACCATGGCACAGCCAGTTGCGGAGCGGATGCTTCCTGCCGAGATCGATCCGATCACTCTGCAGGTTATACGCGGCTCCTTCGAGACCATCGCTGAAGAGATGGCGCATGTCCTTTACCGCATGTCCTTTTCCTCAATCATCCGCGAGTCCGAGGACCTGGGCGCGGGCCTTTTCGACGCCGAGTTCAACACGCTGTGCGAGTCGGAATCGACGCCGATGCATATCGGATCTATCCCAGGCTATCTGCGCGGTATCCGCGAGACGCTCGAGGATGGCGAATGGTATGACGGCGACGTCGTCGTCCATAACCATCCCTATCACGGCTCCAGCCACACGCCCGACCTGGCGATCGTCGTGCCGGTCTTCTACCAGGGCAGGCTCGTCGGCTTTGCCGGCAACACCGCGCATCATGTCGACATCGGCGCGGCCACGCCCGGCCTCATTATCGATGTTCCCGACGTCTTCGCCGAGGGCATGCTGTTTGCCGGCACCAAGCTTTATCGCAAGGGCGAACCGAACAATGCGATATGGAACTTCATCCGCAACAACAGCCGGGCTGCGCAGCAGTTGGTGCGCGACATCGAAGCCCAGATCGCCTCGGCCCGCCTTGGCGCAAAGCGCTTTGTCGAACTGATCGAGAAATTCGGTGAAGATATCATCTTCCACGCTGCCAATCAGCTGATGGACTATGCCGAGCGCATGATGCGCCAGCGCATCTCGGACATCCCCGATGGCGAATACATGGCCGAAGGCTGGCTCGACGACGATGGCCGCAATCGCGATCAGCGCCTCAAGGTCAAGGTGACGGTGCGGGTCTACGGAGACGAGCTTGACGTTGACCTGACCGGTTCGGCCGACCAGACGCCTACCGCCTACAACGTGCCCTTCGAGGGCTCGACCAAGGTCGCCGCCTACGCGGCGTTCCGAAAGCTTCTGCTGGACGCCTATACGTCCGACGTCCGGGTTCCGTCCAATGAAGGCTCGTTCCGGCCGATCAACGTGATCGCGCCGCTTGGCTCGATCTTCAATCCCAAGGCGCCGGCCTCGGCCGAAGCGCGTTTCACGCAGTGCAATCGCATGATCGATCTCATCATCCGCGCGCTGGCGCCGGTGATGCCCGAAACGGTGATTGCCGGCAGTTCGGCTTCGATTTCGTTTGCCGCCTATTCCGGCGTGCGGCCGAGCGGCGATTACTGGGTGTTCCTCGAGGTCAACGAGGGCGCCTATGGTGGCCGGCCACGGTCCGACGGCCCCGACAGCATTGATAATCTGATGGCCAACACGCGCAACAATCCGCTCGAGGATCTGGCGATGCACATCCCGATGATCTGCGACCGCTACGAACTTCGTGACGACGTGCCCCCCGGCGCCGGTGAATTCCGCGGCGGAATTGGTGTGGTCAAGGCGCAGCGCGTGCTTTCGCCCGGCTTCATTACCCATGAATCCGAACGCCACAAGGATGCCCCGTGGGGCATCTTCGGCGGTACCGATGGCGCTGTCGGCAAGTGCCTCATCTACAATGCGGGTGCTCCAGGCGATGCCCGCGAGATGCACTCCAAGTTCTCCGGCCTGGCGGTCGAGTCCAACGATGTCATGGCCTATTACAGCCCCAATGGCGGCGGTTACGGATCGCCGCTGAAGCGTCCGGCGCAAAAGGTGCTGGAGGACGTGCTCGACGGCTTTTGCTCGGTGGCCCATGCCCGTGAGATCTACGGCGTCGCGGTCAATATCGAGGACGAGACGATCGACATCGAGGCCACCGAAAAGCTGAGAGCAGCGCTCCGCAGCGCATAGGCAAAGCGCCATCGAAACCGGCTGCAAAGGCCCAAGAAATCTGGTGCAGGCCTAAACCAACTGGCCGCCCAATCTTCAGACGTGGGGAATTAATACAATCAAAAGTGGAGGTTACCGTGACAATTGCAGCCCAAGCGGGCGCGATCGAGCGTGAGCGCAGCACGCTCATCGAAGAATCGATCCTGCCCACGACACTTAGCCAGCGACCGATCAGCATGCTGGGATACGCCTGGATCTGGATCGGCATCGCCGTCATTATCGCGACATTCTCGCTCGGCGCCACTGGCGTCGGCGGTGGCATTCCTTTGTCGACCGTCATCTTGACGATCTTTCTTGCCAACATCGGCATCGGCTTGTTCATGCTGCTCACCGCCGATATCGGCACCGAGCACGGGCTTCCCTTTGCCGTCTATCTGCGCGCGCCCTTCGGTATTCACGGAACGCATTTGCCGGCGATCTCGCGCGGTCTCGTCGCCTCAATGTGGTTCGGCATCCAGACCTATCTTGGAGCTCTGGCGCTGAACGGCATCGGCTCGCATTTCCTCGGCTTCGATAACTGGTTCGTCTGGTATGTCGCCTTCGGCATCGTGCAGGTGGTCAACACAGCTTGCGGCATCAAGTCGATCGAACGCCTGGCAGCGCTCGCGGCCCCTTGCATCATCGCGATCTCGCTATGGATGTATTTTACCCTCGAAGGCATCGCCCAGACCAAGGGCATCAACATCTGGAATTTCCATGCCCAGGGCGAGATGTCGCTGCTGGTGCTGTTCATCGCCAATCTAGGTTTCTGGTCGACCATGGCGATCGACATTCCCAACCTGACCCGCTTCGTCAAGACCGAGCCAGGTTCGAAAACCTTCCTCAAGCGCAACAAGAGCATCTTTGCAGCACAGCTGATCGCCTTGCCGGTCACGCAGGCAATGATAGCCGGCATCGGCGGCGTGTCGTTCATCGCCACTGGCAACTGGAACCCGATCGAAGTCATCCAGGCGCAAAGCCAGGGTTTTGCGCTCATCATGCTGCTGGTGTTGGTGGTGCTCGCCCAGTGGTCGACCAACACGGCCGCCAACCTCATTCCGTCGGCCTTGACGCTGGTCAACCTGTCGCCGCGCCACGTCAACTACAAGGTCGGCGTGGTGCTCGCCGGCATCATCGGCACGCTGTGCTTTCCATGGCTGATCCTTGACAACCTGTTCGTCTTCCTCGGCTATTACGGTGCATTCCTGTCGGCGATCGGCGGCATCATGACGGCCGACTATTACCTGATCCGTCGCCGTCGGGTGAACGTGCCCGACCTCTATCGCATGAACGGGCAGTTCCGCTATTCGGGTGGCATCAACTGGGCGGGCATGATCGCCTGGATTGCCGCCGGCAGCGTCGCGGCCTGGTATTCGAGCTACGCTTTCATCATCGGCTTTCCGCTCGGTCTCGTTCTCTACTACGTTCTGATGAAGATCGTCGTGCTGCCGCGCAATCCGCAGCAGGAAATCGAAAGCGGCTTTGATGATCGCTTCCTAGCCACGTCCGTCGGCAAGAGCTGGGTCTATACCGGCAATGGCGATTTCCAGCGGGCGGGTTCAGCTGAATTAGGTGCTGGCGACGGTCGCGAGGATATGTAGCCGAAAACATCGCCATGCAGACCAGCCATGCCACGGCGGAATAGGCGTGGCATGGCTCTGACTTTGCGGGCCCGTCCTTAGCTCGGGCGTCTAAATGGTGGCCCGGCAGCCTCTATGACTTGCATTGGTCGTATCGTATAGGATATAAGGCATCCACTTATCCTATATCTTACGGCTCCCATATGAAACTGGCCTTTCTCGGTGTTAGCCACTGGCATTCGACGATGCATGCGAAGGCCGCGCTGGCGGCGGGAGCGGAGATCGCCATGGCTTGGGATCCGTCCGCGGAAGCGGTACGGCTCTTTGCCGACAAGTTCGGCTGCGCGGTGGCGTCGAGGCTGGATCAGGCGCTTGCCGGAGCCGATCTCGCTGTTGTCATGGGGCGTCCGTTCGAAATAGCCGAACGCGGGCTGGCCGTCATCGAGGCTGGCGTTCCGCTGCTGATCGAAAAGCCGATAGGCATTTCGGCTCGGGCCGCCGATCCGCTTGTCGCCGCCGGCCAGGGCAAAAATGCCTTTGTCGCCGTAGCGCTGCCGCACGGGCTCGGCATGATGGCGGCACTGCGCGACCTCGATACGGCCGGCCGTCTCGGGGCGATCTCGCATTCGCATTTCCGCCTCATCAACGGTCCGCCACAGCGTTATGTCGATGACGGCGTCGGCTGGGTTCTGGATCGCGCCATCGGCGGCGGTGGCGCCCTGCGCAATCTGGGCATCCATGGCATCAACGCCTTCCTGACGCTTGCAGGCGATCAGAAGGTCGATGTCGTTAGCGCCTCGTTCGGTCGCCCGATCCACGGCACCGAGGTCGAGGACTATGCGGCCGTTGTGCTCAGTGCGGCCGATGGCACGCTGGGGCTGGTCGAGGCAGGTTACACCTTCGCCTCGATGAAGCGCGGCATCTTCGAATGGCGCGTCTCGGCGAAGAACGCCACGCTCAGCGACTTCGGCGACCGCATCGCCCTTTCCACGCTCGACGACGAGGGCCAGCGCGACCTGCCGGTTACCCCGCCGGCGCGCCGCTACGACGACGTCATGACTGATACGCTGAAACGGCTAGCCCAGGGACGGCCGCCGGCCGTGTCGCTCGCCGATTGCCGCCGCGCCATGGCAATCATCGACCATTGCTACGAAATTCAGGGAGTCTGACATGCTCAGGGTTGGCATCATTGGCGCGGGCCATTTCGGCGCAGCACATGCGCAGGCGCTGCGCTCGGTTACGGGCGCGACGCTGGTAGCAGCCTGCCGCAACGACGCCGAAGGGCTGAAGTCGTTCACCAACGAATATGGCGGCAGGGGCTACCTCGACTATCGTGACATGCTCGCCGATCCTGAGGTGGACACGGTCGTGGTGGCGCTGCCGCATCACCTGCACACCGACGTCGCCATTGCCTGCGCCGAGGCCGGCAAACACATCATGATCGAAAAGCCGCTGGCGCCGACGGTCGCCGAGTGCCGCAGGATCCTCGCCGCCGCCGACAAGGCCGGCGTGACGCTGATGCCGAGCCACACCATGCGCTTTTCGCTGCCGTTCCTGGCGGCCAAGCGGCTCATCGACAGCGGTGAACTCGGAGCCATGCGTTATGGCTCCAGCCGCATGATCAAGCTCTGGATGGAGGGCAACCGCCGCGACTGGCACCTCGATCCGGCCACCGGTGGGGGCATGCTGTTCACCGCCGGCATCCATGCGCTCGACCGGCTTCTGGCATTCGCCGGCCGCCGCGCCACCCATGTCAGTGCCATCACGGCCACGACATTCCACCAGCAAAAGGCGGACGATGCGGCACTACTGCTCATTCGCTTCGGCGACGAGGCGGCAGGGCAGGTGGCCAGCATCGGCTACGCCGACGGCGCCTTCATCTCCGGCGACGAGCTGGTGTTCGACAAGGGCGTGCTGACGGTTGACTTCTTCAAGGGGGTTTGCCTCGGCCGCGATCTCAAGTGGCAGCAGGTGGAGGATTCCATCGAGCTGGACGTCGCTGGCCAGGGCCTCATCCGTCAATGGCTGGCATTCGTTCAGGCTGTCAGCACAGGAACCAGGCCGCCACTAACAGGTGAAGACGGCATGCATGTCGTTGCCTGCATCGAGGCCGCCTTCAAGGCCTCGCGAGAGCGTCGCGAAGTGGCGGTGGAGGCGTAAGCCTAACCGCATCGGCCGGACATGAAAGAACCCGCTGTCCGAAGGACAGGGGGTTCTTCCTTTGTCTTGGCGACTTTTAGTCCGCGACGCTGCCGATCCACACTTTGGGCGAACGGATGCCCGGGCGCATTTCACCGGAAGGCAGGATCAGCTTGCCTTTCCATGTCACCGGCTGGGTGGTCACGGGCGCAGCACCCGGGAAGAAACCGGCCTGGCTCCATTTGCCGTCCTTGGCGTCGTAGGCGAGGATCTCGGTGTTGAAACCGAGATGATGGTCGGCAAGGAAGGTCAGCGCTGTGTTGACCTTCTCCCATTCCGGTGTGCCCTTTTCGTGCTTGGCGCGTTCGGCCTCGAGACCGGTGAGCAGGTTCCAGCGCTCAACGTTCTTGTCGCCGCCGACGATCACCATATAGCGGTCGTCGACGCCGAAGGCCTCGCCGGCCATTGCGGTGAAGGGCATGTCGGGCAGCTTCTCCCACGCTTGCTTTGCGGGGTCGAAAGCGTAGGCGTCGTTGTGGACGTACCATACGTCGTCCTTCTTGTTGCGGCCGGTGGCGACGATGAACTTGCCGTCTACTGCAGCGGCAACAGCTGTGTCGCGCGGTTCGCCTGGCAGCGGCAGCAGGGCCTTCCAGCCGGCGTCGAGCTTGTCGAGGTCGAGCGCGTAAGTGTCCTTGCCTGTCTGGTAGTAGATCGTGCGGCCGACCAGGGCTGCGGCACCATAGCTGCTCGGCGCCGGCAGCGGCGGATAGGCCTTGAACGTCACATCGTCCTTCTTCGGGTCGAAGCTCATCAACATGACGTCGGCGAACTTCTCCACCTTGGCGAGCTTGTTGCCGTTGGGGGCCTCGTTGAAGCCTTCGCCGCCGATTACCAGAACGCCCTCAGGCAGGACGACGGTCGCGGCGTAGCCAAGTGCCGCCGGCAAGGCGAAGTGCTTCTCGTTCCAGTAGACTTTGCCGAGCGTGTTGGCCTCGTTCGGCATCTTGCCGGGTTCAGGGAAATTGGCGCCGCCGCCGACCAGCAGATAGTCGCCATGGACGCCGGCGATCGGGCCGGCTAGGCCAATCTGCCGCCAGTATTTCTCCTTGACCGGAATGGCGTCGTTCCAGGCGGCGGTGTTGGCCGGCACCGAAGGCAGCTCTTTCCAGGTCACCGAAACGCTGTCGGCAAATGCGGGCGCAACCCAGGCAAGTGCGAGGCCGAGGCTGGCACTGGCGAGATATTTCGAAAGTCTTGGCACGCTTCTTCTCCCTTTTTTTGGCAAAACCTTTCCCATCGGAGCGTGCCGCTTGTTGGGCCTGCCCCGCCAACTCGGGACCGTGTCGTCCCGTGAAGCCCTCTTGATGTGCTGCCGCGTTCAGGCGCCTACCGGCACCAGGCTTCCCTCCAGATCGTCGCGGATGCAGGCCTTGAAATGTCCCGGTGCTACCTCGCGCAGATCGGGCACGGTGATGGCGCAGGCGTCGAGCGCACTGGGGCAGCGTGTGCGGAAGACGCAGCCGCTCGGCGGATTGGCCGGGCTCGGAATGTCGCCCTTGAGGATCTGGCGTTCGGTCTTAGCGTCGGGGTCGGGCGAGGGGATCGCCGACATCAGCGCCCGCGTGTAGGGGTGCTGCGGCCTCGCATAGAGGTCTTCGCTCGACGCGATTTCCATGATGCGGCCGAGATAGAGCACGATGACCCGATCGCAGATATATTCGACCACCGCGAGGTCATGCGAGATGAACAGCATGGTCAGCCCAAGCCGCTGCTGCAGGTCGCGCAGCAGGTTGACCACCTGCGCCTGGATCGACACGTCGAGTGCGGAGACCGGTTCGTCGGCGACGATGAATTCGGGGGCAAGCGTCAGCGCCCGGGCAATGCCGATGCGCTGACGTTGGCCGCCTGAGAACTCGTGGGCGTAGCGGTTGATGGCGTCGGGCGGCAGCTCGACCTGTTCGAGCGCCTTGCGGGCGCGTTCGACGCGCTCCTTCTTGGTACCGATGCCCTGGATCTTCAGCCCTTCCATGAGGATCTCGCCGACTGTCATGCGTGGTGACAGCGAGGCGTAGGGATCCTGGAAGATGTATTGCATGCGCGGCCGTTTGCGCCGCATCTCGCCGGCCGAAAGCTTTGTCAGATCGGCGCCGTCGAAGACGATCTCGCCAGAGGTCGGCTCGATCAACCTCAGCACCGAACGGCCAATGGTTGTCTTGCCGCTGCCGGATTCTCCGACCAGCCCGACAACCTCGCCCTTGGCGATATCGAACGAGATGTTTTCGAGGATCTTCAGGGTAGTGCCGCGCGTCGCATAGTGCTTGGCCAGACCGCGAACGGACAGAAGGGGAGCGGGGCTCGTCATCAGGCGATCTCCTGCCAGCGGATACATCGGCTGCCGTGGCGCTCGTTGACAGCGGCCAGTTCGGGCATGGCTGCCCGGCATGCGTCGATGGCATAGGCGCAGCGCGGCGCGAAGGCGCAGCCAACAGGCATGTTGGCAAGGCTTGGCACCATTCCGGGGATGGCGTTCAGCGTCTCGCCAGCGCGCTTCATGGCGGTGGCGGCGCCGAGCCGCGGCATCGATTTGAGCAGGCCCATCGTGTAGGGGTGGCGCGGGTTGCGGAAGACCTCGGCGACGGGGCCGAATTCGACGATGCGGCCGGCATACATCACCGCCACGCGGTGGGCGATCTCGGCGACGACGCCGAGATTATGGGTGACGAACAGCATGCCCATGCCGCGCTCGCGCTGCAGGTTCTGCATCAGGTCGAGGATCTGCGCCTGGATGGTGACGTCGAGCGCGGTCGTCGGTTCGTCGGCAATCAGCAGTGTCGGGTCACAGGCCAGCGCCATGGCGATAGTGGCGCGCTGACGCATGCCGCCCGAAAGCTCGTGGGGGTACTGGCTGGCACGGCGGCGCGCATCGGGGATGCCGACCTTGTCGAGCAAGTCGACGGCGGCCTCCAGCGCCTTACGCTTTCCGGTTCCGCGATGAACGCGGATCGGCTCGGAGATCTGATCGCCTACGGTGTAGACCGGATTCAGGCTGGTCATCGGCTCCTGGAACACCATGCCGATGTCGTTGCCGCGGATCTGGCGCATCGCTTCCTCGTCGAGCTTGACGAGGTCTTTCAGCTTGCCGTCCTTGCCGCGGAACAGCACCGAACCGGCGTCGATCGAGCCCACCTTGCGGGCCAGAAGCCGCATCACGGACAGGCTGGTCACCGACTTGCCCGAACCCGATTCGCCGACAAGCGCAACCGTCTCGCCAGGGTGAACGACGAGGTCGATGCCGTTGACAGCGGCAATCTCCCGGTCGCGCACCCGAAAGACGGTCCGCAGGCCCTTGACCTCGAGAATGGGTTCGGGGGTCATCTGGTCACTCTCAGCCAAGCATGCCGACCGAGCGCAGGATCTCGTCGACCTTGCGTGTTTCGGCATCGTTGAGCGGGGAGCGGGGCCGCGCCATGACGTTGGTCGAGATGACACCGAGGCTGCGCATCGCGGTCTTGAAGCCACCAACCCCGGTCGCGCCGCCGCTGACGCGGCCTGCTGCTACCCAAACGATCTCGAACAGGCGGCAAAGCCGCTCCTGCTCCTTGCGCGCCGCATCCCAGTCGCCGCGCTGGGCAGCGTCCCAGAGGCGGACATAGCCGGCCGGATCGACATTGGCGAGGCCGGGAACCACGCCGTGCGCGCCCATCTGCAGCGCATTGTCGACGACGATCTCGGAGCCGGTCATCAGGAACACGTCCTTGTTGCCGGCGAGGTCGCTCAACGCATAGCGGAAGTTGCCGTCGTCGCCGGACGAGTCCTTGAGGCCGATAATGGTGCCTTCGTTGGCCAGCGTCACCACGGTCTGGCGCGCAAGCTTGGTGTGGACGCAGACCGGGATGTCATAGGCGATCAGTGGCACATCGACTGCGTCGCGGATCATGCGGAAATGGTCGATCGTCTCGGCCTGGCTGGTGAGGGTGTAGAAAGGTGCGGTGACCACGACGGCATCGACGCCGACGGACTTTGCCGTCTGGGCATGGCGGATGACGCGGTCGGTGGTCGGGTCGATGACGCCAGCGATGACAGGCACGCGGCCGTTGGCGACCTTGACGGTGTGTTCGAGGATTTTGCGACGCTCGGCATCGTCATAAAACACCACTTCGCTGGTTGAGCCGAGCGCGAACAGGCCGTGGCAGCCGCCGTCGATCAGATATTTGAGGACGCGGGTGTAGGACGCGTAGTCGACGGAAAAGTCGTCGTTGAGCGGTGTGACCACGGGGGGAATGACACCAAAGAATTTCGACATATCAGTTCTCTTTCACGGTTCAGTTGAGTTCAGCACGAGGATCGAAGGCATCCCTCAGACCGTCGCCGATGAAGTTGATGGCAAGCACAGCGATGACCAGCGCTCCACCGGGGAACAGCCATTGCCAGGGGAATTGTTCGAGCACCGCCGTCGAGCGCGCCGCATTCAGCATGTTGCCCCAGCTCGCGGCCGGCGGCGGCACGCCGAGCCCGAGGAAGGACAGGCCGGCTTCGAGCAGGATAGCGTTGGCGACCTGAAGCGTGGCGTAGACCATCAGGATGTCGATGGAATTGGGCAGGCCGTGGCGGAACAGCAGGTGGCCGAGGCCCGCACCCATGCCGCGCGAGGCCATGACGAATTCGCGTTCGCGTAGTTCAAGCAGGCGAGCGCGGATCATGCGCGACAGCACCGGCCACGACAAAAGCGCGATGACGAAGACGGTCGACCAGATGCCGGAGCCGACGATGGAGGCAAGCACCAGAAGGAAGATGACCGGCGGCAAAGTCATGGCAAGGTCGACCGTGCGCATGGCGACTGCGTCGGTCCAGCGGCCGCCAAAGGCCGACAGCGCGCCGACGAGGAAGCCGATCGCCGTCGAGATGACCACGGAAGAAACCGCGACCAAAAGCGAGATGCGGCCGCCTTCGAGCGTGCGGGCGAGCACATCGCGGCCGACGCCGTCGGTGCCGAACCAGTGCTTCCACGACGGTCCGGCGTTCATAGCCAGAAGGTCGATATCGTTGGGCTTGTAGGGCAGCCACAGCGGGTAGGTCAGCACCGCAAACAGCAGAGGCACCAGCAGCACCAGGCCGAACATGGCCGCGCGGTTCTGGACAAAACGGCTGGTGGCGCGGGCCAGAGGGCCTGTCGATGATATGGTCAGGACGCTCATGTCAGGCCACCTTGATGCGCGGGTCGATGACCGCATAGGCAAGGTCGGTCAGGATGTTGACGATGATGACGCAGGCGCCGATGACCAGGGTCGCGCCCATGATGACGGGATAATCGCGCGTCTCGACCGAGTTGATCAGCAGCAGGCCCATCCCCGGCCAGTTGAACACGCTCTCGATGAAGATCGCGCCGCCGACGGCAAGGCCGATGGTCGAGCCGATGAGGGTGACGACCGGCAGCAGCGCATTGCGCAGCGCGTGCTTGGTCACGACCCAGAACTCCTTGACGCCCTTGGCGCGGGCGGTGCGCACATAATCCTGGTTGAGCACTTCGAGCATCGAGGCGCGCATGTAGCGCATGATCAGCGCGGCATGGCCGATCGACAGAACGACTGCCGGCAGGATCAGGTGACGCAGCAGATCGCCGACAGAAAAATCGGCCGCCGGCGTCAGCATGCCACCAGACGGCGCCCATTTGAGCCGCACCGAAAAGACGTAGAGGCCGAGAAGGGCGGTGAGGAAGGCGGGACTCGAAATGCCGAACATGGCGAGTACCGAGAATGAATAGTCGGGCAGCGAATTGCGGCGTACGGCGCTGACGATGCCGGAGGCGATGCCAATGACGATGGCGATCGAAAGGCCTGCCCCCATCAGCAGCAGCGTAGGGCCGATGCGCGCCACGATCAGGCCGGATACCGTCTCGTTGAAGCGTTGCAGCGAATGGCCGAGATTGCCCTGAACAGCCTGCGACAGCCAGGCGAGATACTGAATGGGCAGCGGCCGGTCGAGACCGAGCTGTGCGCGCAACGCGTCCATCGCTTCCTTCGACATGGCGACGTTAGGATCGATGTAGGCGTCGATCGGGTCGCCCGGCGTCAGCTGCAGCAAAACGAAGATGAGCATCGTCAGCGCGAGCAGCATGCCGAGCCCGATCAACAGGCGATGGAGGCAATAGCGAAGCATATGGGTTCAGCACCCTGTCGAGCGAGTTGACGAGACTTCCGAAAAAGGTGGGGACGACCACTGGGATAGTCGCCCCCCGGGAGGGAAGTTGGCCTATTCCGCGATCGACCACTTTTCAGGGTGGGCCTGGTAAGGGCCGCCGGCCGGAGCCGGGATCCAGACGAAGTCCTTGAGCTTGTCGGAAGCCACGCCGTAACGGTTGGCGACCCACATCGTGCCCCAGGGCAGGTTGGCGTTGGTGGCCTTGCAGACATCCTGGTAGCGCGCGTCACGCTTGGAGGCGTCGGTCTCGGCCAGCGCCGCGTCGAGCGCGTTGGTCACCTCGGGCATGCGGATGCGCATCAGGTTGGCGCCGGCCGGCGGGATCTGCTTTTCGTTGAGACCGATGTTGATGTTGGAGGCATCAGGGCCGTTCTGCAGACCGGCATAGATCAGCGGGAAGTCGCCGGCTTTGTCCGACTGCTGGTAGACGATCGAGTTGTAGGTCGGCGTGTCGACGGCGCGTGGCACGATGTTGATGCCGACCTGGGCAAGCATCGCCTGCACGGCGGCGAGCACGTTGGTGGCCAGCGGCGAGGTGTAGTAGGTCAAGATGGTGATCGGCTTGTCGCCGTTGATCTTGTCCCAGCCGGCTTCAGCCAAAAGCTGCTTGGCTTTCTCGGGGTCGTAAGCGTACTGGTCAATGCCTTCCGGAACCAGCTGGTCTGCGACATAGACGCAGTTCGCTGGCTTGGCGGCACCGCCATAGAGGCTCTTGATGATGGCGTCGCGGTCGATGGCGTGCATGAAGGCCTGGCGTACCTTGAGGTCCTTCCAGATCGGCACTTCCTGATTGAAGCCGACATAATTGACGACATAGGAGTCGCCTTCGATGACCTTGAACGCGTTGTCGCCGTTAAACGTCGAGACGTCGTTGGAGTCGACGTAGGTGAACTGGATCTCGCCCGAACGCAGTGCGGCGATCGCTGCCGCCGGGTTGGCGAAGTAGCGGTTGATCAGCTTTTCGGCTGCCGGCTTGCCACTTCGGAAATCGGGGTTGGCCGCGAGCTCGACATACTGGTCGGTGACATATTTGGTGAACTTGAACGGGCCGGTGCCAACAGGCGAGGTCGACCACCAGGCGTTCTTGGCGATCTGCTCGGCCGGGATCGAGGCCAGCGCGTGTTCGGGCAGCATCATCAGCTTGGTCAGCGTGTCAAGCATGCTGGGGGACGCGGCGCTGAGCTTGACCACGACAGTGCGCTCGTCGGGCGTCTCGACGGCTTCGATCGCTCCGAGGCGCGCGGCGAAGACGGAGCCGGCCTTTTCGTTCTTGGCGAGATCGATGGTGAACTTCACGTCCTTCGAGGTGAAGGGCTTGCCGTCATGCCACTTGGTGTCGGCCAGCTTGAAGGTATAGGCCTTCTGGTCGGGGCTGATTTCGTAGGACTCGGCGAGCGCGCCGATCACGTTGGCCAGCTTGTCGTCATAGATCACCAGCGGCTCGAAATAGGTGACGAGCCAAGTGAAGCCGCCCGTTGCGGCAAGCGGGTTGAAGTTGCCCTGGAAGCCGCCCGGACCGACGTCGAAACCGCCGGAGATGGTGGCGCCCTGGGACATTGCGGGCAAAGTGGTGGCCGCCATGCCGCCGAACAGCGCAGCCGACAAGGCAAACGCCGAGATCATCGTCCTCAATTTCATGTACTCCTCCCATTGGATGCGTTGGTCTTATTATGGGCGATCACGCGATTGATCCCCGCATAATGCTTGTCGAGCCGGTCCTTGGCGCCGGCGAGATCGCGAGCCTCGACCGCATCGACGATGGCCGCGTGGTCGCGCCAGGTCTGCATGGGGTCGGAGTTCTCGAGATTGACGAAGTCGGAAGCCTTGTAAAAAGCCAGCCAGAACACCTCGATCAGGCGCAGTAGCACTTCATTGTCCTGGCAACGGAACAGAAGCTGGTGGAAGTGCCGGTCCTGGTCGGGAAAGCTCTCGCCGCGTTCGGCATGCGCCTTCATCTGGGCCAGCGTCTCACGCAGCTCGCGAATATCTTGGGGACCGATCATCTCAATTGTCTTTTCGATCAGCCCCACCTCGAGAGTCTGACGGATAACAATCACTTCTTCGATCTGTTTGAGTGCGCTGCCCAAGCCATAGGCGAGGTTCTCGAGCAGGGGCTCGAAGGAGAAGGCCTTGACGAAGACGCCGATGCCGCGGCGCGACTCGAGCACGCCCACCGATTCCAGCGCCTTGATGCTCTCGCGCACCGAATTGCGGCTGACACCCAGCTGGACAGCCAGGTCGCCCTCGGGCGGCAGCGGCGCGCCAGCCTCAAGCCCGTTGTCGTCGATATAGGCGCGAAGGCTCTCCTGCACCGATACATGCAGAAGGGGGGCTCTTTTCAGCGGCTTGATCGATTTCAGGCTCATCATCGTCTCCGGTTGCCTGCGGGCGGTCCGAAAAAACAGCTACGAGCGGTTAATTACCCACTTGTAGGATATCTGTCAATTGGATATTAGATGCCCACTTGTTGTTCACGGCGCAGGAATAGCGCAGATGCTGGATCGACCGAAGCGCAAACCCCATCGCGGCCCGTTTCCGTGCAGTCATTCCACAGCTCTTGTCGATCTTGAGCCAGCGTTGCTCCACAAGCGCGCAGGAGGCATTGGGCGGTGACTTCGTCGAAAACCACATCTGAAATCTTAGCCGGCCTTCGTGGCGGTCTCGTCGTATCGTGTCAGCCGGTGCCGGATGGCCCCTTCGATACTGTCGAAGCCGTGGTCGCCTATGCCCGTGTCGCAGAATCCAGCGGGGCGGTCGGCCTGCGCGTTGAGGGGGCACGCAATGTCGAGGGTGCGGCCAGGGCCAGCAAGTTGCCCGTGATCGGGCTCATCAAGCGAGACCTCAGTGACAGCCCTGTCCGGATCACACCCTATTTGGAGGATGTCGAGGCTTTGGTGCGGGCTGGCGCGGCAATCGTCGCGGTGGATGCTACCGAGCGGCAGCGTCCAGTACCGTCGGCGGAGCTGATTGCCACCGTCAAGCGGCTCGGCGCCGTTGCCATGGCCGACATCTCAAGTATGGGGGAAGCGCGAGCAGCGCTCGCCGCAGGGGCCGATATCGTTGGCACCACCATGTCCGGCTACACTGGGCCTGACCAGACGCCTGTGCTGCCCGACCTTGAACTGGTGAGAAGCTGCGCTGCCCTTGGTGCGCCGGTACTGGCCGAGGGGCGCTACAATTCGCCTGAGCTCGCCGCCGCCGCCATTCGAGCCGGCGCGGACGCAGTGGTTGTTGGCTCCGCCATCACTCGGCCCGAGCACATCGTCAGCTGGTTCAAGCAGGCAGTCGAGGCTGCGGCGCGTCCGGCCGATCCAGTGCTGGCCTTTGACATTGGTGGCACCAAGACGCTCGCCGCGTTGGTGCGAGGCAGCGAAATTCTTGACCGAAAGCTGGTCGCGACACGACGCGATGTCGGCGCGCCGGGCTGGCTGGAGGAGCTTGCCGCCCTCGCTGTCGACTGGCAGGGCAAATATTCCTGTGCCGCGGCCGCCGTCACCGGGCTCGTCGCCGACGGCAAGTGGTCGTCGCTCAACCCCGCTACGCTGGCTATTCCAGAAAACTATCCGATTGCCCAAAGGCTCGGAGCGGCACTCGGTGTTCCGGCCGAAGTCGTCAACGACGCCCAGGCCGCGGCTTGGGGCGAGTACCGTTTTGGTGCTGGGCAGGGGCGCGACATGGCCTTCCTGACCATTTCGAGCGGCATTGGCGGTGGCATCGTATGTGGTGGCCGATTACTGCGCGGCGCGCGCGGCCTCGCTGGCAGCTTAGGTCAATGCCCACGACGGACTGCGGATGTACCGGTTCGCCTCGAAGTGCTGGCTTCGGGCTTTGCCATTGCCAAGGCTGCCAGGGAAAGCGGCCGCGAGGGCGACGCCAGGGCGGTGTTCGATGCGGCCCGGGGCGGCGAAGGCTGGGCCGATGCCATCCTTTGCGAAGCGGCAGCGGAACTCGCAGCCGCGATCGCCGGGCTGCAGGCCGTGGTCGATCCGGAGCGCATCGTCATTGGCGGCGGCATCGGCCTCGCCGACGGCTTCCTTGCGCGTCTGGAAGATGCCCTCAAGGCCTACCCGAACGTCCTCATACCCAATCTGGTCCGCCCCGGGCTCGGTGTTGACGCCGGCATCATCGGGGCCGCCGATCTGGCCGGCGGATCCATGTGAGGATGTTCGGTCAGCTGGGGTGCTCACATAAAGGAGGGTAGAAAATGCATACTTCGAAATTCTCTTATGAAGACCCAAAGCTTAAGCTCCGCAGCGCTCGCCCCGTCAAAGGTTGCCGTCATGGTCGCTGAAACCTGGCCGGACTTGCCCGTCGGCATCAAGAACGGCATTGCCGCCCGTATCGGCGACACCGCCTATGTCGGTCTCGGGTCAGCGGGAACAGATTTTTATTCGCTAGATCTCGCCAATCCAGCGCTGGGGTGGATCAGGCGCACCACGTTTGCCGGGCCATCGACGAACGGTGCGGCGGTTGCTGCTGTCGGAAACAAGATTTTCGTCTTCAGCGGCAATGGCAAGGCCACTGCTGACGCCAGGTCGCCGATCATTTTCGATAGCGTCTATGCTTATGATGCCGCGTCCGACGCCTGGTCGAGCATCGACACCAAGACGCCCGCAGGCTTGTCTGGGGCCAAGGCCGAGACGCTGAGTGACGGCCTTATCGCCATCATCGGCGGCTACAACAAGGAACTGTTCGACAATTACCACGTCGACCTTGCCGCGGCTGATAAGGAGACGAACCCGAAAGGCTTCAAGCAGCTCGTCGATGCCTACATGGGAATGGCGCCGAAGGACTACCGGTGGAATACTAAGGTTCTGTCCTATGATGCTGCAGCCAATAGCTGGGGCACGCTCGGCGAAAGCCCCTATTTGCCCAATTGCGATCCGGCGATCGTCGGCCGGGGCGACAACGCCTTCCTTGTCATCAGCGGTGAGATAAAGTCCGGCCTGCGCACGGCCAACGTCAAATTGGTAACGGTCGAGGGAAAGTCAGCGACCTGGCAACAACTCGCCGACCTTCCCAAGCCTGCTGCCGACGATCGTCAGGAAGGCGTGGCCGGCGCATTTGCCGGCGAAGCGACCGGCGCGGTGCTGGTCGCTGGCGGCGCCAACTTCAGCGGAGCGCAGGCCAATGCCGATGCCGGCAAATGGTTCGCTCACGACGGCCTGAAGAAGTGCTGGCGCGACGAAATCTATGCCTTTGACGGCAAGCACTGGAAGGAAATCGGAAAGCTTCCCCGCGGGCTCGCCTATGGCGCTTCCTTCTCGACGCCCGGAGGTGTGCTTATCGTTGGCGGCGAGGACAGCGAAGGCAGGCCGCGTACGGAAGTGTTCCTGCTGAAATGGGACGGCAAGGTTCTTTCGGTCGAGAACTGAGGCCGTGCCGCCTCACCTTGGGCCCGCCACGATGTGGCGCGCAACCGCGATTGCTGAGGACAGCGCACCAATCGGTCGTCGTGATCTGCCCGTCTAACTATTGTGCTGACGACCAAGGAGCCATTTTCGCGATGGACGAGCCGACGTTTCAGTTCGTTGTCAGGCACCGCGAGCTCGTCCGGGAGCATGTCGTACAGCCCGGTACGGGCAAGGCCATAGAGGTTCTCAAAGCTCAGATATTGAGGATCAAGCAGATCGAGGACCGCAGTGCGTGGGCTTCAATTGCTACAATCTCCACGATTACAAGGAGGCGATGCATGTAGGGCGCATTCGCGCGGTACCACGGGCTGGGACCGACGGCTGGCGATTTCGTCTGGTCGGCACCGCCGCGGGAGCGCGCGATGATGTATTTGCTGGCCGACACGGTCGGCTGCAACGATGTCCTGTTCGCACGCTGCAGCGCGCCTATCTCTACGAGCCCGCCTACGGCTTTGCGAGCCACACCAACTGCCATGACAACGACGATGCGGAAAACGGGACAGCGATCAATCGATGCTCCGGCCGCTCTGGCGCAGCTTGGTCAAGGGGCGCGCGTTTTTCACCAGCGCGAAGGGCAGCGACGACACAGTCGCCAACGTAGGGCGAGTAAACGGGCGATCCGACGGGGCTCTTAAGGTCAGCAGACGCAAGCAGCAAAGCGGGTTGTCCAGACAATTGTCGACTTCCGGAACAATGGCATCATAGCGAAAGCGATGCGGCTTACGGCGACATCGGTTTGATGGATGCCCAGATCGTCACCGTGGCAGTCGCAGTGCGCATTTACCTTGGATTGACAAGAAGCGTGCCTGCAAGATTCAGCCAGTTGTCACGACACGCTGGCCTATGGCATTCGCCGATGATTTGGCCGAAATAATTGCGTGATTAATCAGTGCTCAATGCCACGACTTTGGAAACATTATCCAGATCACTATAAATATTTTTGCGAATATAATTCACACTGAAGTATATATATTTGATGATTCACATCACGTGGAAAGCGCACAATCACCGTGAAATAAGTATGCCTGATGTTCCCATGACCACTACTTATTTGAAGCGCGTCACCGTTCCCCCTAGCGTTTCCGATAACCGATGCACCGTTGGGACAGACATCCTAGGAGAGGCATCTGGGCCTATAAACAGAGGGAATGACAATGGGAAATGCATCAATCGTTCGTGGTCTCAGCCTGTCGCTGTTGGCATTTGCCATGCCGCTCCATGCGACGCCCTCCGTCGCGCAGGATGCGCTGTCGGTGATGAGCTTCGGCGGCGCCTATCAGGAAGCGCAGCGCAAGGCGGTGTTTGAAACCTACGCCGCGGGCACCGGCATAAAGCTTACCGAGCAGGAGTACGGTGGCGAGATCGCCAAGATCAAGGCGATGATCGAATCCGGCAACACCACTGTGGATGTCGTCGACGTCGATGCTCCGACCCTGCTGCAGGGTTGCGACGATGGCATTTTCGAGAAAATCGACTGGTCGGCCATCGGTCCGAAAGAGGA
This sequence comes from Aminobacter sp. BE322, assembly GCF_050433525.1. Lineage (NCBI taxonomy): Bacteria > Pseudomonadati > Pseudomonadota > Alphaproteobacteria > Hyphomicrobiales > Phyllobacteriaceae > Aminobacter > Aminobacter sp. BE322. The sequence goes on along the minus strand of NZ_JBNPXB010000012.1, from coordinate 90,912 downwards.
CTGGATCGACGGCACGACGTCCGACTGCGGCGTTGGAACGATCGTTTATGCGACCACGCTCGCTTATGACGGCGCCAAGCTCGCCGATGGCCCGAAGACGATCAGCGACCTGTTCGATACGCAGAAATTCCCTGGCAAGCGCGGCCTGTGGAAGAACCCTGCAACCAATCTCGAATTCGCTTTGCTTGCTGACGGCGTGCCGCCATCCGAAATCTACGACATGCTTGCGACGCCTGAAGGCGTCGACCGCGCCTTTGCAAAGCTCGACACGATCAAGGACAGCATCGTGTGGTGGGAAGCTGGCGCTCAGGCGCCGCAACTGCTCGCCTCGGGCGAGGTGACGATGACCACCGCCTGGAACGGTCGCATCTATAACGCCAACAAGGAAGGCAAGGATTTCCGCATCGTCTGGGACAACCAGATCCTCGATTCCAACTATTGGGTGATCCCCAAGGGCGCCAAGAATGCCGCCGGATCGCTCGCTTTTATCAAGTACGCGGTCGAGCCCAAGGTTCTGGCCGGCATCACCAAGTACATTCCATATGGACCGGTGCGCAAATCCTCTGCCGAATTCGTGGCGCCGGAAGATGCCAAGAACCTGCCCACCAGCCCAGAGAACCTGACGGTTTCCCTGACGCTGGACAATGCCTTCTGGGCTGACAACGGAGACGAAATCCGCAAGCGCTTCACGACCTGGCTCGCACAATAGCGAAGGCGAGGGAAGGAGAGCATCGATGACCGCTAACAAACGAACGTCGCTGGAGACAGCCAAGGCAGTCGATGCACTCGTTCGCTTCGAGCAGGTGAAGAAGTCCTACGACGGTATCAACTTCGTCGTGAAGGACCTGAACTTGAACGTCTTGCGTGGTGAGTTCCTCACCATGCTGGGGCCTTCGGGCTCCGGTAAGACCACGACGCTGATGATGCTGGGTGGTTTCGAGCGACCGACGCTTGGTCGCATCCTGCTCGACGGAAAACCTGTCGAGCGGTTGCCGCCGGAAAAGCGCAACATCGGCTTCGTGTTTCAGAACTATGCCTTGTTCCCGCATATGACGGTGGCGGAAAACGTCGCGTTTCCACTGCGCTATCGTGGCATCACCGGCGTCGCCGCCAAGGAAAAGGTCCGCTTGGCGCTTGGGCGCGTCAGCCTCGAGGCACTGGGCGATCGCCGCCCGGTCCAGCTTTCCGGTGGCCAGCAACAGCGTGTCGCCTTGGCTCGCGCGCTGGTGTTCGAACCCTCGCTGGTTTTGATGGACGAGCCGCTTGGCGCGCTCGACAAGCAGTTGCGCGAACGCATGCAGGTCGAAATCAAGCACCTGCAGACCTCGCTCGGCATAACCATGGTCTATGTCACGCATGATCAGTCGGAAGCGCTGACCATGTCGGACCGCATTGCCGTGTTCCATGACGGACGCATCCAGCAGCTTGCCGATCCGCAAACGCTGTACAACGAACCCTCCAACCGCTTCGTCGCCTCCTTCATCGGCGAAAACAATACCTTGCCTTGCACTCTTCTGGGGCGGCAGGGCGATCTGGCAGTGGTGCGCATGCCCGATGGCACAAGCTTGAAAGCCGCCAATGCCAATGTTTCGAGTTCGAGCGGCGACGTAAGCGTATCAGTGCGGCCGGAGAACATCTCGCTTGCCGGCGACGGCATCAGCACCGATCGCAACCGATTTATCGGCAAGGCTCGCGACGTTTTCTTCCTTGGCGATCATATGCGGCTATCGGTCGAAGCGTTTGGTGGGCAGCTCGTCACCGCACGCATACCAGCAGGCCAGGCTCGGCAGTTCAAACAGGGCGAAGACGTAACTCTCCAATGCGGCGCTTCCGAATGCCGCTTGCTGGAGATGTGATGCCATGACCGATGTGGACATTGATCGCATCAACGTTTTCTTGGCCGTGCGCAGGGCCGAGCGGCCCGCTCGACGCGCCGCTTTGTCGCTTGCGCTGCCGCTAGTCGTTTTCCTGGTAGTCGTGTTCGTGGCCCCTATCCTTTATCTGCTCGTCACCGCCGTTGCGAATCCGGAAGCCGACGAGGTGATGCCGCGTACATTGGTCGCCCTCGAGAGCTGGGACGGCGCTTCGACGCCGGACGAAACTGTCTTTGCGGCACTGGCCGCCGACCTGAAGGTAGCCAAGGAAAACAGCACGGCGGCCCTGCTCGGCAAGCGTCTCAACTACGAGATCTCCGGCATGCGTAGCCGCGTGCTGGCAGCGGCGCGAATGGCTGAAAAGCTGGACGACGGTCCCTACAAGGAGAAGTTCCTTGAACTGAACAAGGACTGGGGCTCGCCCGATACGTGGGCGGTCATCAAGCGCAACGGCGCGCCGGTTACCCCGTACTATTTGCTGACCGCGCTAGATCTCAAGCAGACCCCGGACGGTTCGGTCGAACGCGTGCAGGGTGACCAGGCGATCTTCACCGATGTGTTGTTGCGCACTCTGTTTGTGGCCGGCCTGGTGACCCTGTTCACCCTGATCCTGGGCTATCCAGTCGCCTATGTTCTGACCATCGCGCCCAAGGCCATCGCCGGCATCATGATGCTTATGGTGCTGCTGCCGCTGTGGACGTCGCTGCTCGTCCGCACCACGGCCTGGGTGGTTCTGCTTCAGTCAGACGGCGTCATCAACAACATCCTCATGGGCTTGCACCTGACAACCGAAAAGCTGCAGCTCATCTTCACGCGCGTCGGCACGGTTACGGCAATGACGCACATCCAGCTGCCGTTCACCATTCTGCCGATCTACAGCGTCATGCGCTCGATCCCGGCCACGCAGCTCAGGGCCGCGCGTTCGCTTGGCGCTGGCCCGTCTTCCGCCTTCTGGCGGATCTATGCGCCGCAAACCTTGCCTGGCGTTGTCGCTGGTTGCCTAATGACCTTCATTCTGTCGCTCGGCTACTACATCACGCCAGCGCTGGTCGGCGGGCCGCGCGATCAGATGGTCTCGAACTTCATCTCAATCTACATCAACCGGGATCTCAACTGGGGATTGGCCGCCGGTCTCGGCGTTGTCCTGCTCGTTGTGACACTTGCCATCTATCTGTTGTTCCTGCGTCTCGTCGGCGCGGACAAGATCAAGCTGGGGTGACGTCATGTGGCTGCCTTCCTATGCGACCCCTTCCGAGCGCCTGATGAGGACGCTGGTGGTGGCGTTCGCCATTGCGGTGCTGCTGTATCTAATCGCGCCGCTGTTCATCGTCGTGCCGCTGTCATTCTCCAAGGATCCGTTCTTTACGTTGCCGGTGCGGGAGTATTCGTTACGCTGGTACGAGGATTTCTTCGGCAACACGCGCTGGATGATTTCCATCTTCAACAGCGCCATTGCAGCGGTTCTGACCACTGTGCTGGCGACAACACTGGGCACTCTGGCGGCGCTGGGCATCTCGCGCCTGGACTTTCCGGCACGGCGGCTGATCATGGCACTGCTGATCTCGCCGATGATCGTGCCCGTCGTTATCGTTGCGGTTGGCAGCTATCTCTTCTTCGGCCAGTTCGGCCTGACGAACACACGCACCGGCCTTGTCTTGGCGCACACCGCGCTGGCGACGCCGTTTGTTGTCATCACGGTTACGGCGACCCTCTCCACTTATGATACAAATTTGACTCGGGCGGCACTGAGCCTGGGCGCCTCGCCGCTTTCGGCATTCTTTCGCGTGACGTTGCCGAACATCATGCCCGGCGTTGTCTCCGGCGCGATCTTTGCGTTCGCTGTCTCCTTCGACGAGGTGGTGGTAGCGCTGTTCATGACGGCTGCCGAGCAGCGTACGCTGCCTGTTCAGATGTTTTCTGGAATTAGAGACCAGATCAATCCCACCATCATGGCCGCCGCTACGCTGTTGTTAGCGCTCTCGATCCTACTTTTCGCAGCGGTGGCGCTGCTTACGAGGCGCCGCCTGAGTTAGCGCCTGCAGGTGTAGCGTTAAACTACTGACTGCATCGGTAGCTTTATCGATCGGTGTTCTCGATGCCATGGCAAAGGCGCAAGACTAGATCGTCCCGTCCGAACGCTCCAAAGACTAGAACACCACAGGGCGGGGCGCCGTCCGGCTGCGGCGCCGGTATCGTCGCAACAGGACCCCCTGTCAGCACGCCCGCCGATCTGAGCTGGGGGATTGCGAAGCGGAAATGCAGGGCAGGCGGTGGCAGGTGCCAACAGAATGTCGAACGCTTCGAAATAGGATGCCATACGTCGTTCCTGCTGGGCTTCTTACGATGAAGACGACGCGCATAGTCCGGGCCGAACTTCATTGCCCATCGACGGATTGTCTCATAGGAAACGACAATGCCGCGCTCCAGCAGCATTTCCTCGACCAAGCGCAGGCTCAGCGGAAAGCGAAAGTAGAGCCACACCGCATGGGCGATGATCTGGGCGGAAAACGGTGGCGCTTGTAGCTGATGGGAGAGGTGTTCATGCGCCTGCGTTCATCGCAGCGGGTCCGAACAAGCCGTTACCCTGACAACACCGCCATCAGCTCCGTTGGCCCGACCGCATTCCCTCGCCCATAACTTTACGGTGCCGCTCAACGGCTGATCATTTGCCAGCAATGTCCGCATGACAGCAGGAGCCTGCCAAGCCTACCTTGCGGAGATGAGATGCAGTGCGGACTTGCCGCCCTTCACGGCCGCAGTCGACAGCTTGCGGTCGAAACTCGCCAGTTGGCCTCCATGCGCCTTGGCGAGCGCAAGAAGATAGGTATCGGTGACCTGTGCCGAGGTCAGGATTTTTGCGGCATCGATGTCGCCCGATCCAACCAGGCTCACATCGTCGGGCCAGAAGCTGTGTCCATGCAGGGTTCGCAACTTGGTAACGATCTGCGCGACGACAGCAGGCGAGCCGGGAGAATTGGGATACTTTGGATTGCCGACGATGCGCATGACGCCGTTTTCGGTGATGGGACAGGTGGCCCATGCAGCGTGACCGGTCGCTTTGAACCAGCCATGCGCGTCGTCATGGGCGACATGGCCAGGATCGATCAGCGCGATCAGCACATTAACATCGAGCAGGAAGGTCACGGCAGTTCGTCACGCAAGGCATTGACCATCTCAAGCGTGACAGGAGGTGCATCCGGGCGGGGCGACAGCAGAGGAATGCCATTGCGCTCCCCGCCGCCTTGCGGGCGGCGCAGCGAGCGCCGCGCGAGATCGGTGATGATCTCGCCAACGCTGCGATCCTGCTGCCGGGCCATCGCTTTGGCTGCGACGAGGACGTCGTCATCAATCGCGAGTGTCGTTCTCATATCGCCCTCCTAATTACGCATCAATCATCACGCATCATATAGAGCACCAAGGACCGGTTCTCAAGTGGCACGACGGCGTTGTCACGTTAACTTGCGGTGAGGCTTTTTCCGGATAGAGCGGAGGGTATGAGCACCTCCCCCATCAGTACAAACGCCATCGCTTTCCGCCGCAGATCATCGCCCACGCGGTCTGGTTGTACTATCGGTTTCCGCTGAGCCTGCGGCATGTCGAAGAAATGCTGTTGGAGCGCGGCATCCCAGTCTCTTATGAAACGGTCCGTCGCTGGGGCAAGAAGCTCGGGTCCGAGTACGCCCGCGGTTTGCGCCGCAAGCAGCCAAGTCGCGATGACATCTGGTACCTCGATGAAGTTGCCATCATGATCGCCGGCGAGAAGTTCGATCAGGACGGCTACGTGCTCGATGAAATCGTCCAGCGCCGTCGCAACGCCAAGGCCGCGAGGCGATTGTTGATGCGCCTGCTGAAGAAACAGGGCATCGCGCCGAAGCGCATGATCACCGACAGGTTGCGCTCCTATGGCGCGGCAAAGCGTCAGGTGATGCCGCATGTCGAGCATGCTATACACCCCTCGCCGTATATTAGCTCAACGCACTATGCCGCGACACAGGAAATGCAGGTGATGGAGACGGAGCCGGTTAAGGCATGGGCGGTTGTCGATGACACTGGCAAGATCACGCTCACCAACATTCACGCAAGTGAGATCCAAGCCGCTGCAACAGCAAAACGATGGGGCAAGATCTATCGAGTAATCCCGATTGTTGATTTCCGCTGAGAGCTGACCCGGGATTTTCGCCGAGAAGTGACCCGCCTTCATGTATGGTTTGGGTCTCAGGTTTTGGTCAAGGGCGCGGCTTTCTCCTTCCTTTTGGCTGGGGCTTGGGCGGAACTGTTTTTGAAGCGGAAGCTGTCGTTTCCGGTTTCCAGGATGTGGCAGTGATGGGTGAGGCGATCGAGGAGCGCGGTTGTCATCTTGGCGTCGCCAAAGACGGTAGCCCACTCGCTGAAGCTGAGGTTGGTGGTGATGACGACGCTGGTGCGCTCGTAGAGCGTGCTCAGCAGATGGAACAGCAGCGCCCCGCCTGATGCGCTGAAGGGCAGGTATCCGAGTTCGTCGAGGATGACGAGATCGGAATGGGCGAGCCGATTGGCGATCTGACCTGCTTTGCCTTGGGCCTTCTCCTGTTCGAGCACGTTGACGAGTTCGACGGTGGAGAAGAAGCGGACACGCTTGCGATGATGCTCGACCGCCTGCACGCCGAGAGCTGTGGCGATGTGGGTCTTTCCGGTGCCTGGACCTCCGACAAGCACGACGTTGTTGGCATCCTCCATGAACTCGCAGCGATGGAGCTGGCGCACGAGGGCTTCATTGATCTCACTGCTGGCGAAGTCGAAGCCGGCCAGGTCGCGATAGACGGGGAAGCGGGCTGCCTTGAGCTGATAGGCGGTGGATCTGACCTCCCGTTCTGCCATCTCGGCCTTCAGCAGTTGCGACAGGATCGGGATGGCGGCCTCGAAGGCGGGAGCGGCCTGTTCGGTGAGGTCGGCGACGGCCTGCGCCATGCCATGCATCTTCAGGCTTCGCAGCATGATGACGATGGCGCCGCTGGCGGGATCATGACGCATGGCGCACCTCCCTGGCTTGGCGCAGCGCATCGTAGCGCTCGACATTGGCCTGCGGCTCCTTGGCCAGGCTCAGCGCCTGCGGTGCATCCACGACAGGTGTCGAGAGCGGCCTGCCGTCGACCAGCCTGTGCAGGAGATTGAGGATATGGACCTTGGTCGGGACACCGGTCTCGAGAGCCATCTCCACTGCCGCCAGCACGGCCTGCTCGTCATGCTGCAGGACAAGGGCCAGGATCTCGACCATCTCGCGGTCGCCTCCGGGCTTCCTGAGCAGGTGCTGCTGCACCTGCTTGAAGGCTTCGGGCAGTTCTGTGAAGGGCGCGCCGTTGCGCAAGGCTCCCGGCTTGCGCTGGATGACCGCCAGATAATGCCGCCAATCGTAGACGGTCTGGCCAAGACGGTCGTGCGACCGCTCGATGATGCGGCGGTGCTCGCAGATGAGCTGCCCTTCGGCGGCAACCACAATCCGTTCCGGATAGACCCGGAGGCTGACAGGCCGATTGGCGAAGGATGCCGGCACGCTGTAGCGGTTGCGCTCCAGATGGACCAGGCAGGTCGGAGAGACCCGCTTGGTGTATTCGACGAAGCCGTCGAAGAGCCGAGGCATCGGCATCAGGAACTGAGCCTCCTCGGCCCGGATGTCCTCGACCGTTCCGGGTCTGAGGCCGTGGGGAATCTGTTGCCACAGCTCCCGGCATCGCTGCTCCAGCCAGTCGTTCAGCGCCTCCAGCGATGGAAAGCGCGGCATCGGCTGCCATAGCCGGTGGCGGGAATCCTGGACGTTCTTCTCGACCTGTCCCTTCTCCCAGCCCGAGGCCGGATTGCAGAACTCGGCCTCGAACAGATAGTGGCTGGCCATGGCCGAGAAGCGGGCATTGACCTGTCGTTCCTTGCCGCGGCCGATCCTGTCGACCGCCGTGCGCATGTTGTCGTAGATCCCGCGCCGGGGAACGCCGCCCAGAACCCGGAAGGCGTGGTTGTGGGCATCGAACAACATCTCGTGCGTTTGCAGCGGATAGGCCCGCACCATGAAGGCACGGCTGTAGCTGAGCTTGAAGTGCGCAACCTGCAGCTTGGTGCGCTCGCCGCCGATCATCGCCCAGTCTTCCGACCAGTCGAACTGGAAGGCTTCGCCGGGCTCGAATGCCAACGGCACGAAGGTACCGCGCCCGCTCGTTTGCATCTGGCGCTGACGCTCTTCTTTCCAGGCACGCGCAAAGGCGGCGACACGGCCATAAGAACCCTCGTAGCCGAGGCTCATCAGGTCGGCGTGCAACTGCCTGATCGTGCGCTTCTGCTTGCGCGGCCTGTTCGCTTCCGTCCTCAGCCAGGCCGACAGCCGCTCGGCATAGGCATCGAGCTTGCTCGGCCGCTCCGGCACGTTGAAGCGAGGCTCGACCTCGTCGGATCGCAGGTATTTGCGGATCGTGTTCCGCGACAGTCCCGTACGCCGCGCAATCTCCCGGATCGAAAGTCCATCCCGCAGATGCCAGCGCCGGATAACGCTCAGTAACGCCATGTCTATCACTCCAATGTCCCCTGCGCTCATCAAGCAGGGGTGGGTTCAAACATGGGTCACTTCTCGATGGAAAAATCCCTCAATCCCGGGTCAGTTCTCGGCGGAAATCAACAAAGACTCTTTTGCGAGTCCGATTGACTCATTAGGCAATAGAGAACAAATAAAGAACATACCAGCGGAGAGACCCTTTGCAAAGCCTCAAGGAGCAGCCTTTTTCGATATGTCGGATTCCGTCGCCAGTCCCGTCATCACCGAACTTCGAGAGCGCATCGCGCGCCTCGAAGGCGGGACAGGCCGTGCCCGCAAGGTGCTGCCGTTCGGCGTAGCGGAACTCGATCGGAGGCTTCCGGGAGGCGGGTTGGCGCTGGGGTGCCTGCATGAGGTGGCGGGGGGCGGTAACGGCGCGGTGGATGGCGCTGCCGCTGCGCTATTCACGGCCGGCATCGCGGCGCGCACCAAGGGCAAGGTTCTCTGGGTGGTGACGCGGCGTGATCTCTTTATGCCGGCGATCGCGCAGGCCGGACTTCACCCAGACCGGCTGATCCATGTCGAGGCAGGCGATGAAAAGGCGTTGCTCGCCTGCTTTGAGGAAGGGCTTCGCCATGGCGGTCTCGGTGCTGTCGTCGCCGAGACTGCCCGACTTTCGATGACGGCTTCGCGGCGGCTCCAGCTCGCCGCTGAAGCCTCCGGCACAATCGGCATCGCTGTGCGGCGCTGGCGCCGCCAGACCGAGGCCGGCGATTTCGGGCAGCCGACCGCAAGCGTCACGCGCTGGCGGGTGTCGGTTCTCCCCTCTGCCCAGCTCCCCGTCCCGGGCATGGGCCGGGCGCGCTGGCTCCTTGAACTCATCCGCTGTCGCGCCGGCGACAGCGCAGACATTGAAGTGGAAGCTTGCGATGGCAAGGGTCGTATCGCTCTTCCTTCCGCGATGGCCGGTGGACCGTCTTCGAAGGAAATCGGGCGACGCATCGCCTCCGCGTGAGGCAGCGCTCGTCCTTATAAGCCGGGTTGGCAATCGGCGCGTCGTCACCGCCCTTGACGCGAACGCCGAAGCACTTGGGCTTCGCACCGGCATGCCGGTGGCGAAGGCACAGGCACTCGCGCCGGGGCTGGTCGTCATCGATGCCGATCCACGCGCGGATGCGGAAGGACTGGAGAAGCTGGCGCTCTGGGCCCTGCAACGCATCTCGCCCGTCGTCATGGCCGATCCGCCGGATGGTCTGGTGATCGACACCACGGGCGCCGATCATCTCCATGGCGGCGAGGACGTCATGCTGAGCACGATCGTCCAGCGCTTTGCTGCATCCGGTGTCGAGGCGCGCGCCGCGATCGCCGACACATGGGGCGCGGCGCATGCCGGCGCGCGCTTTGCCGCACGCTCCACCCTGGTCATTCCTCGGGGCGAAACTGCGCCTCTTCTGCGGCGTCTGCCGATCGCGGCGCTGCGGCTGCAACCCGATATTGTCACAGGCCTGCGCACGCTCGGCTTCGATCGTATCGGCGATCTCCTGGATCAACCGCGCGCGCCGCTGGCGCTGCGCTTCGGTCCTGAAATCGGCCGCCGCCTTGATCAGGCGCTTGGCAATGTCGGCGAGCCGATCGAGCCGTTCCGCGAAGCCGAAATCGTCGAGGTCCGGCGCGTCTTCGCTGAGCCGATCGGGGCGGCAGAGACGATTGCCCGCTATACCGCCAGGCTTGTCGAGGCTTTGTGTCAGATCCTGGAAACCAAAGGCCTTGGCGCGCGCCGGCTCGATCTGCTGTTCCATCTCGTCGACAACACGAGGCAAGCCATCCGTGTCGGCACAGCGCAGCCGGTTCGAGACGCAAAACGTCTGACGCGGCTGCTTTGCGAGAAGATCGACACCATCGATCCGGGATTCGGAATTGAGACGATGGAACTGGCAGCGATCCTCGTCGAGCCATTGCGGGATCGGCAGACCATATCCTCGCTGGTCGAGGAACCGCAGGCGGATATTTCGGACCTGATCGATGTCCTTGCGAACCGTGTCGGAGAAAATCGCCTTTGCCGTTTCACGCCCGTCCAAAGCGATGTCCCCGAGCGCTCCGTCGCCTGTGTCCCGCCACTCGCCCCTGAAACGGGCGCGACCTGGGACGGTGACTGGCCGCGGCCGCCGCGCCTGCTGTCCCGGCCGGAACCGATCGAGACCATGGCGCTTCTGCCCGACAATCCGCCGGTGTGGTTTACATGGCGCGGCGTTCGCCGGCGGGTTCGCCGCGCCGACGGACCGGAACGCATTCGGGGAGAATGGTGGAAGCGCGACGCGGAAACCGCGACGGTGCGGGATTATTTCCGGGTCGAGGATGACACCGGCGAGCGCTACTGGCTGTTCCGGTCCGGCGATGGCGAGCGTCCGGAGAGCGGCAGCCAGCGCTGGTTCCTGCACGGGATCTTCGGATGAGCGGGCCGCGCTACGCCGAGCTTCAGGTGACGAGCCATTTTTCGTTCCTGCGCGGTGCGAGCAGTTGCGAGGAACTGTTCGCGACGGCCGCCACGATGGGCGTCGAGGCACTTGCCGTCGTTGATCGAAACAGCCTCGCCGGCGTCGTGCGCGCGCATGAGGCTGCCAAGGCCACCGGACTCCGTCTCGTCGTCGGATGCCGACTTGATCTTGCTGACGGCATGTCGGTGCTCGTCTATCCGACGGACCGCTCAGCCTATGCGCGCCTCTGTCGGCTGCTGTCCCTTGGAAAGGGCAGGGCGGGCAAGGCGAAATGCCATTTGGAATGGTCCGATGTCGTTGCCTACGGCGAAGGACTGATTGCAGTGCTGTGCCGGACGTTGCCGATGAGACCTGCGCCATGCAGCTGCGCCGGCTGCGGGAGTCCTTTGGCAATCGCGCCTATATAGCGCTGACACTACGCCGGCGCCCCAACGATCAGCTTCGCCTTTGGGAGCTGTCCGACATGGCGACCGCCGTGCGTGTCCCCACGGTCGTGACCAATGACGCGCTCTTTCACGAGCCGGGCCGCCAGGTCCTGCAGGATGTCGTCACCGCGATCCGCCACAACGTCACCATCGACGAGCTCGGACATCGGCGCGAGCGTTTCGCCGATCGCTACCTGAAACCGCCCGAAGAAATGCACCGGCTGTTCGGCCGCTACCCGGAAGCGCTCGCCTGCACGATCGAGATCATGGAGCGCTGCCCGTTCAAGCTCGACGAGCTTGCCTATCAGTATCCCGAAGAGAAGCTCTATCCCGACCTTACCCCTCAGCAGGCGCTCGAAAAGTTGACCTGGGAAGGGGCCGTCGACCGCTATCCGGAAGGACTGCCTTCCAAGGTCCGGCGCAACCTCGAGCACGAATTACGCCTGATCGAGAAGCTCGAATATGCACCCTACTTCCTCACGGTGAACTCGATCGTGCGTTTTGCGCGCTCAAAGGAAATCCTGTGCCAGGGACGCGGCTCGGCCGCCAACTCAGCGGTCTGCTACGTGCTCGGCATCACCTCGATCGATCCGGATCGCAATGACCTGCTGTTCGAACGCTTTGTTTCGGAAGAACGCCGAGAACCGCCCGACATCGACGTCGACTTTGAACACGAAAGGCGCGAGGAAGTCATCCAGTGGGTCGACGAGACCTATGGACGCGACCGCGCCGCGCTTTGTTCGACGGTCATCCGGTATCGCTCCAAAGGGGCCGTTCGCGACGTCGGTAAAGCGCTCGGCCTGCCGGAGGACCTGACCAAGACATTGTCCTCGCAGGTCTGGGGCTGGTCCGAAGGCGTCGAGCAGAAGCATGCCGAAGGGCTGAACCTCAACATGGGCGATCGCCGTCTGAGGCTGGCGCTGGAGCTTGCGCATCAACTCGTCGGAACACCCCGTCACCTATCCCAGCATCCGGGCGGATTCGTTTTGACCCGCGATCGGCTCGATGAGCTCGTACCGATCGAGCCTGCGGCCATGGCCGATCGCCAGGTCGTGGAATGGGACAAAGACGACGTTGATGCCTTGAAGATGATGAAGGTCGACGTGCTGGCGCTCGGCATGCTGTCGTGCATGCGCCGCGGCTTCGATCTTCTCGCCGAACACAAGGACATCCGGCTCGACCTCGCGACGATTCCGGCCGAGGATCCGCGCACCTACGCCATGATCCGCAAGGCCGATACGCTCGGCACCTTCCAGATCGAGAGCCGCGCCCAGATGGCGATGCTGCCGCGCATCAAACCGCGGACCTTCTACGATCTGGTCATCGAGGTCGCGATCGTGCGGCCGGGACCGATCCAGGGTGACATGGTCCACCCCTATCTCAGGCGACGAGAGGGCAAGGAGGATGTCATCTATCCCAAGCCCGAGCTTGAGGCCGTGCTCGGCAAGACGCTCGGCGTGCCGTTGTTTCAGGAGCAGGCGATGCGGGTGGCGATCGAATGCGCCGGGTTTACCGCCGGCGAGGCCGACCAGCTCCGCCGCGCCATGGCAACTTTTAAGCACACGGGCGGCGTCTCGAAATTCGGTGAAAAGCTCGTCCAGGGCATGGTCGATAACGGCTATGATCGGGAATTTGCCGAGCGGACTTTCAAGCAGTTGGAGGGCTTTGGCTCCTATGGCTTTCCCGAAAGCCATGCAGCCAGTTTCGCTCTCATCGCCTATGCGAGCTCCTGGCTCAAATGCTGGCACCCGGACGTGTTCTGTGCGGCACTTTTGAACGCCCAGCCCATGGGCTTCTATGCGCCGGCGCAAATCGTGCGCGACGCGGTTGAGCATGGCGTCGAAATCCGCCCCGTCTGTGTCAATTCAAGCCGTTGGGATTGCACGCTCGAACCCCGGGACGCCGATGATGGCCGGTTCGCCGTTCGCCTCGGCTTGCGTCTGGTCAAGGGACTGGGAAATGCGGAAGCCGCGCGCCTCGTCTCCTGCCGTGCCGAGCAGCCATTCCGCTCGGTCGATGATCTTTGGCGGCGCGCCGCCATTCGCGCCGCGGCCCTCAGTGAGCTTGCCGAGGCCGATGCGTTCCGGCCCTCCATCGGCCTTGCCCGGCGGGAGGCACTTTGGTCGATCAAGGCGCTACGCGACGAACCGTTACCGCTATTCGCCGCGGCGGCAGTCCGGGAAGCCTTGCCGGTCGCCGAGCAGACGGAGCCAACCGTCTCGTTGCGGCCGATGACTGCCGGCAGCGAAGTCGTCGAGGATTACGGTCATGTCGGGCTGACGCTGCGCCAGCATCCCGTTTCCTTTCTGCGGAAGGACCTCGCGGCCCGGCGATTCCTGACCAGCGCCGACGCTGTCGCTTCGCGTGACCGGCGTTGGGTCGATGTCGCCGGCCTGGTCCTCGTCCGGCAGCGGCCGGGTTCGGCGAAGGGTGTCATGTTCATGACCATCGAGGACGAAACCACTGTCGCCAACATCGTCATCTGGGAGAAGGTCTTCAAGCAGTTTCGCCGGACCGTCCTTGGTGCCGGCATGATCGGGATCAAGGGCAGGGTGCAGCGCGAAGGCGAGGTGGTCCATATCGTCGCCCACCAACTCGTTGATCTCTCCGCGGAACTCGCCAGTGTCGGCTCGCGCGACACGAGGTTCCCTTTTCCGCACGGGAGGGGCGACGAGTTCCACCATGGATCGCCAGCCCCGGATTCGAGAGGTCTGCAGAAAGCGTGGGATCTCGCGCACGGCTACGGGCATACCGACCAAATCCAGGTGAAGACGCGGGATTTTCGGTAGGCAAAGCACGATTTCGTAAAAGAAAAATATGCTTCAGCATAAAGCCCGCTCTGATGGGGAACGCAAATGTTGCGAGCAAGGTTGACGTTTTCGGGCAACGCGCAGCCACGTCGAAAAAGTTGAATTCCCGACCCCGCGAATGGCCAGGCGGAAATTCAGGTAAACGAGACTGGGCCGTTGCTGACACCCAATGTCGGCAGCGGAGCGTCGTTGCCTGCGTCGCACGCGGCACGCCATTGGTCGAAGCGGCTTGACTCCGAATATGCGCAGCAATACATATGCATGATGATGCAACAAAGCATATTTCAGATGTTGGCTGACCCTACGCGGTTTCGTATCGTCGAGGCTTTGGCAGGCGGCGAGCGGGCCGTGGGCGACCTGGTTCAGGCCGTCGACATCGATCAGTCCGGCGTTTCGCGGCACCTGCGGATCCTCGACGAAGCCGGCTTCGTCACGATGAGGCCTGACGGGGCGAGGCGCCTTTATTCGCTCCGGCCCGAGCCGTTCCAGGCGATCGACGAATGGGTTCGGAGCTATCGCGAGCTTTGGGAGGGCCGGCTCGATCGGTTTGACGCCGCCTTGGCGCGACGGCGTGGCGCGCTGCAACGCGAGGGGGGAAAGTGATGATAGAGGCCAGCGAGCCGGGCGCAGCTACGATCAGGCTGGAGCGGGTTTACGACGCATCGGTGGACGAGGTCTGGGCGCTATGGGCCACCAGGGAAGGGCTCGAGGCGTGGTTCGCGCCCGAGGGCATGCGCTTCGAGTTATTGACTCTCGATCTGCGAGTCGGTGGTGCCTTCGAACACGTGATGACGGCGGTGGGCGCCGAGCAGGTCGCCTATTTTGCGAACCGGAACAGATCGTCAACGGCGCGGGTGAGCGGTCGGTTCGTCGAGATCGTGCCTCACCGGCGCCTGCGAATCCGCTTCGACATCGACTTCGTCCCGGGCGTCCAGGCCTATCCCTACGACATGATGGTCGAGCTTCACCCCGAGGCCGGGCGAGTCCGGATGGTGCTGACGGCCGATCGCCACCCGGACCCCGAGATGACACGCGGCGCAATCGCCGGACTGACCAGCCAGCTGCAACGGTTTGACTTAGCCATAAAAGCACGAGTAGCAAAGGAGCAACGACCGTAATGCGACCTCTTCTCTATTCCATCAACGTCACGCTCGATGGCTGCGTCGACCACAGGGCCATACCCACGGACGAGGCGCTGCAGCAAGAACAACTGCGTGCAACACATCAGCACGCCACCGAGAGTATCGGCCGGGCCGATGCTCTGCTCTTTGGCCGCGTCACCTACCAGATGATGGAAGAGGCGTGGAGGCATGAGACGCGGACCATCACGCCGCCTGACTGGACCGAGCCTTTCGCGCGCACCATCGACGCAATGAAGAAATACGTCGTTTCAAACACACTCGAGCGGGTCGATTGGAACGCGGAACGGGTTAGCGGTAACCTCGGCGAGGCGGTCCGGAAGCTCAAGCAGCAGCCGGGCAGGGCGCTGTTCACGGGCGGCGTAAAGCTGCCGATGGCGCTGGCGGAGCTGGGCCTGATCGACGAGTATGAATTCGTGGTACAGCCCAGGCTTGCCGGTCATGGGCCCACCTTGTTCGCCGGGCTCTCCAAATATATCGAGTTGAAGCTCGTCGACCGGCAAGAGCTCAGCTCAGGCGCTGTAGCGCTGCGCTACGAGCCGAGAAGGTAACGCGTGAGCCCGCCCCCTACATGGCCGGCCTGATCCCAGTTGTCCTAGTAGATAGCGTGCCGCGCTTTGCGCCGCGTCCCGAACTGGTAGGCGCGACGTTGGGCCTTGCTCGGCATCCTCTGAATTGCCCGAGGCTAGATGGTTGTTTCAGCGGAATGATTGCCAGATGCAAACCGGCAGCGAATGACCCCTGCCGATTGTCAGATTGATCCCGACGCTCATGAGGGGCGAAGGTTATCGAGTAGGCCGGCAATATCGACATTAAGCCTTCCAGCGATCCGGTACTCCCTTGCTTGACCTCGGCCCATTGAGTTTTTTGTCCAGGATCCTTCGATGAGTCCCCTTCTTCCAAGGGCGCCAAGAACCTCATCGGCAGCACCGCGCGTCATCCCGGTGACAGCGACAATATTGGAAATCGTTATCGGCTCGCCCTTGCAGTGCAGGTCTAGGATAACCGTTAC
This sequence comes from Aminobacter sp. BE322, assembly GCF_050433525.1. Classification (NCBI taxonomy): domain Bacteria; kingdom Pseudomonadati; phylum Pseudomonadota; class Alphaproteobacteria; order Hyphomicrobiales; family Phyllobacteriaceae; genus Aminobacter; species Aminobacter sp. BE322. Next base: position 74,661 of record NZ_JBNPXB010000012.1, on the reverse strand, counting down.
CATCGCGTATTGCCGTAGTCGTGCGCCTGGCGTCTCGCCGGCCAGCGGGAATCCAACGACCTGATGCAGCATCACATCGTGAATAAGCTGGAAGCCAAGCTTCGCCCTTGCCTCGGAACTACCCGTTGTCATTATCCGGTTTCGAAGCCATCGCTCGCGGTGCGCCCCCGCTCTGCGATGCTCATTGACCCCTTGGTGATCGGGGAGTTCGAAACCGTACCAGACGGCCCCATGGCCTTTAGCTCGGTGAGCCTGTTGTATACGCCACAGGCTCCCCGACCATAAGGTCAAGGAGGTTGGAATCATCCCGGTTGATTCCATACCGCTGGTAAGGGTTTCGACGCCCTTGAGGCAGTGCGTCGCTGCCTCAACTGAATCCATACCGAAAACGAACGGATTTGTCGCGGTCTCTTCGCGTTTTAGACGAAGGAAGGCGTCCGGACCGGAGAAAGGTCGATGCTGGGTGGCCAGAGGCGAGGTCGAGGCGGCGCGGCAGGCTCGACCGTGTTTGCTGCGGGCGCTTTCGTCCGCTTTTTGCTTGGGGCAGTCGCGTTCGCGCGACCGCGCCTCAGTCGCCGGCAGCAGGACGGCCTTCGGCAATGAGCCGCAGAAGCTCAGCCCTGGGTACGGAACTGTTGCTGACGTAAGCGGCAACGATCTCCGTGGTCAGGCCGATCAAATTGGCTGTCGGCTTTTGATGGTGGCGACATCGTCGGTACAGGAAGAACCGGTCCTCGCAAAGACCTTGATGATAGCGGCATGCATCAGCCGGCGCTGTCTGCGGCATGAATCCGCGACGGTTCGTGCTGGAAATGCGGCTCAGGCGCAAAGACCACCCCCGCTCTTATCGGCTTATTTCCCTTGTTCCAGCCCGGACCTTGTCGATCAACCCGCGAGGGGTCGGACTACGCAAGCGTGCCGCCGCTTATGGCTTCGCCAACGCGGTGATCGTGGTCCAGGCCGGAACCGACGGGCGCCTGTCGAGCGGGGAATGGTCCCCGCAGCTACGGGAGTCACACCATGTCGCAAGAACTCAGCCTCGCTCAGAACCACGCCTGGAACCTCGCGCGCACCCTGATGACGCCGGTCATCCTCTTCAAGGTCGATGAAGACGCATACGGCGTTCTTCCTGCCGACGACCTCGATGACGACGAGGTCAACGCCCTCTACTTTTACGACCCCTACACGGGTGGCCAGCCGGTTCATTGAACCGTCTCTTGCCCGGCGTGCCGCTTGCGAGCGGCAGGCCGCAAGGTAAGCTGCGCCGCGGCAGGAGCCGCGCCCTTGCCCCCTTTGCTCTTCGCGCCGGTCGCTAAGGTGTTCCGCGAAGTGTGCGGAGAAGATAAACTGAATGAAAGGTCGGCCGAAAGGCCGCTGGGAGAAAAGAATGGAAAAAGCGGATATCGAAGAGCTGCGAGGCAGGGTGGGTTGTGCGGCCGTGCTGGAGACCGGAGGGTTCGCGATCGACTTGAAGGAAAGCACGCGCAAGGCAGTGAAGTATCGCCGTGGCGATGACATCATCATCGTTATCCACGATGGCAAGGGCTGGTTTGATCCGCTCTCCGACGCCAAGGGTGATGTCTATTCGCTCGTTCAGCATCTGGACGGCGGCGATTTTCTGGAAGCGTTTGTGCAAGTCGCGTCCCTGGTCGGCTTCGAGCCCCGCGAGCCAGAATGGAAACGACAGTCGCGCGAGGCGGAACCTGACCAATCCATACCGGATCGTTGGGGTGCCCGGCGCAAGCCCTGGCGCGGGTCGGCAACCTGGCGATATCTGCGCGACGACCGGCACATTCCCGAACAGGTCCTCCGGGCAGCCATCGCCCAGGACCTTCTGCGGGAAGGGCCGCGTGGGAGCATGTGGGCCGCTCATCAGGGTGCCGATGGCGTGGTCACCGGTTGGGAGGAACGTGGTCCCGAATGGCGCGGCTTTGCAACCGGCGGCAGCAAGGTCTTGTTCCGCTTCGGGTTCAAGGGCGCCGCTCGCATCTGCGTAACCGAAGCCGCCATCGATGCCATGAGCCTTGGCGCGATCGAGAAGGCCCGGCGCGATACGCTTTATGTCAGCACTGGCGGCGGCTGGTCGCCGGCCACCGACGGCGCCATTCGCATGTTGGGGGAACGGCCCGATGTCCGCTTCGTCGCCGCGACCGATGCGAACACGCAGGGCGAAGCGTTCGTGGCGCGGTTGCGTGAGCTTGCCGGTGAACTCTCCTGCGACTTCGAACGTCTGAAGCCGCGTGCGGAGGACTGGAATGCGATGCTGAAGGAGGGGGCAATCGCCTGATCGGGCAGACCGGCACCTCCAGCGCTCATGATGCGCGATCGAGGATCGCTGGCCCGACCTTCGCCGTCGTCATCTCGATCCGCAATGGCGCGCCAAGTCTTGACGCGGCCTCCAGCTTCGCAGCTTCCACATCGGCCGACTTAGCTCTGGCGTGTAGATCTCCAAGATGATCTCGCCGGTAGCGACGAGGATTGGGGCGAAGACGAGTGCGCGGCTCATCGGCGGATCAGCCCGGGCATGCGGCCGAATTGGGGAGGAAGAAGAAGGAAATAAAACGAATGAAACCCGGCTGCCGCATACCCGCCAGCCGCGTCAAGTGTGAAGCTTCGCCCGGCTCCGCCGGCACTTGACCCGGCCGGACGGAGAGGCGGCCGCTGGGGAGGGGTCAGGAAGGGCTGAAGATGATGGTGATCCCCGAGGATGCGTCGCGCTCCAGTCCGACGAGGCTGAAGGAGCCCGCCAATGAACCCCTCTTCTCCAATCCGCAAAGTCTACCAGGGTATTGCCGACCGCCGGCAGATGTTCCGCATGTTCGATCGCCACACGCAGCGCCCCAATCGTTTCGAGGATGCCGATGCCGGCCTCTATCGCGGGGAGTGGTTCGAGCTTACCGAGATCGAGCATGATTACATGTTCAACATCCTGCCGCCGCTCTTCATGAACGGCGAGATGTTCGCCATGCGGGAATTCCTGACGGGCTGCATCACCAGCGTCTTCTTCACCCTGAAGATCGACGACCGGATGCGGTTCTTCCACGCCTATTGCGACCTTGCCGACAAGGGTTCGCCCGCACACATGCGCGCCGCCATTGTCGAGCGGGAAAGCCGTCCAGTCCGTGCAATGACCCGCGAAGAGCGGATCGAGCATATCTGGAGTTCAAGCCACGACGAATACCGCGGCTATGCCGATTGGCGCTTTCCGCAGGCGCAGCGCGGGCGGCGAACGGTCCTGTTCTTCGGTCGCGACCGAAGCCGCGAGGTCAAGCTGCTCGACGACCTCACGGATGCGGAGATCGCAGCCAAGCTGCCGGTGCATCTGCGCTACCTCCCCGACGCAATCGCGGCATGAGGGGAGGAGGCGATGTTCACCTTTTCCGTGACGGATGTCCGCGTCGTGATGATGCGCGGGCGGCTCGACGCCTACGTCAACGGCGGCTTCCGCAATCCTCATTATGGGCTTTATCCCGGCCGTGATGAAAAGCCCGGTGTCTGGCTGGTCGGCGACGAGGGCGTCTACATCCTCTCCAACGGCAAGCTCGCGGAAGGGCAGCGTCCGTTCGTCGTCTATGCCGAAGAGTGCAACCCGAAGACCAACCCCGATTACTGGCACTACAAGCGTCAGCATTTCGGCGGGGATGACGGAATCGAGTTTCTCGATGGCTTCATGCTCGTGAAGCTGATCGCGGCCAGGCCCGGCTGCACGCATCTGAAGATCGTCTTGCAGCCGAACTCGATGCAGCTCCTCGCAGTCCAGCAGGACTAGCATTTCCGCGATGGGCGCCGTCTGGCGGCCGCTCGCACCCCAATCCCGAACATCCGCACATGTCGAGCCTGCTGGAGGACACCAGCGGAGCGGCGAAGTGCGCCTTCAGCTAGGAGAAACAACATGTCGCACGACGACCCTTTCACCATCGATCTTTTCGGCAATACAGCCCTTTCGTCCGGTCTCGGTCTTGGCGTGATGGCCTTTGCCGGCAACTTTGAACCCGACGACGATCCCGACCCATCGTCCCCGGCGCCGGCGATGCCGATCGCAGCTGCCGCCCGCGCACCCTCCAAGCCCGTCCGGGAACGTGGTTCGAACTTCTATCTCACCGACGACCGAGGTCTCGCGCAGGGCTGGAAGGAGCGCGCCCGCGACAACGTTGCTGCGATCCGGCTCGCGGCGAAAATCGACGCGGATGAGCGCCCGGCGACCGCTGAAGAACAAGCGCAACTGATCCGTTTCACAGGTTTCGGTGCGTCCGATCTAGCCAATGGCGTCTTTCGCCGGCCTGGCGAGATCGATTTCCGCAAGGGCTGGGATGAAATTAGCATCGATCTGGAGGATGCCGTCGGCGAGAGCGATTATGCTTCCCTCGCACGCTGCACCCAGTACGCCCATTTTACGCCGGAGTTCATCGTCCGGGCGATCTGGTCGGGTCTCAAGCGCATGGGATGGCGCGGCGGGCGTGTACTGGAGCCAGGCATTGGCACGGGGCTGTTTGCAGCGCTCATGCCGGAAGGCCTGCGCGACGTCTCCCATGTCACCGGCATCGAGCTCGATCCGGTCACGGCGCGCATCGCCCGGCTGTTGCAGCCGCAGGCGCGCATCGTCACCGCCGATTTCGCCCGCACGGAATTGCCATCGAGCTTCGATCTCGCCATCGGAAATCCGCCCTTTTCCGACCGAACGGTCCGTTCCGACCGGGCCTATCGATCGCTGTCCTTGCGCCTGCACGACTACTTCATCGCGCGGTCGATCGACCTGTTGAAGCCGGGCGGCTTCGCGGCCTTCGTCACCAGCTCGGGCACGATGGACAAGGCCGACCGCAGCGCGCGTAAGCATATCGCGAAGTCGTCGGACCTGATCGCTGCGGTCCGGCTGCCCGAGGGAAGTTTCCGCGCGGACGCCGGGACGGATGTCGTTGTCGACATCCTGTTTTTCCGCAAGCGCAAGTCGGGCGAGCCGGAAGGCGACCAGTCCTGGCTTGACACCGAGGAGGTCCGGCCGGCCACAGCCGATGAGGGCGCGATCCGTGTCAACCGCTGGTTGGCGCGCCACCCGGATTTTGTGCTCGGCACGCATGCGCTGACCTCTGGTCCCTTCGGCGAGACCTACACATGCGTGCCCCGCGACGGCGAGAATCTTCATGCGGCCTTGTCGGTCGCCGTCAATCTCCTTCCGGAAGACCGCTATGACGGCGAACCCTCGGAAATCGATCCTGATCTGGATGGAGCGGGCAATCAGACCGGCGTCGATCTGCCCAATGGCCGGCATGTGCGTGAAGGGAGCTTCTTCTTCGACAACGCACGCGGCCTGATGCAAATCATCGACGGCGAGCCGGTTGCGATCAAGGCGCGCAAGGGCCGGGGCGGCGACGGCATTCCCGAAAAGCACGTCCGCATCATCCGCAAGCTTATCCCGGTCCGCGATGCGGTGCGCGAGGTGCTGAAAGCCCAGGAACTGGACCAGCCCTGTCAAGGTATTCAGTTCAGGCTGCGCATTGCCTGGTCGAGTTTCGTTCGTGACTTCGGACCGATCAACCACACCACCGTCTCGATCAGCGAGGACGTGGAGACCGGCGAGACGCGCGAAAGCCATCGGCGTCCCAATCTCCAGCCCTTCCTCGACGACCCCGATTGCTGGCTGGTCGCCTCGATCGAGGACTACGATCTCGAAAACGACACGGCCAGACCCGGACCGATTTTCACGGAGCGCGTTATCTCTCCGCCGGCGCCGCCGGTGATTTCCAGCGCGGCCGACGCGCTCGCCGTCGTTCTCAATGAACGGGGCCGGGTCGATGTCGATCATATCGCCGAGCTGCTGCACTGTGATCCGCAGGACGTTGTCTCCGAGCTTGGCAGCGCGATCTTCCAGGACCCCGCCGACGGCTCGTGGCAGATGGCTGATGCCTATCTGTCAGGCCGTGTCCGCGACAAGCTGAAGGTCGCGGAAGCCGCTGCCCTTCTCGATCCAGTCTACGAGCGCAACGTCACGGCCCTGCAGGGCGTGCAGCCGGTCGATCTTCGCCCGTCCGACATCACCGCGCGTCTCGGCGCGCCGTGGATCCCCGCCCTCGATGTAGTGGCCTTCGTCAAGGAGACAATGAACGTCGACATCAAGATCCATCATATGCCGGAACTGGCTTCCTGGACTGTCGATGCGCGCCAGCTTGGTTATCTCGCCGTCGGCACATCGGAATGGGGGACCGGCCGCCGGCATGCAGGTGAGCTGCTGACTGATGCGCTTAACAGTCGCGTGCCGCAGATCTTCGACACGATCAAACGTCGCCTCCGGGAGCTGCTGAATGCGGGGCCGTTTTCGCTCGTCGCTGGCTGGCGCTCCGAAGACCGGTACGGACGCAAGCTGCGCATGGTGACGCGCGAGGGGCGATCTATCGGCGAGGTGCTGGTTGGCGAAGGTCTGGCCCGCCGATGGGAAGGATCGCGACGGAGCTGGTGCGAGTGATCGCAAGCGGCATCAAAGCCGAATCGGCGATGGGTTGCGGCGCGAGGTCAGCGGAAGCGGCTGACCTCGGCAAATTCCTTCCGCCGGGCGATGAAGGTACGCAGCAGAGGCAGGAAGAAGGCCTTGCTGAAGCGGCCGATCGGCGGTTCCGGCTCAATGTAGAAGGACTGGCCGACGATATCGGTGTTGAATTCGTCGAGAATGATCCAGAGCCGCAGATCGGTATCGAGGCCGGCGCGGCGCTTCTCGATCGCCGGGATTTCGGCGGAGAACCGCGAAGCCTCCGGCTGCTTGGTGCTGATCGGGAAAAAGAGAACCAGATCGCCATCGGGCCGGGGAAGGCGGACGCCGACGGCGACCGGCCGCTCCTTGCGGCCCTCCGTCTCTCCCGCCCGCGCCTCTCTGGCCCAAAGATAGGGGTAGCGGATGACGGTTGCGGTCTGGATGGTGTCATAGCTCATGACTTCAAGCCCTCGTCCTCGGCCGCATAGGCTTCGACGGCAGTTTCGAAGTCTGCAAAGAGGCTGTCCGGCATGGTTTCTATGGTGCCGGCGGACCGGGCATCGGAACGGCGCATCAGCCGTTCGTAGTCGTCGATGTTGAGGAGGACGAGGCGCGGCTTGTTGCGCTGGGTGATCGTCACCGGCCGGCGCAGGGCTTCGGCGATGATGTCCCCGGATTTCCGGGATAGGTCGCTGGTCGTATAGGAACCACCCGAACGCGGCATGGCGATCTCCTGTATTTGCTGGATTTGCTGTAATATACAGCAAATACCGCATTCCTGTAAATGGGTGAACGCGACTATGGCGAAAGCCTCCCTAGAAGGGAGGCTCGCTGCTGACGCGGCCTTCGTGCTCGGCCACGATGACCTCGCGTTCCGCATAGGCCTGATCCAGTTCGGCCTGGATCTGAGCGCGCTCCGCCGGGTCGCAATGGCGCAGCTCGGCGCGCAGTTCCTCAATCGTGGCTTCGAGAACGTAGGTCATCGTCGTCTCCTTGACGTTTGTGAAAGACGACGCCGCCGGTCATGGGGGCGGGCAGGGGTCAAGGATCGCAAAGCGACCGCCAGCGGCGGCGCGTGGGGGTGCCGAATTTCTGGCGCGGCCCGCAAGGGACGGGTCTGAAATTTGGGGGAACCGCGCGTCCTTGAGGCCTGACCGGCTCCATGGCATCCTCGGACGGACTGAGCAGACTTTTCCTCTCCGCATGGCACCCGGAAGCCGGACGCGGCTCGATGCCGTATCCGGCTTCAACGCGAGGGAAGGGGAGGGAGGCCTAGAGGATGAAGCCGAGCTTCTCGGCGATCGACGGCTCGTATTTCTGACCGGCTTCGGCAAGCATGGCGATCATGTCGGCATGGTCGAGGTCGCGAACCTCATATCCCTGCGCTCGCGCCGCCTCGATGATCCCCTCCAGGGTCGGGAACTCCTCAAGGAGTGTTCCGAGCCAGATTTCCGGTGTCCCGAAGTCGTCGTCGGCCTCAAAACCCTGAAGAAAGAAGCTGCGCAAGGGCGGATCGAAGCCGAGGACGGCTTCATCGTCGGTCCTCTCGCCCTTGGCAAGGGTAATTGTATAGCGGCTCATGCTATCTCCTGTGTGGGCTGGCCAATCGATTGATCGAAGGCGCGAGCGGCTTCATGGCGGGCGGCACCATCAGACGGCGGTCTCCGTATGCGATCGGATCTCGGTGATTTTTCGGCGACGCGACCATAGCCTTCAGAACGCGAAGGCAGATTGACCGCTGGCTTCCGTGTAGATGGCGCTGTCGCCGGCGGCGTAGCGCTCCCGGCCCGGCGCGGACCAGTGGAGGAAGCCGGAGCGGTCATAGCGAAACCAGCCGTCCTCGATACCGAGAATGAAGCCCCAGGCCACAGCCTCGGCGGCGAGCCGTCCGGTATTGATGGGCCAATGCTCGCGTCCGCTGTCCTGACGGCAGATGCTGGGGGTCGAGAAAGCGCGAACCGACGCGCCGCGGTCCGCCGGTTCGCGCGCCCCAAGGACGCGCATGATCTCGCGAGCCTCGGCGATGGACAGGTAGCCCGATGCCTTCCTGTCCTCATGATGCGAGTAGCGGCAGCCGAAGGCGATCGCCTGCATGATGCAGGCGGGCTCGGTGAATGCCTGCGTCTCCAGCAATTCCCGCCATTTACCGGCGGTGACCAGATCGACGGCGTGCCACCAGCGGGCGGTCGGCCCGCTCGTATAGCCGAAACGGTTCGGCGCGCCCCGCCGGTCGATCTCAAAGCCGAGCAGTTTTTCTAGGTGGCGCACATAAGGATGATCGGCAAGCAGGGGATGGCGCAGGCCGATCCTGCGCGGCTGATCCTTGTCGGGCGAGGCGACCTCGACCGGGAAGCGGAACATTCGCGAAGGCAGGTTCCATGGCTCCGGCAGATCGAAGCCGTGCGGAACCGACAACGAATTGTTGATGTCGAGGAGCCCGAGATTTGGGGCCAGGCCCTTCTCTACCAGCGTGATGCCTAGCGTGTCGTCGGTCGTCGTATCCATGGTCTGTCCTTTCCTCGTTGCAGGGTGAAGGTGCCGGCGGCCGCCCGCCGGCGAAGCCTTTCCTTTCTCTTCGGAATGGCCTCTGCCACCTGCCGGACAGAGTGGGGGAGGAGCACAGCCCGACCCCACGGCGGCGGGCGGGACTGTCAAGCGGCTGGCGCGGAAAGTGGCCCATCTTCACGGGTCCGCTCGCGGACTGGCGCGGGAGATGGGCCACTTTCACGGGCCGCTTTACCGGCCTGCCCGACGATGTCAGGATAAGAACGAAGCTCTCTTGCCGATGCGGGCCACCACGCCCGGGCGGACCATCGGGCAGGAGAGACGGGTCCGGCGAGGCGACGGCCTTGCCGAGATTGACGGGAGGCGGCGAAGACCGCCTCCCGCAGGCCGGCTACCGGTAATCGATGCGTTCGACGGTGATCTCGATGCCGGTTTCCGCTCCGATACCGCGGATGATCGGTCGCAGACCGCCAAGCTCCTCGTCGGCCAGTTCGACGGTCGTCGGGTAGTCCACCGATACGCCATCGCAGTCCGCACTCAAGGCGCAAAACCACTCGCCGCCATTCAGGCGGTACTCGTGGGTCTCGTGGTCGATCTCCAGATAGTCCAGCAGGATGATCCTGCGTTCCGCGAGGATTTCTGCGTGCCCCTCATAAAGAAACTTCGCCAGGGACAGGTCCTCCGGATCGGTCGCGGTGAGGACGTCGCGCTCGAGCTGGCTCATATTGCGGGCTTCCCACATCACGCCGCTCAATCCTTCGAGCAGGTTGTCGTGCAACTCGCGCGCAAAATCGTCGTCGCATCCGAAGCGGTTCGCAAGCACCATGAGCCGCCAGCCGGAAAGGCGTGCGTAGAGCTTCGTGTAGTAGAAGGGATCGGACATATCAGCGTCTCCTTTGCGTTTTTGACGCGGAGGAGCCCGCACCGGCGCATCGAGGGGTCAGGGACCGCCTGCGGCCGCCAGCGGCGGCGAGCGGGGGAGCCGATTTTCCGGGGGCGCCCCCTTGGGCGTCAACTGAAAATTGGGGGAACCGCGCTGTCCTTGACGCCGGAGAGGCGGTGCGACAGTGGGCGATCAGAAAGAGAAGGCACCGCGGCCCCGGCCAGGGGTCGCGTCCGCATTGGCGCAAAAAAAGCGGGAATGCGGCTACCGCCACCTTCCCGAACGACGTCACCATGGGATGGGGGCCTCGGGATCGCAGGGATCGGACCGCCGGGCCTCGGGCTGGTCGGGATCGGGCCGGTAGTAGATCACGACGGCCGGGATGATCAGCCCCGTCTCTCCGGCAAGCTGGTCGAGGATAGTCCGCAGGCCGCACAGCTCGTCGTCCGCGAGAGGCCGCACCCAATGGCGGGACGCGAACAGCTCGTAGTCACATTCATCGGCGATGCGATAACCGCCGGCGTCATCGGCGTGACGCCAGCCACCGGCGATATATGGATGATGGTTGTGGAGCCAGAAGTGCTCGACCCTGATGCGCATGTCGCGCAACTGGTAGGCGACATCCTCGGCCACATCAGCGTCACGCTCGGCCAGCAACTCGTTCCACAAAGCGAGAACCCGGTCGAGATCCTCGCGGAACTCGTCAAGATGGCCGGTCAGCATATCGTGTGCATCACGGGCGAGATCGGTGTCGCATCCGAGCCGGTTGGCGCGGACGATGAGCTTGAAGCCGGCGAGCTTCACCATCAGCATGAGGGCTTGATCCCAGGTCATGAAATTCTCCTTTCGTCTCTCTGACGGAAAGAGCCCGCACCGGCGCATCGAGGGGTCAGGGACCGTGTGCGGCCGCCAGCGGCGGCGAGCGGGGGTGCCGATTTTCCGGGGACGCCCATCGGGGCGTCGACTGAAAATTGGGGGAACCGCGATGTCCTTGACGCCGGAGAGGCGGTGCGACAATGGGCGACCAGAGAGAGGTAACCCACGGCGCCGGCAGGCGCCGTGTCCGCATCCGGCGGCCAGCCGGCATTCCTCGTAGGATCACAAAGCTGGAACGAACGGCCAGGTCAGCGTGCGAAGGCGGTCGATCCGCCGGCGCACGCTCGCTTCCAAGGGAAGAAGGAAGGCAGGCCCTGCGGCCTGCCTTCCTGATCTCAAACGCGCGCCGCGACGAAGCGGACGCCCGTCTGCTGCGTGATCATTTCAATGACCTCGGCAAGCCCTTCCATCTCGTCGGCCGGCACCTCGCTGTACTCGACGGGAAACGGGAAGGCGTCGTCCTCGATGACGACGAGTTCCTCGATCGGATCCAGGATCGAGATTGCTCCCTTTGCGGTCCAGCGATGTTCGAAGAACGTGCAGACGTGGTAGATCCGGTAATAGAAGTCGCCTTCCGGCGTTCCCAGAAAAGGCGCAAGCGCTTTCTCCTCCTCGACCTCCCTGTCGAGATCGACCTTCATCGCATCGAGCATGCCGAGAAGCGTGCTGTGAAGGCTGCGCGCGAATTCGCTCTTGCATGCCTGTTCGCGTACAGCCACGTCCTCGCGGAACGATACAACGATCGGGATGAGCTTCAGTGCGTTGAAATCATTCATGATATGTCTCCTTTCGTCATGACGGAAGGGGGGCCACGCTGTTGCCCGGGGAGGGTCAAGGACCGCGGAACGCGGCTTGCAAGCGCCTGGGCCGATTTTCTGACGTCGCCGGCGGCGGCATAAAATCGGCTCGGGCGCGCCGTCCTTGACGCTTTCCGGGCTGGCGTACAATTGGACGTCGTAAGAAGAGCCCCGCGCCCGATGGGGCGCGGCCTGTGTCCGGCGACCAGCCGGGGGAAGCGCGAAGGGTGGCCCTTCGTGATGGAGCGGGCCGGTCGAACCGGCCGGGTTCATCCCGCGAGATGTGGGCGTTACCCGATAGGGCGGAGACTGCTGGCAGGCTCCGTGCGCAGGCGCATAGCACGCGGTCGCCGAAGGCGGCTCGCCCAGACCATTCTACCGGGACCGCCAATCATCACGGCCATGAATCATTGGCACGTAATCGATTCAGAACTGTCGTTGGACACGGATTCCGCGATCGGCGACGATCCCTCCATGATCGCACAACCCTACCAGCTCTATGTCGAACGGACGGACCCGACGAAAAACATGGCGCGCTACTATGCCATGGCGATCGAGCCGACGCTGTTCGGCGATTGCTGCCTGACACGGCGTTGGGGCCGCATCGGCACGGCGGGTCAGGAGAAGGTCCACCATTTCGAGCGGGAAGAAGAGGCCGTTCGCCTATTTCTCGATCTGCTCCGTCAGCGGCGCGCCCGTGGCTACAGGCCAAGGAGCAACACGACGAGCCATCGCACGACGCGGTTGCCCGGCTGACGCGGCGGAGTTCGCCGCAAAAGCCCTGCGCGGTCGTGGCGAGCCGGCCGCGCTCACCAGACCTCTCCTTTTCCGCCAAACACCTGAAAAGCCGGAAGCGGGCTCGATGCCTGCTTCCGGCTTCACCACGACAAGGGAAGAGCCCCGCCTTGCGGCGGGGCAGTCCAGGTGTCAGGCCTCGCGCTTCGGGCGGCTCCAGACCAGGTCGTAGTCGCCGTCCTTTTCAGCCGGCCACAGCGCCGAGTTGATCGGGGCGTTGAAGCTCGGGTCGTCGAGCTTGACCGAGATGTAGGGCTCGCCGTCTTCCGAGACCGCCTTCCAGCCGGCGCCGACTTCGGCCATGCCGGACATGATCCGGAAATCAGGGGCGTTCTGCGAGCTGCGCTCGATCGGGACGAGGCGGGCCTTCATGGAGACCGTCAGGGTGCGGACCTGGCCGGTAATTGCGTTGGCGGTGGTGGTGAAGCTGCCGATAATAGCCATTTTCGAAATCCTTCCGGTTTGTTCGGGTCGCGACCATCGCGACCTCGATGGCTGTCGAAAGGATCGGGGACGATCGGACCGCACCTTCAGGCCGGAACAAGGTGGAGGACGGCCGGGAGCGGCTTTCTTGTCCCGCGAGGAATGCGAACCCTGTTCGCAGGGGAAGAAAGTTGCGGACGGGCGTTGCGGGAGGACGATCGAGGCGCAGCCGCTCTCCGATCAGACATGCCACATCGAGGACGTGGTGGCCGCGCCGGGGTTGATCAGACCGGATGGGTTTTGGAGATGGCGGGCCGTCATCGTCAGCCCTCGCGTCATGCCAGCGCCATTGTGATCGCCGGCCGCGCTACGCGCTCTGCGTTTCCTTGGCTTGGCCCGGCCCGATCGAGCGCATGCTCCTCCGCACACCCGCGCCTCTGGCCCGGATCATGCCGGCGGCCGTGTCGGTTGCCGGCGGGGGCGGCCCTCGGCAGGACCGCGTGCCTTGGCGATCTCATGCAACTCGGCCGATACAGCGCCCAATGTGCATCGATCATCCATCGGCCTGGCCGGCCGATAGGCACGGTGGCTTCGTCCTCGTCCGGGCCGCTCGTCGCGATACGGATACCGCGCCTGCCCGCCGTAAGGCGTGGCGCGTCCCCCAGCCTCTTCGGGCGCGGAATGGCGGGCCATCTCTTTCCCGCCGGCAACATCCCGACGACTTCAACCGCTGCCGTCACCCTCCGAAAGCGTGGAGTGCCGTCTCTCGTCCACAGCGTGGGTAACGCGAGCCGGCCGGATCGTGCCGGCGCGACGCGCAGCGAGCAAGGCGCGGTCGACGAGGAAGAAGAGCATCGGAGAAATCAGCATAGCGCCGCCCATAAGGGCGGGATTTCGGGAATTCTCGACGCGTAGGAGCGGGAAAAAGGGCAGCCGCAGGAGCCTCAGCATAGCGGCCCGCAGGGGAGGCGGGACCGACTGCCCCCCGCTCCTGCGCTCCGTATTTCAATCGGAAGGAAGGTCCTCCGGCCATTGTTGCGCGCCGTGCAGAACACGAAGAATCCGCACAATCTCTCCGCTGACAAGATAGGCGGCGAGGTAGGGCATGCCTGTGACGACGAGTTCGCGCGTCCCGGAAAGTCGGCCAGGTCGGCCGCTCTCCGGAAAGTCGCGGAGACGGTGCGCCGCGGCCGCAATCCGTTCGTCGACCGCAATGGCGGCCGCGGGGTTCTCGCCTTCGATATGCGTGAAGATGGCATCGCGGTCGGAGAGCGCGAAAGCCGACCAGACAAGCCTCACGACTTCGGATCGCCGGCCTTGCGGGCAGCGGCCCGGCGCTTCGCGAAATGCGCCTCCACCTGATCGTCGGGGATGTCCGGGCGGCTATCGTCCAGGGCCTCCCGGACCTTCGCCCGGAACCAAGCATCGTGTGCGGCGCTGTTCGTGACGAGTTCCAGCGGAAGCGCGCCCTCGTTGGCCGTGCGGGTCAACAGGATGCGAACCGCATCGGAAACCGTGAGGCCCATGCTTTCGAGCACGGCCGAGGCGCGGTCGCGGATCTCGGTATCGATGCGTGTCTGGACGAGTGCATTTGCAGCCATGAGGAACTCCTTCGAGGGTAATGTAATGCAAATGAATGACGTTTACCACCCCGAAAAGCTTCATGCGAGTAGGTGGTGAGGTCGGGACGGAACGTCGGCATCATCATCGATGCCCTCAGTTAAAGGCCGATCGTGAACGGTTCACGCCAGCCTTTCCCGCGCCAGATCGTCCGGTTCGGGCACAACGCAAGATGGAGCACATAGATGGCCTCCCGACGCGCGGCAGCATGCCAGTCGCCACCGTTGTAGCCGATACGCATGGCAAGCCGATTGAGGCTGCTCCGGTTCAGTTGAAAGCCCATGCTGCGAAACAGCATGGCAGCGAGACGGACTTGTCTCTGGCGCGCGCTGTATGCGAGGGCGACGGCTTCATGAGGGCTCATTGGACGATCTTCTTTGATCCTGTTCAGGATGGAGCGCGTGCGCGCCGGTCTCGATCTCGACCTTCGCGGGGCGCGTGATGCGGTGAAGATGGCCGGCATAGACGCTGACTGCCTTCCAGTAGGCAGCCATCGGCGCCTTGTTTTGCCGCCAGCTTCGGTTGGCGTGGTCCCGCGCATCGCGGGACAGTTCGAGCAACAGCGCGGCAAGCGCCTGCCGCGCCTCGGGCGGAAGGCACTGGATCCGTTGCGCTGCCGGGAGGCGCAGGAGGGGATTTCTCACCTGCGCGCGCGAGGAGCGATCAGACACCGCACATCCCCTCGCACTCGTTCGGCCAGAGGTCGAGCTGGCCACGATCGGAAGCCGTCGAAAGGTCGGCGGCGTCGAGCGGCACACAGGAGCGGTGGAGATAGACCTCCCCCCGGATACCGCGAAGGCCCGTGCGCAGCGCACGGTCGACCTCGATCGCATCCGCCCAGGCGTCCGGGTCATGGTCGCGCATGAAGCGCCACCTTGCGTTATCGTGGAAGGGGCACCCGACGCAGCTCGATTTCGGAGCTTCGGGATAGCCATGGCGGCGCAGCCAGGCGAGGCAATCGCGTCGGGTCATCCGCTGCTCGATTAGTGGGAAGCGCTTGGTCTGCCACGCCTCGAAGCTCGGCTTCGCCCGAACGATCTCATCGCAGCTGATCCCTATCCACTGCTCGACCACGGCATGGTCGGGTGAGCGCTTCCGCGTAAGGCCCGCCAACTCGCGGACCTTGCGTCGTATTGGCACCACCTTGTAGTCAGTCGTGCATTGCCTGCGGATCATGCCGATGGACGTGGTCTCGCGCGAAGTGCTACGCGACCCGATCTCGATGATCTCGCCATCCTCGTCCTCGTCGAGGATGGGCACGATCGCGCCGGCGGGCGTGACGGTCTTGGCGAACGCGGGAATGGATGCCCATCGGTTGCCGTCACCGGCCGCCATGAGATCGTCACGAATGTTGCCGGCCGAGACGATATGGACGGGGAACGGCAAGACATTGTCCGACATCAGCCATTCGAGGTGCTCGTAGACGGCGCGCGGCTCCCAGCCGGTATCCGCGAATATGGCACAATCGGGCATCGGGCCGATCTCGCCATGAGCCGCCATAAGCGCCATCGTAGTCGACTGAACGCCGGCGCCGAGGCTCAGCGCGCGCAGCCGGATCGGGGAGGGCTCAAGCCACTCGCCACGGTCGATCGGGGAAAAGAACATCAGTTCGCCTCCCCGTCATTCTCGACAAGCCAGCGTCGGAGATCACGGCGCATCAGGCCGATGGGACCGTTGATCTCCGTGATCCGCGCATCGTCGGCGACATAGCCGCGGAGACGGAACAGGCTGACAAGGTGCCGCATGACGTCGAGATAGAGATGGCCTCCGACCATCGCAACGTCGCGGAAGACCCGACGTTCGGCTCCTCCGCAAAGGTGGTAGATATGCATGCCCGGATGCTCTCCGGAAGGCATCGCCCGACGCTGGGTCTTCGGGCGAGGCCACCGCGTGCCGAGATCGCCGGTTTTCATGGCAGCCGCCATCTGCTCGGTCATCCGGGCGTCGTACATCTCGATCGGCCAGTCAGCGGCACGGAAGCCGAGATGGGCGGACAGGAAGGCGATCTTCGCTTTCTCACCATGGGGGTCTACCGCCCGAAGCGTCCGCCAGAGCGGACCGTCATAGCGTTCAAGCGCGGGCAGGTATTCCGGGCCATCGCGCTTCGTTGCCGAGCAGGCGAGGATCAACAGGCGGGAGGAGGGGATGGCGTTCATCACGCTGCCTCCCGCGCTTCGAACGCAGCCGGCTGGAGACCGTGAAGGTAAGCGACAGCGCGCTGCGCGTGCGCGGCCGCCTGGAAGATCGCACGCTTGTCGCCGGACAACACACGCAACCATGCCTCAAGGTAAGACGCATGGTCCGGGCGCGGCTCCAGCTCGGGCGTGATGCCGAGATCTGCGCAGAGGAAGCAGCTACCGAGTTCGGCGATCAGTTCCTCACGGGCCCGCTCGCTCTTGTCCTTCGAGTAACGGGAGAGGTCGCGGCCGACACGATTGGACGGGGCAGTCCAGTGGGTGGCCTCGTGGCTGAGGGTCGCATAGTAGCTCGCCACATCCTTGAAGGCGGGGAGCGGAGGCATCTGGATGATGTCAGCGCCAGGCAGGAAGAATGCCTCGTTGCCGCCGTGACGGATCACCGCGCCGGTGTTCTGGAAGAAACGATCGGCTTCTTCGACCCGCTCGATCGGATCACGGACCGGCGCTCCCGGAAGATAATAATCGTCCGGCAGCCGATCGATCTGTTCGACGTTGAAGACGGAATACGCCTTGAGAAACGGGATCTCCCGCTCCACCTCGCCGCCAGCGCCATCCGCTTCCGTCTTGGAAAACCGGCTGGCGAAGACGACGGTCGTGCCTGTCTCGCCCTCGCGCACCGCCGCCCCCAGCTGCAGGGCCTGCTTGAACGTCATCCACATAGGCGACGCGAAGCCTCGCGCCATGCCTTCGGACCACAAGAGCAGCACGTTCATTCCGCTGTAAGGAAGGCCATTGTGGCGAAGCGGCCTGGTGATCCGTCCATCGGTGTTGGCAGCATGCCAGGGTCGCATCCAGGGCCGGACACCCTTTTCGAGATCGTCAACAATCTTGCCGGTAATGCGCGTGTAGATGTCCGGGCGCTGGCTTTCCTGCCTTTTCTTCATTTTCTCAACCTCCGTTTCAGAGGTCGCGCCAATCGCGACCTGTCACGGCGGTCCAGGGGCCGGGGTCATCAGGGGGTACGGCGCACGCGGAGCGCCGGAACGGAGTGGAGGAGGGCGCAAGCCCTTGCGCGGACGCCCGACCCCGGCAGGACCGAAGCCGGACAGGTCGCGAGGTGTCGGCCCGCCCTTCGATCGCACGCTTCCCGGGCACGATAGTCGCGATCGCGGCTGGGTCACTTCGAAAGACGGAGCGCCTGCGTTCAAAGTATGTTGGACGGCAACCAAGGTGCTTGCATTATGCAACCAGTCAGATATTCTCAGAACGTAATGTCGCCGTCGGGCGTGGATCTAAACAAACTTCCCCTTGCCACCGAGTGTAGTAGCCCCCTAAATCCCCGGACACGATCTCCCACTTGTTAAGTGTTAGGAGTAGTGTGCCCATTATGACCAGTCATATGCCTAAGATTGAAGTGCTGTCCGGCCCTGAGCGCCGCCGTCGCTGGTCGACAGCGGAGAAGCTTGCGATAGTCCAGGAGACCTACGAGCCTGACGTCACGGTCAGCATCGTTGCGCGACGGCATGGCATTCAGCCGAACCAGTTGTTCGCCTGGCGCAAACTTGCGGTGCAAGGTGCGCTGACGGCAACCGCATCGCAGGAAGAGGTGGTGCCGGCATCCGAATACAGGGCACTTCAGAACCAGGTGAAAGAGCTTCAGCGCCTCCTCGGCAAAAAGACGATGGAAGGCGAAATCCTCAAAGAAGCGCTTGAGATAGCATCAGGGTCAAAAAAACACCTGTTGCGCTCGCTCTCGTTGCCGAAGGACGGTTCGCGATGACGGCGGTTTGCGAGACCTTGGGTATCGCCCGATCCAACATCGCGCAACGTGTGAAGCAACGTCCTTCCAGAGCCAGAGGGCGGCCGCCGCTCGCCGATCAGGAACTGGTGGATGAGATCAAGACGATCATCGACGACATGCCGACCTACGGATATCGCCGGGTTCACGCGATCCTGCGCCGTAAAGCCCGCAACGAAGACCGACCATGGCCGAATGCCAAGCGCGTCTACCGGGTGATGAAGGTCCACGGCATGCTCCTTCAGCGCCACACCGGTGCGATCGACACGCGCCGCCATGACGGCCGTGTTGCTGTCGAGCAGTCGAACCTGCGTTGGTGTTCAGACGGCTTCGAAATCGGCTGTGACAACAAGGAAAAGGTGCGCGTTGCCTTCGCTCTCGATTGCTGTGATCGTGAGGCCATCGCCCATGTCGCAACAACCGCGGGCATCAAGAGCGAGGACGTCCAGGACCTTGTCATCACCGCTGTCGAGAACCGCTTTGGTCTCGTCAACACCCTTCCAAAGCCAATCGAATGGCTGACGGACAACGGCTCCTGTTTCATCGCAAAGGATACAAGGTCGCTGCTCATCGATATCGGCATGGAGCCGTGCTCGACGCCCGTTCGCAGCCCCCAGTCCAACGGAATGGCCGAAGCCTTTGTCAAAACCTTCAAGCGCGATTACGTCTCGGTGAACCCATTGCCGGACGCAATAACCGTTATCGCGCAACTGCCTTCATGGTTCGAACACTACAATGCCCTTCACCCACATAAGGCATTGGGGTATCGCTCGCCTCGTGAGTTCTTAAACCGTCAAACCGAAACCTGATCCTGTCCGGTTTTTAAGGGGCAACTCCACCGAGCGTATCCAGCATCTGTTGGAGCGACCGAAGCGCATTTCCGGAGTTTGAACATTGAAAGCCACGCAAAGTACGACGGCGACGGCAATCGCCGCCTTCATCCCTCCAACGCGACTCGCAGTTGCGGATAACGGCGATATCGTCGATCGCGAGTCCATGTTCATGCGTTTTGGCTGTAAGGCCCGAACCGTCGCGCTGGCATCGCTTGCGCAAGGCATGGCGCATCTCGGCCCCGGCGACGTTCCGGAGACTATCGTCTTCGCCATGACCCACGACGAAGATCCGACCGACCTGTTGAACCGCTACCGCGCAATGGTGCGACAAGACGAGCGCGCTCGGACCCTCGAAACCTTTGCGAATGACCATTGCGCGATCCGGCCGGGCGACGTTTTCTTCGCATTTTTCGGAGAGGCGCGCGAGGGAGAGATCAGCGACAGGCTCTATGAGCAGGTCATTTTGGAGAGGAAGGAGGCGCAGGTCGCGCTCATGAAGGTTGGCGAGGAGGTTCGCGCCATCGCGAACGCCGCGACTGACGAGCTTGTCAACGGCTTGTCCGCCGCCGGTATGGCGGCTGTATTCGACAACGGTCCATAGGGTGAAACGAGGTTAGCGGAATGCTGGAGATCGAGAACGACGGACAGGCGATCCTGTCCACCAACTATTGGTCATCGGACTTTGCGGCCCGCGGTCTTGCTTATCTCACCTGGAACGCTGGCGCTGCGCGCTTGCTCATTCCTGCAATCCGACGGGCATGGCTCAGGGACATGGAGGGTGCCGACAGCGTCATCATCTCGGTCGGTCCGTGGTCCGCTGCTCGCGGGAAAGAAGGGGTGGAACTGCTCTTCGAAGATCACAGCGACAGCCCCTTCGCTCTCCATCTGTCGCAGGAGCAGACCGACCGGCTGCTGCCTGCGAGCGAAGTGGGCAAGCTGTTCAAGGTGATCGTGCTCTGCGAACACGACGACGCACTGCATTTCCCGGGACTGTTCCGGCGCGTGCCGGCAATCCCATTCCTGAAACCCTGGAAGAAGTAACCTCCAAGGATCGTCGCTGCGGTTCAGTCGAAGGGCCTCCTCCGACTAAAGGATCAGACGTCGTGGTCGTTCCTGTGGCGGTAGTCCCAAACAATGTTCGCCACGAGAACCACAGCGGCCGCGCAGGAAAAGAAGAGATCGAATGGGTCTACCTTGATCCCGCTTTCCCGAATTGTCCCGCCGATCGGCTGGGTGTTGAACAGATCGTGCAGGACCACAAAACCGAAGAAAATGAGCAGGACGGCGGAGCTGCTCACCAGCCCCCAACTCCAATGATCGGTTAGCCTCTTGATGCCCATCACCAATCTCCTCGATATGTTATAAATCAATAAGCAATGACACGTCGCGTCGTTAGCAATCCCTTCGCGCGACAACAACGGCCAGAGCAAACCATCGCAAGAAGGCGACCTCTCGCCGGTTGCGGCTTCACCTTCCAGAGCGCGCAATGGAACAGAAGTGGCGGGGCCGAAGCCCCGCCTGATCGCTTAGCCGAGCGCGTCCATCTGCGCGGCGGCAGCCTTGCGGTCGAGCGTCTGGCCGGGATTTTCGACCGGACGATCGAAGGGCTTCCACGCTTCGCCGACGATGTTCTCGTAGGCAGCGATGACGCCCTCGGCTGCCATGCGGAGCGAGAACGCCTGGATGCCCATGTCGGCTGCGAATTCCCGCTTGCGCTGGGCGGAGCTGTCGTAGCCGACGATGCCGTCGCGATCGTCATCGCGCGAGTCGTTTGCCGCCTTGGCCGTCGCGTCGCGGGCTTCCGTCACGGCGCGGGAGTAGAACTGCCCCGCCCCGTGTGCCGATCCCACGAAAGCACCGACGATGCGCTGGAGGTGGATCTGCATCGCCCGCTCGGCAAGGCCTTCGGAGAGGCTGTCGGCGGCCTCGATGATGAGCCGCTCGTGCGTGTCGCGGATGCCGTCGCCGTCGACGACGGCGGTCCCGAAGCTTTCCGCGATCCGCATTGCCTGGGCGGCGTCCGGGCAAGTGAGGCGGACCATTTCGAGGGTCGCTCCCTTGCGGAGCTGGACGACGCGGGCGGGCTGACGAGTGGTTGCGGACTTGGCCATGTTCGATTTCCTTTTCGGTTTCCTCCGAAGGCTCGGACCGGCCCCTTGCCGGAGCGCCCTTCGGTGCGGTCGAGAAAAGCCGGCGGTAAGACGGGCGCTTTCACAGGTCCGGGGCGCCTGAAGGAGCGAGGCGGGCTTGCGGACAAGCGGGGTCGATGACCCTGCGCGGGACGCGGGATCGCCTTGCGAGGAGAGGGTGAACCGGCCGCAACGCGGCGCGAAGCGGCCTTGAAACGACCGGCCGCCGGATTACGGCCGTGCAGAACCGAAGGGTGCTTCGGCAAGGGGTTGGCTCGTTTCCGGAACCGAACGGAATTCGATGGCCGCAAACGCCTCTACCATGAAGCCGCCCGCGCCGATCATCGACGCGCGCGACCCTCCGGTCCGAACTCACCGAGTGCCTGCCGGTCCTGCTATCGTATCGCGACGCCGGGGCCACCGTCCTATCGTCAACGATGGCTGGAACGTCGTGCGCCTGATCGTCATCATCCCGACGGACTTGACAGACGGCTCATGGGGAGGTCGCAGCATCCCTGCCGATCGCATCGGCTTTCGCCAGGATCGCCACGGCACGGGGCAACCAGTTCCTGAAATCGTGCTCCGATATGCCCATCGGCTGCGCCGGCTCGCGCAGGAGTGCGACGAGCTCCTCGAACAGCTCGGCCTTTCGCTCGACTGCTTCACGAAACTCGTCGGGAACAGCCAACTCCGGGCCATCATAGACGGTCTTGCCTTGCCAGATGCCGCTGACATAGGTCTCGCCGGAGTCGTCGACAGATTCGCGTGCGTCTCCCCACCCTTCGTCGCCAAGCGCGAAAATGCACGCCTGCTCCATTGTCTCGGCGCTGTAGGGCCGCCGGCGATACACCGGCAGATGGTATGACGTCTCTATGATGAAGTCTGGCATCTTCGCCTCCTTGATTGCAGATGATGGTGTGGATCGACGGCGGCCTTGAGGGTCGCCGCCTATAGATCGAGAATAAGCTGCCCGGCCATCTTCGGCGCACGACCGGCAACAGGGCCAGGGCACTTTCGCAGGACGCCGCTCGCGAGCGCGGCATGCTCGCGGTCGACATGCAGCTCGGCGGCGCGATGTCCGGACGGCCGGCGACACCACGCCCCCGCGCGAGCGTTGCAAGTAGGGCAGGGGACGCGGGTGACGGGATGGTCCGGCCAGGTCTCGCCGCATCGATCACATGAGAAGATCATGACTGACCTCCACGGATCGGTGAGCGTGCCGCGACCTCGCGGATCGCGTCGCGCGCCTCGCGCACCGTGTCGAACCCCATGACGCCACAGTCGTCGTAGAAGAAATGGCCCGGAAGCAGGGTGACGATGATGCCGTTGCCGATCCCGCGTTCGTCATCCCAGTGCTCGACCAGCGGATGATCGGGACCGGGTTTGGGTTTGGACCTCCCCGTCATGACCATGACGCGGCCCCATGCCGTTCACGCAAATCGGAAATCGCCCGGTCTTGCCGCGCGAGCTTACGTGACAGCGCATCAATTTCCTGCTGCCGCTCGGCCGTGATCGCAGCGAGGTTTGCACGGTAGCGGGCGAGGAAGGTTGCGGGCTCCGGGGCCTTGCCGTGCCGATACGAATTGCGCCGCGGATGCAGTTGCGGGATGACAGCTGTCATCCGGCGGATGATCTGCCGATCGATGAGGTCGAGCTGATGCTGGGTCTGCCGGCGCGCCTCCTCCATTCGCAACAGGAGCGCGCGCCTTTCGGAAAGCGAGTTCATGATGCTTTCCTCCGCCATCCGATGAAGGACGATGGGCCGTCATAGGGGGCATGACGCCCCTCATCGATGACGAAGCCGAATGGACCGCGTCTGTCGTATTCGGGCTTTGGCACGAGAAACCGCCGCTCCATGACGGCGACGCCCCTTTGACCGCCAAGGTTGGCCACCACTTCCACCATTCCCGGATGGTGTCCGGAGGAGATCGCCGATGCGACAATCCAGGCGCCGGCATGCCGGCGCTCGAAATCGCGGCGGTCCCGGCCAACGGACTCGCCCGGTTGGAGCGGCCGTCCGTAGATCGCCTCCCATTCATCAGGCCATTTGTCCCTGATGATGCGATCGGCGAGCCTGCGCTCGTAGGTCGTGAAGAGGTCGGGGAAGGTGAGGGCGACGATCGCCCAGGCGTCATCTTCCTCGTACCATCCGGAGCCGATCCGAAGAGACGGAACGACGCTCTCGTTTCGCTCGGTGGAGAGGCGGAATCCTCCATGGCCGGCGGTCATGTGCGCGACGATGCCCTCGGCGTAGATCGTCGCGAGTTGCGACGCTCCCCATGGCGTGCTGCACACCATCCGGGTCTGAACGCGCTGAAGGGCGGACAGCTCCCGCTGATGTTCGGCCGTCTCCAGGACACGCGCCCGAAACGCCGCCTCATCGGCAAGGTCGCCGTCATGGCCATAAAAATCGGCGCGTTTCAGTTCGGAGAGAGGCCGAGCGACACGCCAGGCGCTGGCGAGGAACCAGCCGCCGTTGGCGCGTGGCAACATTGCCAGCAGAAGGTCGCCGAGCCGGGCGTCCGCAAATCCCTCGTTGCTTCGGCCAAACTCCACCCCCCGGATTTCGGGGGTGGGATTTGCCGAGTTGGGGCGATCGATCGCGTTCATGCCGCTGTCCTCCCTTCCACATGGTCGGCCGCCAGCTCGTCGGCAGTGACTTCGACCGTGAATGCACCGGAAAACGCGGTGTTCTCGGCAAGCCAGGCGCGCGCGGCGTCCCGGTCATGGGCGAGATGGAGCATCAGGGCGGCGGGGTCGTCCCTCTCGAAGATCCGAACCGATCCGATCATCGGGCGGGAGGCGATCCGGAAACGATAGGGAAGGCCAACCGAAAAGGTGCGAAGGTCATCCTCGCAGCGGAGCATGAAGAAGGGCGAGACGCCGGGGTGATCCGGCCCGTCCTCGCCGCACTTGCGGACGAGCAGGCCGGCGCCGTTGTTGCGCATCCAGTGATAGAGCGTAGCAACATGGTGTTCGGGGGGACGTGGGTTTCCGTCGGACCATTCGACGACGGAGCCGATGGGCGCGAGCGAGATGATCAGGTCCGCATTCATGGCATTCTCCTAGGATCGGGTGCTGAACAAAGATCCGCCGCCGGTCGACCCCGGCGGCGGATGTGGCGAACTGGAATGAAGGGGAGGCCTATTCGGCGGCGACCGAGTAGGCGGTGTCACCCTCGATGATGGTCTCATCGCCTTGGGCGTCGCCACCGGCTTCCGACTTGTCGCCGCCGGTGACCTCGGCTGGGGCATCACCGGTGATGGCGGCCGCGCCATCACGATCGCCATCACCTTCGGACGGACCGTCCTCCGGCTGTTCGTCATCCTTCACGGCCGCGTCTCGCGCCTTGAGGATGTCGGCAAGCTCGGCCGGTTCCGGCGCGAAGCGAGCGGCCGGGTGGACGAACAGCCCCTCCTTGTAGTGCTCGACGAGGTCGGCACGCGTCTCGCGGACACGCTGACGCGGACGAACCGAAACTGCGGCGCAGGACGCCTCGAGCGACGGGCGCGACAAGCATTCCAGGAATGCCTCGGTGGCCATGTTCGCGATGAATCCGTCCCCGCCGATCGTATCGCCGGCGATACGCGCGACCACGCCGCTGTTGGTGTGGCCGCGGCGGCACGACAGGATGTCGATGAGCGCCGAGCGAGCGGCGACGCGAAGCGTGTCCATGTCGAAGGAGAGCTTGCCGTCGGCATCGAGCAGCATCGCGGCATGCCGATTGAAGCGCCTGGTTCCGGTCATGTCGCCGGAGGAAGGCGAATGCACCGTGACATTGGTTCCGGCGAAGGCGAGGATGAGCAACGCCGTCAGCGTGTCGTCCTCGATAGGCGCACGGCCGAGCGCCTCGCGGAGCGCATCCGTGCGGAAGTCGCCGATGATCTTGAAACCATCTTGCGTCACGTCCGGCCGCGGCCTGGAGACGATAACCTCCTCGACTGCCCCGTCCTCGCCAGAGGTGGCGTTACCGGCCTTGCCCTTCGCCTTCTTCTTCTCGTCCGGCATCCGATAATGCACCGTCTGCACCTTGCCGGTGCGGTCGAGATACATGGCGGTGTGGTCCGACTTCTGCGGTTTGGTGTAAATCTGCTCCGCCTTCTTCGGAAGTTCCGGCTCGCCATAGGTGTTGACTTCGACAATCGCGCCGCGCTTCGGCAGATTGTTTGTCATCCACTCGTGCTGTGCGCCAAGGTAGGCCTCGACATTGGTGGTGTATCGGTTGTCCTCGTTGCCCTGCGCAAACAGGTCTTCGGCCCATTCGATACCGTAGGCCGCGGCGAGATCGTCACCGAAGCTGGCGTCGCGCGCGAACATGCGACGCTTATTGAGCGCGCTGGCGATGTACGGCCAATGCGCCCGCTCGCCCTTCTTCGGCCTGTTGGCCTTCCAGACCTCGCCCTGCTCCTCGATGCTCGCAGCGGCGATGAAGCGCAACTGCTGTTCGTTGGGCATATCGCCGAGCGTCATCTGATCGAGCATGGCGGGCAGGACATTGGCGAGCAGCCGCAGCTTGCGGACCTGGCGGACAGGCAGTGCCAGCGCCATGGCGATAGCTTCCTCGTTCCAACCTTCCGCGACAAGGCGCTCGATACCACGCCACTGGTCGACCGCGTTCAGGTCTTCGCGCGCGTAGTTCTCGACCATGCTGCTCATGGCACCGTTATCGTTGGCGGCTTCCTTGACCAGGACCTCGATTTCGGCAAGACCGGCGGCAATGGCACCGTCCCTGCGGCGGTGGCCGTTCTCGATCATGAGACCGTTTCCACCGTCCGGCCCGGCAAAGACGATCGGAGGCTGGATAATACCGACCGCCTTGATGGTCGCGGTCATCAGAGCGTCGGCCTGGGGCGAGGACTTCGTGCGACGGGCCGTGTTCGGGTTGTCCAACAGAGCGCGCGGATCGACCTTCATGATTTGCATGGGATGTTCCTTTCCGGGGTACGGACGCGGCCCTGTTGCCGGTCCTTCTCGTGTCTTCTTTTTTCCGAAGACACCTCCCGGACCGCGGGGCGGCCGGACCGACGCAACTGCGGGCGAGCGTCCCTGCGGCGACGGACTAGCGGGGCCGACGGCCCTGCGAAGGCCGAGTTGCCGGGATGCGCAGGCGGCGGTTGAGCGACAGCGGCGGCGGGAGGACCGATCTGCGATCGGGTTTCCTCCCCCCTTTTTTCCCCTTTCTTCCCTCTTCCGCTGACCATGTTCTCGCCCGGATTGGCAGCAAGCATCGCAGCCGGACGAATTGAGCCGAGGGAGGGAACGTGCGGACAATTACGGGAATGACGATAATGGCGCTCGCGATGGCGGCACCTGCCTGGGCATCGGACGGCGCGGCACAGCCGCCAGCGGGCGTCGATCCGGAGGTGATCGCCTGCCAGAAAGTGACAGCGGCCGAAATGGAGCAGTTCATCGGATCGCCGGCGACGATCCGCACGAACGGGATCGGATACGACGCAACTGTCGAGATCGCGCGGCGAGCCGCGGCTCGTATGTGACCGGCCGGAACATGGGCAAAAAAATGGGCCTACGAAACCGCGGCCCATTGAAGTGTGGAGATCAAAACCTCCAGAGGGGAACAGCTGATGCGGCGGTACTGGGAGGAGAAAGACCGCCATGTGCATCAACTGCGAGCATAATGCCCGTTTCCTGACCAGTTGGAAAACATTTATTGTGCAACGCAGCTATGCGGCCGCTGCGTTGCTTCCATTATGATAGCCGCCGACTTCATGCCGCTTGCGGGATCGGCTCGGCGGTGGCGCGGGCTTCGGCAGCCAATGCTTCTTCCACCTCCTCCAGTTCCCGACGCTTGGCGGCAAGCTCGTCGGCAAAGGCGAAGGTTCCGGTCTCATGCGCGCGGTAGGAGGCGAGCCGCCGCTTGGCGTCTTCGAGATGCTGGCGCTGGCGATAACGCTCGCCTTCGAAATCATCGAGCGCATGTTCGAGACGGGAGATCGCGCCGAGCGGCGTCACCGTGACGGGCAGGTCGATCTCGTAATCGGCGCCCGTGCGTTGCAGGACCGTACGATAGTGGTAGCGATCCTTGCCAAAGCGCTCACCGTCATACACGACGTCGAAGCCGCCGATCGACCCGATCTGCGCCTCGCCCTCCTGTTGCAACTGGACCAGCGTGAGGATCTCCTTCATCACCGCGCGCCCGGCATCCTTGCGCTCATCATGCTGTTCGCCGAGGACGGTCATCGTGAAGGCCTCGCCGGCGGTGGGCACGAGCCGCGCGATGTCCTTGCCGATCTCGTCGATCCGGCGCGACGCGACTTCGATATCACGCTCGGCTTCCCGCAGCCGCCGGCGAACCGAGAAGAGGTCGTCGTCATGGGCGGCGCGCAGGCGCTCGAGGCGAGCGATATCGGCCTCCAGGCCCGCCTTCTTCATCAGGCGCTCGTCGCCGGAAGCAATGGCCTTGGCCATGGCAAACTGGTTGGCCTGGCCCTCACCGAGATCTTCGAGGCGTCGAATCGAGGTATCGCCGGACAGTGCGGCGGCAATGAAGCGTGCCTTGCGCTCGTTGTTCTGCCACATCGAGGCGTCGAGCGATCCCTGAGTGGCATAGGCGAAGATATCGACGATATCATGCTGGTTTCCCTGCCGGACGATGCGGCCTTCGCGCTGTTCGATCTGCGACGGCAACCACGGCACATCGAGATGGTGGAGCGCCTTGAGCCGGAGCTGGGCATTGACCCCGGTGCCCATCGTGTCGGAGGAGCCGATCAGGAAGCGCACCCGGCCCGCACGAACGTCCCCGAACAGGCGTTGCTTCGCCTCGGACTTTTTAAAGTCCTGCATATAGGCAATCTCGCCTGCGGGAACGCCGAGCCGGATCAGTTCGTCGCGGATCCATCGATAGGCGGAGAAGCCGCGCGTCTTCTCGACGTTGATCGTCCCGAGATCGGAAAAGATCATCTGCGCGGCGCCCGGCAAGTCGTACTGCTTGCCGTCCGGGCGCAGGAACACTTGGTCCGCCGTCTCCTGCCAGATGCGGAAGGCGTTCTGGACGAGGAGATTGAGCTTGTTGTCCGGCTCGTTGTCATTGGCCGGCATGACCAGCCGCAGGTCGATCGCCGCATGACGGCCATCGGTGATGACCGAGAGGAGGATGTCGTCGCCGGGCTGCGCCGGCCCCTCACGCATCTCGATCTGTTTGATGCGGCCGTCAAGGATCTGCTGGTACATCTTGAATGCCGAGGTCGGCTTGGCGGTGACGATCTGCCGCCCGCCGGTGGAGATTGCCGGCACCCGGACATATTCGCGAAGGTCGGCGGGCATCACCACGTCCGCGAACGAGCGGAACATCGAAATCAACTCCGGGACGTTCACGAAGCTGGCAAAGCGACTGACCGGCTTGTATTTGCCGGATGGCTGGATCTCCAGTTCGGTGACCGTCTCGCCAAAGCAGGAGGCCCAGGCATCAAATTCATGCAGGCCGCGTTCGTGGAGAGCGTCGTGGCCGAGCAAGCGCTGGACGGAAAACATCTCGCCGAGCGTGTTGGTGATCGGCGTGCCGGAGGCGAGCACGAGCGCGCGTCCGGGATTCTTCTTTTCGAGGAAGCGGGATTTTACGAACAAATCCCAGGCGCGTTGCGAGCCGTTCGGATCGATCCCCTTCAGCGTCGACATGTTGGTGGCGAAGGAGAGCTTGCGGAATTCCTGCGCCTCGTCGACGACAATCTGGTCGACGCCGATTTCCGAGATGGTCAGGAGATCGTCCTTGCGGGTGGAAAGCGCCAGCAGCCGCTCTTCGAGTCCCTCCTTCAGCCGTTCCAGCCGCTTGCGCGACACGCGGTCCTCGGGCTCCACCCTGGTCAGCAGATCCTCGAACAGCTGCAGTTCGTCCTGGATCATCTGTTGCTCGAAGGCCGAGGGCACGCCGATAAATTTGAAGGCGGAGTGCGTGATGATGATCGCATCCCAGGTGGCGGTGGCCGCCCGGCTGAGGAAACGCGCGCGCTTGTCCTTGGTGAAGTTGGTCTCGTCGGCGACAAGGATGCGGGCGTTGGGATAGAGGGCGAGGAACTCGCGCGCGGCCTGCGCCAGGCAATGGCCGGGAACGACGAGCATCGCCTTGGCGATCAGGCCGAGCCGCCGCTGTTCCATGATCGCCGCGGCCATGGTCATCGTCTTGCCGGCGCCGACGGCGTGGGCGAGATAGGTCGCACCATCAGCGATAATGCGCCAGATGCCGCGCTTCTGGTGAGCGTAAAGCGTGAACGCCGCGGAGGCGCCCGGCAGTTGGAGATGCGAGCCGTCGAACTTGCGCGGCGCGAGGTTGTTGAAGCGCTCGTTGTAGACGCCGGCCAGCCGGTCGGTGCGGTCCGCGTCGATCCAGACCCAGCGCTCGAACTCGCTCTTGATCTTCTGCAGCTTCTCGCGCGCAGCTTCGGTATCGACGACGTTCAGGACGCGCCGTTCGCCGCCGACCTCCTTGATGGTGTCGAAGATCTGCGGCACCCGGCTATTGAGGGCGTCGGACAACAACTCGCCAGCATGCCGGCGGCTGGTTCCCCATTCCGATGTGCCCGCAGCGCGGTAGGCAAGCTGCCGGGCCTCGACCGTCCACGAGCCGAGTTCCGGCATATGGTGGATCTTGATGTCCGCATCCATCTTCGCCTTGACGAAGGCGACGACATCGGCGGCTGGAATCCACGGTGCGCCAAGACGCGCGGTGATGTCGGAGGGACGGAGAGGGGTCGGCTGCACTGCCTGCAGCGCGCGCACGTTCCGCTCGAAGATCGGATCGAGCGCCGCGGCCGCCTCGGCGGCGGCGAGCTTGGTGCGGACCGGGCCGGAGAGATAGGCGTCGGCCGTCTGCCACGATCCATCAGCAGGGTCCTGGAAGACGATGTCACCGAGCTGGTCGACAACCTTGTCGCCGTCGCAATGCAGAAGCTCGGCGATATGGTCGAGGTCGACGCGGCCGCGCTCGTTGAGCACGACGGCAAGGGCGTCGCCGGCATTGGTCACGACAGGCGGGGCAGGGGGCGCGATGACCCGTTGCGAGAAGATCGGACCGGGCTTGGCCGTGTCTGTGTCGAGATCGTAGTCCTCGATAGAGGCGACAAGCCAGCAATCGGGATCGTCGCGGAATGGCTGGAGGTTCGGTTGCCGGTGCGTTTCGCGGGTCTCGCCGGATTCTGCATCCTCGGTGATGCTGACGGTCGTGTGGTTGATCGGTCCGAAGTCTCGGACGAAGGTCGACCAGGCGATGCGCAGCTGGACCTGAAGATCGCGCCACGGCCGGTCAGCCTCCTGCGCCTTCAGCACTTCGCGCACCGCATCGCGGACCGGGATCAGCTTCTGGATGATCCGGACGTGCTTTTCGGAGAGACCGTCACCGGTGCGGCCCTTCCGGACCTTGATCGCCACGGGCTGCCCGTCTACGATCTGCATCAGGCCCTGCCTGTTGTCGACGAAGTAGCTGCCTTCGCGCACATTGGCGTTGCCGGGCCGCAGGTCGACGATCTCGGCCAGCTCCTCCTCAAGGTCGAGATCGATCTCGGTGGGCTCGCCGTCGTAGAGGTTTTCCGGAAGAAGGCTGACAGCGGCATTCAGCAGGTCGGCGAGATCCTCGTCCGCCCGCGCCCGGCAGGTATAGGTTTCGCCGAACGGACCGGAGGTCAGCGCGTGTTCGCCGAGAACGAAGCCCGGATTGTTCGCGAACCAGCGGTTCACGCGGATGGTGCCCTCGTCTTCGGTGGCCGGGCGGACCTCCTCAAGATCGAGCCAGGACGTGTCGCCCTGCGCCTCGGCGATCTTGCGCTTGCGGAAAAACAGGACGTCGACGACGGTGTCCGTGCCGGCATCGCGGCGGAAGCTGCCCTCGGGCAGGCGGATGGCCGCGACAAGGTTGGCCGATTTGGCGATATGTTCGCGCGCCGTCGCATCGGCCTTGTCCATCGTGCCGCTGCTGGTGACGAAGGCGGCGAGGCCTCCGGGTTTCAGAAGGTCGATCGCGCGGGCGATGAAGTAGTCGTGCAGCCGCAAGCCAAGGGGGCGATAGTGATGGTCTGAGCGAACGGTCCGGTCGGAGAACGGCGGATTGCCGATGGCGAGGTCATAGACGACGCCGAGATCGGTACGCGCAAAATCGCCATTGACGATGCGTGCCTTCGGCTGCAGCAGGCGCACGATGCGCGCCGTGACCGGATCGAGTTCGATGCCGGTGACATGGCTGGTGGAGCGATAGGCCTGCGGCATCAGCGCGGGGAACAGCCCCGTGCCGATGCCCGGCTCCAGCACGCGCCCGCCGCGCCAGCCGAGGCGCTGAAGCCCGGCCCAGATCACCTTGACGATGAATTCGGGGGTGTAATGCGCATATTGGGTGCAGCGGGCGAGCGAGGCATAGTCGGCCTCGTTGACCGCCGCCTCCAGCAGACCGCCAAGATCGGTCCAGCCGTCGCGAAACTCGATCTCGCCCGGCCGGCGGAACATGCCATTGGCAAGCTCCGATGCGCCGAAGCCGGTGAAGCGGATCAATCTCTGCTGCTCCTCCCGCATCGCCGGCCGGTCCTGCTTCTCGATCTCACCGGCGATCAGGATGGCGGTGACGTTCGCCTTGGCCCGTTCCTTCCAGCCCGCGGCAAGTCCACGGCCTTCTTCGTCGAGATAGAAGTTGCTGCGCGCGCCCTGTTTGCGCGGTTCGGGCTTGCGTGCTGCGGCGATCGGCAAAGCCGGGGCAGGGGCGGGCGGCGTCGGTTCGGGATCGTCGTCGTTGGCGGCGAAGGGATCGTGGCCACTGAAGGCGGAGGTGCCGAGGCCAAGCCCCAGGCCAAGACCGGACGTGAGCGCGGTATTGCCGAACATGTCGAGCGTGAAAGGATCGTTGTTGCTCATCGAGATCTCCTTGTGAGCGGTCGCGCGCAGTCGTCCCGCGGGGACAAGGTTCCGGCGGGGGAAAGCGTGGGCGGTGGGAGGAGGGTTCGGGTCCGAGGCGGAGCGATGTCCTACTTTTCTTCAGACCTTTTGTTACACGGCCCGCAGCCCGCATCGCGGGCGGCCGGTCAAGGGCCGCTTCAGCGGCAACGCCCGCCCTTGACGGGCCGGACGCGCATGCGGGAAAGGCGTTTCTTCTTTCCTTTTCCCTTTTCTTTTTCTTTTCACGGGCCGGCGGGCGACGTCCGAGGAATGACTAGGCCGATGCCTGCTTCCGCCTGCGCTCCTCCAGAATCCTTTCGGAGACGGCTTTCGCGCGTGCCCGTGACTGCGCGGCGCGTGCGGGCAGGTCGCGGGTCTTGACGTCCTTCAATTCCTCGACATCTCTCATCACGGTTTCCCTGGCGATATAGCTCCAGATGTTGGCGGCCAGTTTCGGGTTCTTGAGCGAGCGCCGGTAAACGGCCACCGCAACCTCCGTGGCGTCGTCCATCTCGAAGCAGGTATCGAAATGACGGGTATGGCCGCCCTTCCGGGAAA
Source organism: Aminobacter sp. BE322 (assembly GCF_050433525.1). NCBI lineage: Bacteria > Pseudomonadati > Pseudomonadota > Alphaproteobacteria > Hyphomicrobiales > Phyllobacteriaceae > Aminobacter > Aminobacter sp. BE322. The sequence goes on along the minus strand of NZ_JBNPXB010000012.1, from coordinate 41,980 downwards.
TGACCGTCGCGGCATAGTTGACGCGGCCGGCAAAGTTATCGGCGTGGTAAACGCTGGGCATGGAAATGCTCCTTGAGGGTTTGGGGGGGGAAATCGGCTGTCGGACTGAATGGCCGAGGTTCACTCGTCGCGCTTTGCCGCGAGCCAGTCCTCGTAGCCGCGTCGAGTGTCGCCGTTGGCAACCTCGTACTGCCAGTCTTCGACGGGGAACTGGCTCTGCGCATCGGCATCCGCCGGATCGAGGCTCGACAGAGCATCATCGGCGTCGGTGAACGTCATCATCTCCATGATGGCGACCGCGTGCATCCAGGCCTTGCGGCTTCGTGGATCGCGTTCTTCGTAGAATTTCCAGCCGTCCGGCACCTGGTAGCCGGTGCCCACGAGCTCGGCCATGATGTAGCGGGCAAGCGCGTTCGTCTCGTCGACGATCTGGCGATCGGTCCGCCCCTTAAGGGCGGTGCGGATATCGGCAAGCAGCTGATCGATGCCCTCCTGCACCTCATCGCCCTCGAAACCGGCGATGAAGCGCTCCGCGCGATCAAGCGCGTGAAGGAGGAGAGGCGAAGGTTTTGCAATCCGCGGGCCTCCGATCTCCTCCAGATCAACGACGGTGACGACACCGTCCGGCCCCTCGACATCATAGACATTGGCGGATGTGGCGGGACGGCGAACGATTTCGTGCGCCTTGCGAGCCGCGTCGATCGGCGATGCGGCATCATCGACGTCGATATCCCATGAAACACGGTAGCTCATCGACCCTTCTCCCGATAATCCACGAGCTTAGCGAGAACCTTGACAGCCGCCTCCTCGGTCGAGCCGGGAAGCTTGGGGCCGTTGTCCGTCCAGCTTAGGACCTCGATGACGGCCGGCACGAAGTCGTGGTCGAACGGCGTCGGCGGGCCGATCAGCTGCTCGCGCAGATGGTCGTGAACCTTGAGGGCGAGAGCCGCCGCCAGCATTGCCCAATGGCGCATGCGCATCGAGCCGACCACGGCCCAGACTTCGAGCATCGCATATACGCTCGGCACGATCGGCCGGGCGGCCATGAAGCGGCCGTTGAAATCCAGCATCGCTTCCCAGCAATAAAGCGCGGTCTCCACCCTGCGCTCATCCGCCGAGACCACGGGGACGGGCGCCCCGAAGGATTCGATGAACCGGCTTATCCTGGTCAGCGAATTGTAACCGCGCAGATCGAGAATGAAATTCTCGCTCGGGAACTTGCCATCCCTTTGCAGATCGATGACGTCGCGCATTCGCTTGACGGCCGGGTCGGCGCCGGCAAGGTCGGGAACGCCGGGCGATCGCCTGACGCCCTCGGCCGGTCGCTGGGTCTCGGTCTCAGCGCGCATGTCCTCGAAAAAATCGTCGCTGCTTCTGCCGGCCACCTCGTTCGCGGTGATCAGCATGATGTTCGCGCCGAAGCTTTCAGGGCTCTGCGAGGGGTGGCGATACCATTCCAGCACCCTGATTTCGCTCAAGGTCGTCGAGCGCGCGACGATATCTTGCAGGATGAACTCCCAGGATGTGTCGGTCATGTCGACGTCGACCATCTCTCCCGGTTCATCCTCTTCGCACCAGCACCTCCAGGACCGCGCTATGACCCGGATGATGTCGGTATGCGGAACATGGCGAGACGTGAAATAGGCGTTGGTGAGCTCGTCCCCCGGAATGCGAAGGCGACTGGCTGCGCCCCGGTCGCTGTAAAGAAGCAATCCTTCGTCGGTTTCCCCCGCGTCGAAGACATGGGAGAGAACGAGCCGTTCGATCGGCGTCATGTCGCCTAACGGGATCGCCGGCGTGATGACGATGGTGGTTTCAAGATCGTCCATGGTTTGGTCCTTCCGAAAATGGAAAGCCCGGCGCGATGGCCGGGCTGGTCGATGGTTTCAGATGCGGGATACGAACGCCTATTCGGCGGGGTGAGCGGACGCTGCGACCTCCTCGAGATGACGGATGAGGTCCTGCGCGGAACCGGTGCTGACTAGCCGCCGGGCGATCAGCAGCAGAAGCGTGAAACTGTCCCAGCCGGCATTTCCCGCTATGGCCTCCAGACGCCGGCGGGTTTCATGGCCGCTGTCGCCAACGCCAACCGATGTCGAAGCGGCACGCATTGCTGAAAGCATGTCCAGCGTTGAAGAGGACTGAATCGCTTCGGCGGTGATCCGCGTGATGCTGCCTCCAAAGCCATCCGGTCGCATTTTTGTGCATGTAAATGCCGTGGTGACGAGGATCTCCTCAAGCGAAGGAGAACGACGGACGATCGCCTGGAATATCTCCGGCCAACCCATGCCCGGCTCTGTCAGGTCGAGGTCGATATCGTCCGGTCGATCTTCCTCAATGGCATCGTGTTTTTCCAACAGCGAGCCGACAAGATCATTGAGCGGGCTGTCGATCTCTCGCGATTCTGCAAGTGCACCGCGCAGATCCTCGGCATCCACGGTCACGACATCGCTCGGACCGCACCAGATATGATAGTATGACGCTCCATATTCTATGCTTTCATCAAAAATCAGGGACAGGAGCATCAGTTCGAGCGCGGTCATGTCGGACAGGGGTATTGGCGGAACGACAACCGTGGGAGAATGATAGTCAGTCATGTCCACCTCCCTCACGCCGCAGCCGCGTCGGGCAGGTAGCGCAGATGCACCGGAAGTTTGGCGGCGATCTCCTCATCGGTCATGGCGTCGAGCAATCTCGGCACGCTGCCCAGCTTGCCGCCGAAGAAGAGCACAGTCCGCTGCCCGCGTGACGCATAGGGCCACCGGTCGCCAGCATAGCCGCGATAAAGCTCCGCGGTGCTGCTCCAGATGTGTTCGAGACGTTCCTCCCGCGTCATCGCCCGCACCGGCCGACTTTCGCGCTCGATGATGGCGAGGCGCATGCGCTCGACAGATGCGTCGTCCGAAAGGTCGCAATAGCCGTGGAAGTAGCGGATGGCATCGTCGATGCGCAGCGCGAAGAAGACTGATGTCACCGAGCCCGTCAAGAACTGGCGGAGCGCGAACATCGAGCCGCGGATCCAGAGGGGCGGTTCCACGGCGAACATATAGTCGTGCTCGGCCTCGCCGATCTCGAACCATTCCCCGGCATAGAGGGTTATCGCGTCGTCGGCGCAGCGCTTCGTGCGCCCGGCATGACGGTCGAACATGCGGTACATCTGATGGCGCTCGGCGACGCCCTGGAAAACCTTGCGGATTGCGGGTGCGGTGGTCATGTACGGCTCCTTCGGGGTTGTCGAACCGAAGCGGCGCAGCCTTCTCGACCCTGCCTTCGTCTTCAGTCCTTCGTTACCCCTCCCGCGCCGCCGGCATCGCGATCGTCCGGGTCAAGGGCCGGCTCTGCCGGGCGAAGCCTCCCTTGACGCGGGCGACGCGCATGCGGCAGGCCTCCCTTTTTTCCATTCCTCCCTTTTCTCCTTTTCCACCTTTACCTTTTCCTGCAGCGCCTCGTTCCAGTCGTCTGCCGCCGGCCGCAGCCGCTGCCACCCGCAACCGGCATTCTCGGCAAGCACGCGCAGACGCTCTGCAAAGGTCTCCCCCTGATCGTTCGCGTCGGTCGCTGCGACCATCATGGCACCCGGCCGGCCCGCCAGAACGCGCAAGGCGGCGTCCGTCAGCGGAGACCAGCCGCCGCCGGTGCTGAGGTAGAGCGATCCGTCGCGCAACCCTTCGAACGCCGCAAGGCTCATGGCGTCGATCGCCGCTTCCGTGACGCACATGCGCAAGGAATCCGGCCCGCCAAGACGAAACAGGGTCTTCGATCCACCCGTCGAAAAACCGCGCCATTCCGGGCCGCGCTCCTCCCAACCGCAGACGATCCCGGCATCGTCCGTGTGAGCTGCCCACATGCTTCCATACGGGCCTTCTCGAAGCCGGTTGTCGGCGATCACCCTGCGCAGCACATTCGACGGCAGGAAGCGGGAGCCGGAGAGATAGCGCCAGGTCGCAGAGCCGCGCCACGGAACACGTCGCGCCGACCATCTGTCCGCAAGGCTTGTGGCTACATGGCATTCGCGCGGCGTCTTTTCCCAGATCGGGTCGCTCGTCTGAAACCCTACCAGGGAAGCGACGCTCTCGAGACCTTCGACGAAACCGACATGATCGAGGCGTCGCACCAAGGCGAAGATGTCCCCTTTGTCGTCACTGAGGGGATCGAACCAGCCCCTTCCCTCATGGGTCACGATGACGATTTCGCCGCCGCGGCGAAACTTGACCGCCCGGCGCGTGCTTTCCTTCACGTCGACGGCAAATCCGGCACGCTCCAGCAGCGCGCCGCAATTCACCTTGTCCTTCAGTTCCTCGATTTTCTCTCTTTTCATGCCAATCCGGCCGCATCAGCGGCCGCTCCTTTCCTTTCTCGTCCACACTTTTTGCGCGGCAAATCCGGCCCCGCCGCACCAAGCGGGGGCTGCAAGGGCGCGGAAATCGGGGCGAGGGGCGCCGAGCCCCGCTGCGGCGCAGCTTCCCTTGCGGACACCGCATGGATGCGGCATCCGAAGTGGGGAAGGCCCGGGCTCAATGAGCCGGGCCGAAGTCGAAGGGATCGATCTCGTGGATCACGTCGACATCTGCATCGTCGAGCTCCTCGCTCGGCAGCACGCCGTATTCGCCGGCCGATCTGAACAGGGTCACCGGAACCATGAGGGTGCGAGCGAGATGAAAGGCATGGGATTGTGCAAGGGAGAGATCGTGCGACATGATGAGGCTCCATCCGGGAGCGGGCCAATTCCCGCTCGATGGCACCATGTTTGGTCCGGGGCAGGGCGCGATCACCGCGAAGGCGCAAGCCGAAGCGGCCGTAGCTTGCTAACGGACCCCCCGCGGGTTGATCGTCGGAGCCCTGAACCGGACCAGGTTGCCATCCCAGAAGAGCGGGATTGGCTCGCTTCAGGGGAAGCCGTCCACTGCAGACACGAGGCCTGGCCACCATCCCCTCCCTCTCGCCCACGGAAACGCCCCACATAACGGCCCGTCCGGCAATGCGTGCCCGCCGAAGGCTCGCCCGACGCAACACTCGAAACACCGGCTATGCCTGGCTATGGGCTTTGCTCTTCGAGACCAGGTTGAAGATCTGCGCGATGACGTCGGTCGCATAGACCTGCTCGCCATCCCTCTCGTAGCTGCTGTTGGATACGCGCGACTCGATATAGACGAGATCGCCCTGACCAACGTTTTCTTCGATCCATTGGGCTTGTTTCTTATCGAGGATCGTTATCTGCACCCAGTCGGTGGCACTTTTTCTTTCCCCGTCGGCCTGCCATTCGCGATTTGTGGCGACGTTCACTTTCAGCACACTTTTCAGCGGTATGATGTTGCCGACGTGGCCTAAAAGAGTATGCCGGTTGACGGTGCGCATGGATTTAAACCTTCCTTAACCGTGGAAAACCGTCTATCTGTTGAGCCCGAACCAATGCCGCTCGGTTTGCCCTGACGTGTCATTCTTGATGTCGAAGTAATAAGGATCTGACCTGAGCGGTCGGGATATGGAGACCGTTTGTATGCAGCTCCGCTGCCGATCAGAACTGTAGAGACCGTGCGTTTTGCCCTGGCAAATGTTGACTGTCTTGACGCACAGATCGCCCTCGCGGGCGAAACCGTCGCGGTCCCTCCTGCTTCCGACCTGATATCCCTCCGGGCACTCCGCGTATCTCTCGTGGCCCGGCGAACCCGTGCCCGCCTCGGGGCAGGTCGGCCAGTCGAATCCGGGCTTCTTCATCGCGGAAATGAGGCGGGTCATCGGCGGGTGGCAGGCGGGCACGCCCCTCCAGGAGGGATTGGAGGACGAGGCGCACAACAGAACCTCGCATCCCCATTGGCTTGCAGCAGCAGGTGCGGGAAGCGTCGCGGCCGTCAGAAACATTCCGACGATGACGTGAGCAGTCATGGCTTTGGCGAGCATCGGCAACTTTCTCATCAAACACTGTAACGAGTAAATTATAGTTTATCCGACGATGACGAGCAAGCGTAAGAAGGTCGACACGGACCTCGGGACGATGATCCTGCGAAACATGGCCGCGGTCATGGAGCGAGAGCGCGAGAAGCGCGGCCTGACCAAAAAGGAGATGGCGGTCCTCTGCGAGATGACCAATCCCTACTATTTCGGGATTCTCAAGGGGACCGCAAATCCATCATTGCAGGTAATCACGCGGATCAGCACGAATCTCAAAATCCCTCTTCAGGAACTGATGATGGGTGTGAAATCCCGTGATGGCGACGATCGACCCCTCGCTCCTCCGTCTTTCTGACGGCGCTGTTGCGCACTTCGTAAACTATATTTTATAATCATCCCCACGCGTTCCGTTCCGAACGCGACATTGGCATGAGGGGGATGAGGAACCTTGAATTACCTGCTGATTTCGGCGCTGCTGCTGGTGGCGTCCTCATCCTGGGCGGCGGACAATCCGATGTGGCGCAGCGGCTTTACCTGGTCCTGCACTTTCTCCTCGGTCCTTCGTTGCGAGCGTGCCGCCGATTGCGCGGCGGCTGTGGAGGAGGGGGTGATCCGGCTGGACTATCGCGAAAACCGGCTGACGGATTCTCAGGGGACGGTTCACCCGATCAAGCGCCACTACGTTCAGGCGGTCGTCGGCAGCCCGATCGGAAGCGAGGTGAAAATCGAGCTCGACACAAACGAGGTGATCTGGCTTTCGGCGGCGGATGGGGCAGGGGTGTTTTCGGATAACTGGATCGGCGCGATGCTTTCGCCGAAGGCCGGCGTTATCGTTCAGGAACTCCGGCCGCTAATTTGCATGCCAGCGAAATAGATCTTCCCCTGGGTGGCGATTGGTGCAAGAAGCACCGCCGCTAGGCGGCGACATCGCCGATCAACGAGCCAGCCGGAATGTTCCATTCCTTGCTGAGCTTGCGGATCTGCTCGAGATTGATTTCCCGCTTACCATTCAGAAGATCGGCGGCCCGTGCTTTGGAGCCAATAACGGCTACCAGATCCGCGCGCGTGTAGTTGTTAGCAGCCATCACCGACTTGACCACCTCGACGGGGCTCGCTGCCGGGATCGGGTAGTTTTTGCCTTCATACTGTTCGATCAGAAGGACGAGCGCGTCAAAATGAGCCGCTTCTTCAGAGCCTTCGTCGGGTTCATTTTCGAAGTAAGGCCGGACTTCCTTCAATGCGGCCTGGTACTCGTCTTCACTCTGAAGGGTTCGAAAGGCTTTTAAATTCAACATATCGACTTCCTTTCAGGTCAGAGCTTCAAGACGTCAATTGCGTCGTACTCGGCATGCGTCCCGACAAACAGAACGTAAATCCGCTTCGTCCGAAACGCGACCAACCCCACAATGCGATATTTGTTGCCGCCCACGTCGAAGATCACCTTGTTGCCGGCGACGATGTCGGCCGAGTTGAAGGTTTTCTTCAGCTCGCTGAAATTGTTCCAGCTTGCTTTTGATGCGGTGGCATACCATTCCGTCATCGCTGCTTCAGCGGTTTCTCTTGGGGCTCCTTTCGGCAGACCATTCCAGAAATTGACCAAAGCGGACTTCGCGATAACGTTCACGCTTGCTCCTATTTAGCGCGTTCCCAAATTGGAAACAAGTGTAAAATTCCCAATTTGGAAACTGATTTTGCGTCGCGCTCCTCAGCTCCCAATAAGACAGTGCCCAGAAGCGCCGATCCGTGAGGGAGCGCTTTTGTGTCGGATAGTCAAATAGTTTGTCAAAGCGGGCGGGTGGCGCGACGTGAGCAATTTGCGCGCCCGTGAAATAAGGCACGGTCCCGGCAGCAGGTTTGCGTACGGAAATCAGACCTCGTCAGACGTGTGGCCCGCATCGTGCCGTACTGTCCACTTAACTCCAAGCACCGGCAGTATGCCGAGCATCGTACTGATCGTCAGGTCGCCGTCCGGGCGAAGTGATTTCTCAAGCTGCTCGCGCGGCAGGCCGGCTTGCTCCGCTACGGCCGCCATGCCTTTGGCGCGCGCGACGACGCCGAGCGCATCGGCGACTTTGCCGGCATCTCCAATTCTGAAGGCATCATCCAGATAGGCGGCAATCGCTTTGTCGGATACGAAGGTCTTTGCTTCAGCGTTCGGAGGTGTCTCTTCTTCCATGACAGCCGTCACGCCGCCTGGCGGCCGTGATCGAAACGCAGCTTCCAGGCGCCAACGGTCTGGCTGTTGTCGGCGCGCGTCGCCCTCAGCCTGGAGAAGCCCGGCACGAATGCCGGCTCCGTGTCGAAGGTCACCGGGATCGAATAGATCTCGGCTGCATGACGGTTTTGATACGCTGCCTCACGCTTTTCCACGAAGGTTGGCCCTACATGCCTGAAGATCGACAACAGGAGAAGACCGATAAGCGTGCCGGCGACCACGAGCGAGGTGCCGAGGGGTGTCACCGTCGTACTGAAGGCCTTGGCGAATGGATAGATCGTCGAGGGCAGAACCAGTATCAAGGCGAAGAGAGTCTTCTCCCACCAGTCTCGCGGTGCGCGCGGGAGATCCTTGTTGGCCTCTTTCATATTGGTACTCCTGGAGAGTCTTTTGTCGGCGAGAAGCGTAGTCCAAGTAGGGCAGCTGATCAATTCGAGCCGTCGCGGTAAAGCATATTTCATAACGTTATAACATATCGCATAACACTTATTATGGAACTAACTATCTGATATTATTATCATCTTCACTGCCCTGCTTATAAGTGATCACCCTCGAAGTGTGAAAACCGCCTTCGTCCGTCGCTTGGACAAAGTTGTACCCAACCTTTGTCTCGACATAGGCTCTACCCATCTCGCGGCGCCGCATAGCCTCCCACACCTGGACGTAGACCTGTTCACCTTCGTCACCGCAAGGCTGCAGCTGCATGAGGTGTTTTGCGGCTTCGTACAGGAAGGCCTGCTTCTTCACTTCGCTTTCCGCGCGAAGGTAATAGACCCACAATAGGCAGGCGCGGTGCAGATGCGTGAAGTTCGGGTCGTCCCGGATTGGCGTTTGCTCAGGAGCATGTCGCTTCATCAACACCATCTCGGAATCGGGTGAGGCGAGCGCCACATCCCACGCCTTCGCGGCAACAGCCTACCATGAATTCTGTTCGCCGATCCAGCCATGCCGGGGCCAGCGCTAAAGCAGAACAGCATTCTCCGGCCCCGGTTTCTTCTTCTTCACCCAGAGATCCGTGGTCCGCTCCACCTCGATGAGGTTAGGCGGGAAGACCCGCTTTTGAAACGCAAGCACGTCATCGAAGGTGCCATGAAGCCATTGCTGGTAATCGTCGCGATGCAGCAGGACCGGCATGCGGTCGTGAACCGGCGCGACCGCCGCGTTGGCGTCGGTCATGACGCCAGAATAGACCGGTCCCCACTCGTCGCTGACGCGCCATAGACCCGCCCACGCGAAGATCGGTTCGTTGCGCATGCTGAACCAGGTCCGCGTCATCTTGCCCTTCTCGCCTTCCGCTTCCGCAAAATGCGTGACGGGGATCAGGCATCGCCACTGCGGTTTTCGCGCGAGGCCGACCCACATGCCCTTGGTGAGTTCCCGAACGTTGTTGACCGGCTTCGGCTTGGCGTCCGGTTTCATGGTTTTCAGCCGGAGCGGAAAACCCCAGGTCATCGAGCGAAGATCGCGAACACCCTCGTTCTCGGTGACGACCAGGCCGGGCATCCCAGGATAGACCTCATCAGGGGCGTTGGATTGCATCGGGTTCGGCACGCCGAAATGAGCGGCCACCTCCGCGGCCGTCACGCGGACGGTGTATAAGTTGCACATTCGATCAACCTTTCGCCTGGCGGATAGGTTCAGATAAACACGTCATCCCGACGGCGTGAAGCCTTGGATGGCGGCGTGCCGCTTTGCCAGCGATCGCGCGTCTGCAGCACGGTAAACTCATCTGACGCGGGAGGCTCGCGGAACTGGAACGCGATGACATCCTCGATCGATCCATGAAGCCAGCGCTCGTACTCCTCCGGCTTCAGCAGGACGGGCATCCGTTCATTCAACGGTCTGATCTTCTCGTTCGCCGCCATAGTCATGGCTGCAAAGACCGGCCCGAACTGCGGCGTGTTGCGACAGAAGCCGGCCCAGGCGACCAGCGGCTGGCGATGAAACGAGAACCATGTTCTCGTCTTCGATCCCTTGACCCCGTCAGGATTGGCGAAGTGTGTTAGCGCTATCAGGCACCTATACCTGGCATCGATGACAAGTTGATCCCAGAGCGGATTGGTGAGGTCGGCGACGAGCCCTATGCGCCCCGGCGGTTCGCCGTTATGGCGCATCTCGCCGGTTTGACGGGGAAAGCCCCAGGTCACGGATTTCAGGAGGCGGAGACCATCCTTTTCGAGCACGATCAGGCCGGGAGCGCCCTCGACGGTCTCCGGGGGAACACTCGTCACCGAGGAAACATTGACGCCGAAATGCGCGACGATCTCCTCAATAGGCCGTGATATTGCGAACAGGCGGGACAATTCCGGTCTCCGATCCGGTCTGATCGGGCCAAGCTATCATGTGAACATACGAGGAACAATCGCCAGCGCTGCCCGATGGCGAACCGCATAAGTTTTTTTGAAGTCGGCTGGCGCGCTGTCGCCAAACCCATGTCGATGATTCGCAAGCAAAAATCCCGCACGGGCAAAAATGTGAGACAATTTTCCTATTTTCGGGTGGCTTGACTCTTTTTGCCACGAGGAACAAATACAGAACAAATACCTGAACGACATGACGTCGCCCGCCAACACGAACGCTTCGGAGTCCGTGAACGATGAATGCTGCCCGAAACAGGGTGATAACCGAGCTGAGAGAGCGCGTCGCCTCGATGGAGAGCCCTGCCTCGCGAAGGGCTGGTTCGTTGCCGTTTCAGGTGGCGGAGATCGACGCCGCGCTTCCGGGTGGAGGTCTCGCCTATGGCGCGCTTCACGAATTCTCAGGTGGTGGTGCTGGAGCGGTCGACGGCGCGGCCGCTGCGCTGTTCGTTGCCGGCATCGCGGCTCGAACGACGGGACCGATCGTCTGGTGCCTGACGCGGCCGGACCTGTTTTTCCCGGCGCTCGCGCAGGCGGGGCTTCATCCCGACCGCGTCTATTTCGTCGAGAGCGACAAAGAGGAAGATGTCCTCGCGAATGCCGAGGAGGCGCTTGCCTATGGCGGGCTCGGCGCCGTCGTCGCCGAGCTTGTACGATTGCCGATGGTGGCAAGCCGCCGATTGCAGCTCGCCGCCGAAAAGACGGGGGCGATGGCAATGGTCGTCCGGCGCTGGCGGCGGCCGACGGAGGCCTCCGACTATGGTCAGCCGACCGCCTCGACCACTCGATGGCGGGTGAGCGTCCTCCCCTCCGAGGACTTGCCGGTCGCCACCGTGGGACGGGCGAATTGGCTGCTGGAATTGATGCGCGTGAAAGCGGGCGAGTGCGCTGAGTATATTGTTGGAGCCTGTGATGCCTCGGGTCGTATCGATCTATCTACCGGACCTGCCGACCGACAGGATCAGACGGGCCGATCCGTCGCTGCCCGCTGAACAGCCGATCGCCGTCATCGCGCGAAGCGGTTCCCGGCGCTGGGTCGCGGCGGCCGATACGGCGGCACGGAAAGTCGGCGTGAAGGTCGGGATGCCGGCGGCAAAAGCCCAGGCGCTCTTTCGTGACCTGATGCTCGTCGACGCCGATCCGGCGGCCGACGCCGCAGCACTGGAACGCATCACGCTTTGGGCGCTGACACAATATTCGCCTGTTGTCGCCATGGACCTTCCCGACGGGATCGTGATGGATACCGAAGGCGCCGACCACCTGCAGGGCGGGGAAGAGAGCATGTTGACCGCGACCGTGAACCGGTTTCGTGGCCGATCCCTCACCGCCCGCATTGCCATCGCCGACACCTGGGGCGCGGCCCACGCTTGCGCCCGTGCGATCGCGCGCGAGACCGTAATCGTGCCGGCGGGCGCGACGGCGCGCGCCGTCGATCGCTTGCCGATTTCCCTGCTACGCCTCCCCGGCGAGGTCGTTGGCGATCTGAGGACGCTTGGCTTCCAGACCATTGGCCAATTGGCGGCGACGGCGCGCGCGCCCCTCGCCCTTCGCTTCGGACCGGAGATCGGACGCCGGCTCGATCAGATGTATGGACAGATGGCCGAGCCCATCGATCCTATCCGCACGCCTGACATTGTCGAGGTCAGCAAGGCTTTTGCCGAGCCGATCGGCGCGGCCGAGACCATCAATCGGTATGTCGCCGGCCTCGTGACGAAACTCGTCAGCGAATTACAGCGTCGGGGGCACGGCGTCCGGCGAACCGACCTGATCGTTGAGAAGGTCGACGGCACTCGGCAGGCCATACTCCTCGACGTACGGCGCGATGAAGGTCGTTCACCTTCAGCCCGCAAATGGCACGGCTTCGCGCCTGCCGGTGCCGTGTCCGCCAGTCTCTATCCAAAGTATGTGCTTCAGCTGTCTACGTTCGGTGGCTCAGCGCATTTGCTTGCGATTATTACCTGAGCTCACCTTCTCCTCACCCTTATACCCCAACATTACAGGATTTCTGCCGGGTTCATATACGGGAAACCCTCATACTTAGATGAGAAGATTTCATTGCGGTTTTATCCGCATAGCCGTCTCATACCTCTTAGTGCGCGTAATCCGGCTCCTCTTGATCGAGGATTCGGACCATCTCCGCAAAGTGTGCGAACGATTGATCGCGATACTCGTCCCATCCCTGAGCGGTCTTCTCCGCAAGCTCGTCGCTCATTACATTCAACGGCTTCCCGGTCGAGTACGCGAATACGAGCGTCTTACAAGCTTTTTCGAGGAAGTAGAGCTCGTCATATGCCTCTGCAACGGTTGGAGCGGTGACCAGGACACCATGATTTCCCATAATCATGCATCGCTTGTTGCCAAGCTTGCGCGCTAAGCGATTCGCTTCGTCGGAATCATCAGCGATACCCCCAAACTCAAGGTCGATTGCGGTGCGGTTGAAAAAACGCGCGGTGTTCTGATCAATTGGCTTGATCTCTGGATCTGCAAGGCAGGCTAATGTTGTGCCGTAAGGAGGGTGGACGTGAAGGATGCAACGCGCATCCGGCCGGCTTGCGTGGATCCGGCCATGGATAGCCCAAGCCGTGGGATCGGGCGCATTGTCATCCTGCATAGTCGTGTCATCGTCGGCGTCCAAAAGCAAAAGATCGGAGGCTCTGACCCGCGAGAAATGGCGCCATCGAGGATTCATCAGAAATTGCTTGCCGTCAGCCGATATCGCCAGACTGAAATGATTGGCAACAGCTTCGTGCCAATCGTTACGAACGGCGAGACGAAGAGCCGCCGATAGCTGTTGGCGCAGGCTGGTCTCCTCATCTTTATAGAAGGTCTCTGAACCTGAAAGATTATTCGTCATGGAATAGGCCTCATCAGTCCCCTTGCGCTCGTCACGCCTAGAGATGCCGATGGTCGGCTTCTTTGGCGTGTTCCATAAGCGGCTTCACCAGCCGCGGCGCCTCCTCGGGGTTCAATTTCGCCGATTTGGGAAAGGTGAAGGCCGGCTGTGCCGATTATACCCCGCCCGAACACATCGGCGACGCCGCGAGACCATTCCCAGAAACTAGCTTTGGTTGCTGGAAGTGCTTTCAACGCCCCTCCTTGTCGGATAAGGCGCACCTTAATCCGAAAGACCAATCCCAAAACATCCAAGCAACCAAACCTTATAGGTTTTCTGCCGTTCTTAAATGGGAGATCTGCTCATACAATTATGAATGGATCTCATGCCGTGACCCGCAGATCTCCCATTTGACAAAGTATTGTTAGGGAACGCTATCCTTCCCAAGCCTGCTCACGCAGTGGTCCGCTCGCGTTTGGAATCCCAGACGGCCTCTGTGCGAAGGACGGCTTGCCATTGACCCTGTTCGCCGGAGATCGATGCTGCAGCGCCATCAACGTAGAATTTCGCGTCGATGTAGCCCTGCGCCAGGCACTTGCCGACGCTGAACCCCTTCGCGACCGAGGTAACGGCTCCGACGCTTTCGCCATCGACGAGGATTTTGTCGCCGATCCGAACCGGCGTGTCGATGTCGCCAACCTCGAGCAGGACCAAGCGCCGGCTGGTGCCCTCCTGCATTTGGCGCGCGATGACCTCCCGGCCCATGAAATCACCCTTCTTGAGGCGAACCGTCCATTCGAGGCCGGCTTCGACAGGGGTATTGTCAGGGGAGAGGTCCAGTCCGTAGAGGGGGAACTTCTTCTCCATGCGGAGCGTCGCCAGCGAGGCAAGGCCGCAGGGCCTGACGCCGAGATCCTTCCCGGCTTCCATCAGCTTGTCGAAAACATGCTCGGCATACTCCGTGGGATAGAAGAGCTCGAATCCCAGTTCCCCGGAATACCCTGTACGAGAGATCATGACGTTCGGAACGCCGGCCACATCCCCGAATGTGAAGCGGAAATATTTCAGCGCCGACGCCGAAATGTCGGCGTCAGTCAGGCGGGAGATCAGTTCGCGCGACTTCGGACCCTGCACGGAGATGTAGGCGAATCGCGCGCCGTAGTTGACAATCGTTACCTGGAAGTCAGAGGCATGCTGTCGCAGCCAGTCCTCGATGATTACCATGCGGGAGGGTGTGGGGCAAAGGCGAAACACGTCATCCGCCATGCGATAGACCAGGAGGTCGTCGATCATTCCGCCGTCCGCATTGCACATCGACGTATAGACGACGCCGTACGCGGGAATCTTCGCGATGTCGTTCACCGTCAGCTTCTGCAGCATGGTGAGGGAGTCCTCCCCGGAAACCTCCAGGAAATACTGGGAATAGACATCGAACAAGCCGACGTCTTCCCGCGCTGCCTTGTGCTCCAGCTCGACGGAGCCGAAGTGGAGTGCGGCGGCATAGCCGATACGGTCCACGAACTCGGCGTTGAGAGCCTTGTGCTTATGGTAATAGGGTGTCTGGCGTAGCATGCCCATATCATTTCCTCATAGTTTGCGCTCAGCGCATTTTCTTGCCGTTGTCTTTCAGGATTTCGCGCGCGGCGTTGTGGCCGGGAATGCCCGACACACCGCCGCCCGGATGCGCGCTTGATCCGCACTGATAGAGCCCCTTAAGGGGAGAGCGGTAGTTTGCGTAGTTCTTGACCGGGCGCTTGAAGAACAGCTGGTCGGGCGCCAGTTCGCCGTGGAAGATGTGACCCGACGGCAGTGCGACGCGCTTTTCGATTTCGTCCGGGGTGAGGACGTCCATGGCGATGATGTCGTTGGAAAAGCCCGGCGCGAACCGATCCATCGTGTTGAGCGTGTTCTTGACGAGGTTGTCTTTCTCGGCGGCCCAGGTCGACCCCTTCAGCTCAGAAGCCGCATGGCCGCCGAAGAGGTTCAGGACGTGCTTTCCGGGAGGAGCCAGCGTTTTGTCGACGATCGTCGGCGATACCGGGGTGATGAAGGGTTCCGTCGAATACCAGCCATCCTTGGCGTCCGTATAGGCCTTGTCTAGATACTCGATATCGGGCGCAATATGGATGTAGGTCGGATAGGTGAAGCTGCCGAGCGCGCCGTCGTCCAGGGCCTTCTGGAGGCCCTTGTATTGAGGGAGCCGTTCGCAGGCGACGTTCATCTTGAAGGCCGAGGATCTGGTCCGGTAGTTGCGGATGTCACGGACGAATTCTGCGGGCAGCTCCTTTTCGTCGATCAGCTTGAGGAACGTGACAGGCGCCGCGGCATTGGAGGCGACGACCTTCGCGCGGTATTCGCGACCGTTCTTCAGCGCCACGCCGACGGCCCGACCGTCTTCGACTATGATCTTGTCTACTTCGGCATCGACCTCGACGTCCATTCCGACGGTCCGGCCGTAGGAGGCGATCGCCTGGGTGATCGCACCCATGCCGCCCTTGATGAAGCCCCAGCCGCCGGCGCCTTCATGCTCGCCCATGATGTGATGGATGATGACGTAGGCCGAGCCGGGCGTGCGCGGGCTGACGAAGGTGCCGATGGAGGCGTAGTAGGCGAGCACTGCCCGGATACGGGTGTCGTCGAACCACTGGCGGAGGAAATCCTCGGCGCTCATGGTGAGAAGGTCGATCAGGCGATACAGCTTGTTGCCGATCTTGCGGTATTTCCAGGCGAAACCGGCAAGCTCCTTGAGGGATTTGAAATCCGTCTTCGACGGGTCCGGGGGGACGTCGAAGAGTAACTGGCGGACAACGTTGGCGGCCTCGCCGATATATTTATCGAATTCGGGGTAAATGCCGGCATCGTGCTTGTTGAAGCGGCCGAACTGCTTTTGGGTTTTTTTGACGTCGTCAGAAAAGACGATGTAGTCGTCATCGAGCGGCGAATACATGTCGGAGCACGGCAGGACTTCAAGGCCGTGTTTCTTGAGTTCCAGTTCCCTGATTACCTTGGGATGCAACAGGCTCATGAGGTAGGAGAAGGTCGAGGCGCGGTAGCCAGGATGGAATTCCTCGGTGACAGCCGCTCCGCCGACGATATGCCTGCGCTCAAGGACTTTGACCTTCAGTCCGTTTCTGGCCAGGTATGCGCCACACACGAGACCGTTGTGACCTCCCCCGATGATGATGGCGTCAAAATTTTCCGTCATGCGTGGCTCCCTTTGGTAAGCTCGTCCGCCCCTTGTTTCAGCCGAGTGTCATGGGCAAAGGCCGTTTGGCCCGCCCCTGTTTGCGTGTCCTTGAGGGCGCGTATGATGCCCACCAGATTCCGGTCCCGAAGCTGCTCCAGTTCCGCGATCGTCAGATGCCCGGATTGCTCGTCGGATTGCTGGGAGATCGTGCCGATCAGTTCGGCATCCAGGTCCGGCACATCCATGAGGTGCGATACGGGTTCTTTGAGCGCCGGACCGAACTGCGAGAGGAAATGAGCCATGCCACCCTCGCCCCCTGCGGCGCGATAGGTATCGAACTGGCCCATTTGCGCGCCGCGGAGTCCGAACCCGTATCGCAGCGCGTCGTCGATCTCGGTCGTCGTCGCGATCCCGTCATGGATCAGCCAGAGGGATTCGCGCCACATCGCCTCCTGCAGACGATTGGCGATAAAGCCGTCGATCTCGCGACGGAGAGTGAGCGGCTTCATGCCAATGCCCGACAGGATCTCCGAAGCCATCTCGACCGTGGCCGCGGCGGTCCACTTCGACGGCACCAGTTCGACCAGCGGCAGCAGATAGACAGGATTGAAGGGATGAGCGACGAGGAACCTCTCGCGGCCAGGCAGCGTCTCGGCAAGAGTCGACGGCATAAAGCCGGATGTGGAGGAGCCAATCACGGCCTCAGGTCTCGCGCTTTCACAAATTTCGCGCAGCACGGCCGATTTGATATCCAGCCGTTCCGGGACCGATTCCTGAACCCAGTCCGCATCCGAAACGGTCGTTTTCAGATCATCGTGAACATGGAGCTTGCCCGCTGGAGGAAGTTGCCCCTCGTAAATGAGCGGCAAGCTTGCCCTGGCGTTTGAAACCACCTGCTCGACCCGCTCCAGCGAACGACCGCCTTTGTCGTAAAGCGATACATCCCATCCGTTCAGGAGGAACCGGGCTGCCCACCCACCTCCTATGACGCCACCACCAACGATCGCAGCTTTCATTGATGCTGATCCCCCGAATCTTTGACTACGACAAGGCCGTCAACAGCCAGAGCGCCGGTCTCCGAAACGATGACCGGGTTCACGTCGACTTCTTCGAGAACATCACCCATGGAGGCGCACATGACGGAGAAGGCAGAGAATGCTCGCGCAGCAGATCGCTTGTCGCTCGGTTGCGCTCCTCTCACGCCATCGAGAAGTCGCGCTATCGGCAATCGCTCGATCATTTCGAGAGCGCGGCTTTCATTGACCGGAGCAAGCGCAAACTGCCGACCGGAGAAATACTCCATGAGAACCCCGCCGGCCGAGACCATCACGATCGGTCCGAAGTCCGGATCATGAATGTAGCCGAAGGCAAGTTCGACCCCTTTCGAAGCCATCCGTTGAACGATTACGCGCGTTCCCAACAGTGAGTTGATCCGAGTGTATGCTGCCTCCAGTGCGCCTTCATCGCGAAGGTTCAGAAAGACGCCGCCCTCGTCGCTCTTGTGGTCGATACCCACGGCGGCCGTCTTGAGGACGACGGGATAGCCGATCCTCGATGCTGCTGCCCTCAGCCCTTCCCAGTCCTCATGGATCTCGCCCGCTGCCGCAGGCACGCCAAAGCCATCCATCATGGCCAGAGCGAAGTGCTCATCGATGTGCGTAGATTGCAGAAGCCGCTCTCGCCACGCGTCAACTACCGCCTTTGGCGCATAATCAGGTGCCGTCTCCCGTTGAGAACGACGCCTGTCCGCCCAGGCCTGCAGCCGGCTCACCGCTGCCAGCATCTCGCCAGCGCCGTTGATGCAAGGGACGCCTTTTTCAGCGAGCGCTTCGCCGAGAGCGCGATTATTGGTGCGACCAAAACTGGTATAAAAGAAACAGGGCTTGTCCGTCCGCTGCGCAAGCGTTTCCGCCAGCTCACGGAGTCCTTCCTCGTACACATAGTCATCCCTTAGATCGGCTTCCAAGCCGATCATCGAGACCTCTTCGGCATCAGCGAGAATACTGACCCCATCCACGAACACGCGCGAAAAATCATCCGTCAAGTCAGCCGCGCAATCGAGTGGATTCGAGGGCTCGAGTTGAGCCGGAAGCGCAGCACGCAAGAGCTCCTGCGTTGCGGGGGAAAAGCGCGCGAGAGGAGCTTGCGCCTCAGCTGCAATGTCCATCGTAAGCTCACGCAGGCCTCCGGAATCGGTAACAAGCCCAACGCCGCCTGCCGCCGGAAAACGTCCGGTCGAGCATAGTAGTGCGACATTCATGAGCTGGTCGACGGTATCGACCGTAATCGCGCCGGCCTCTTCAAACGCAGCGTCGTAAGCAGAGCGCGAGCCCGCGATTGCTCCCGTGTGAGAGCGAGCCATTCGCGCGCTTTCCTCGGTGCGTCCGACCTTGCAAACGACGACTGGGACGCCGATATCGCGTGCGCGCTTCAGGCTCGAAAGGAATCGGGACGGATCTCGCGCGGCCTCCATGAACACCGCGATCACCTTGGTCGAAGACCTCGTCACGGCATAATCGATGTATTCGTCGATCGTTGCGCCGATTTCCTGACCGGACGACACCATGAGGTCGAACCGGAAGCGCGGGTCGTTCATGGCAAGAGTGGTGAAGACGGAGCCGGAGTGGGCGATCAGCGTGATGCCGCCAGGTTTGAGGTGGCCGGCTCCGTAAAAGCTTGCAACGCAACCCGACGGGACGTTGATGATGCCCATGCCAGACCCGCCGCAAACCGGAATATCCGCCTCCAGGGCCATGTCGCGAAGTCGTTGCAACAAGGACCCACCGGCCGCCGTCTCACCCTGACATGCGTCGAAGATTACGGCCGATCGGGCGCCGCGCTTGATCGCGTCGGCAAGCGATCGCTCCAGGTTCTGAGCGCCAACACCGAGAACAGCGAGATCCGGCGCTTCGTCGAGTTCACTGAAGCCCGCATGGCATGGTCTTCCGAGGATGGTCGAGTAGCGAGGATTAATGAAGTTGATCTTGTTGTGATCGCCTGCGCTGAGAACCGATTGCGCAAGCCTCAGACCAAACGACTTATCACGCTCCGAAGCACCCGCGACCGCGATGGTGCGGGGCTCGAACATCGGAGTAAGCCGATTCGACAAAAGGCCTGAATTGGATGTTGCGTGGTCAATCGCGTCCATCGTCATGCGCCCTTGAACTGGGAATTTCGCTTCTCCGAGAACGCGACAGCGCCTTCATCGAAATCTTCCGATTGAAGCATCCGCTCATAGCTTTGCAGGCCGCTCTTACCGATCCATGCCCGCTTTACGAGCGAATGAGACTCCTCGACGGAGAGATGTGCCGCGGCGCGCATGTATTCCTTCAACGCCGCCGCCACGAGCGGGGCGCCGGAAGCTATGTTTTGCGCGATCTCTATGGCATGGGGGAGGATCTGGTCGCGAGACACGACATCCCGGACCATTCCCCAGTGCTTTGCCTCCTCGGCCCCCATACGCCGGCCGGTCAACATTAGATCGATGGCGACGTTGAACGGGATGCGATGATGAAGCTTCTGAATTGCGCCGCCATCGGGAAGAAAGCCGCGCTGCATCTCCGGAAGAGAGAAATATGCGTCATCGGAGGCGACGATGATATCAGCGCCCAGCGCGAGTTCGAAACCGCCGCCAACCGCTGCGCCATTGACGGCGGCGATAACCGGCTTCTTTAGGTCGAAAAATTCCGGCAAGCCACCGATGCCCCCCGGCCCCAGGTCGAACCCCTTTTCAGGATCACGACCTTCGCCGCGAGCCACTGCCTTCAGATCCCAGCCTGCGGAGAAGATTTGGTGTTTGTTTTCGCCGCCGGTGAGGACCGCTACCCGGAGTTCATCGCTTTCGTTGAACGCCTTGAAGATCTTGAATAGTTCGGTTGAGAACGCTGTATCGATTGCGTTGGCTGGAGGCCGGTTCATCGTTACAACGAGCACCGAGCCTAGAACTTCCACTTTAATTTGTTCGGATGACAAAGGCAGCGAGAACATTAGATTTCCTCAAGTACCGCTATGACAATTTGAGAGCGGATGGACGCAGGTGATCACTTGAGACTAGCCGAGTTATGTGCTTTTCATATGCGGATAGCATTCATGCTGATATGAGCAGCGCTAATGAAGTACTGGAAGCACATCCCACCGCTGAGAGCCATGTTGGCAGTCGAGGCAACCGCTAGGCTGGGCAGCTTCTCAAAGGCGGCCGAGGAGTTGAACGTTACCCAATCCGCCGTCAGCCACCTTGTTGGTCAAGCGGAAGATTTCCTCACCGCACGCTTGTTCGAAAGGCAGAGCCGCCCCGTCACGTTGACGGATGAAGGTCGTCGTTATGTTGCGGCTTTGGTATCGGGCCTGAACATTATTCAGACGGAAGGCGAGGCCCTTCAGAGAATGAGGGACTCAAACACCGTCACGGTCTCTTGCAACCTCGCCTACGCCAACTTCTGGCTGCTTCCAAGGCTCAAGGAATTTCATGATGTATATCCCGATATCGTGTTGAACATGGTGACGGCCTACCAAGGCCTCCCCGACCTTTCCCACGAAATCGACCTATCAATTCGCTTTGGAAAAGGTTCGTGGGAAGGCTGCGACGCCGAGCTTCTGATAGCGGAACTAATCGTTCCCGTGGCCAGTCCGAGCTATCTTGCGAGAAGTGCCGCGATCAAGGAACCAGAAGATCTTTTGAAGCACGCTCTGCTGCATGCAAGGGCCGACGACAAAACCTGGTATGACTGGTATCAATGGTTTGATCACCACAACGTAAAGCGCCCCGTAAACCTCGCAGGCGATCACTTCGACAATCACCTGATGATGATGCAGTCAGCCTTGGCCGGCGGGGGAATTGCGCTAGGATGGATTGGAACGGCGAGCGAGTTCGTGCGCCTGGGCCAACTGGTTGAGCTTTTTCCCTCAAAGGTAAATGCGGACGGTGGCGTCTACATGGTAACGCGGCGAGATCGTCAGCTATCTTCATCCGCTTCGTTGTTCGCAGATTGGCTCAGGCACTCAAGCTTGTGAGGTAATCCGCCCTCCCAGAATCCTCAAACGCTGGGTGGAACTGCCGAGGATCAGTGAAAGCCGCTCGGCTCGCCTTCGTCGAGCACTGGCCGCGGAGGCGTTCGCCTTCCCGTCAAACCGTGCGTCGACACGACCTCGGCCGCCCGGCCTTTTGCCGTTCTCGAATGATCTCCGGATCGATGCCGAGCTCACACAAGGTCGCACGCTGGCTCCAGCCGACGTCAGCCGGGCACACCAACTCGTAGAGTCACGCGTCGCTGCACCTGTCATGGTGCCGCCCTGGAGCAGCCGTCAGCAGACGGTGGTGTTCTCTGGCTGCGCTTCACGCCTCCCGCCATCCGGGGACCGATCCACACATCACGTTCGGACATCGAGCAGGCGGTCTTGTCGATCCACGACATCCTGCAGAGCATCGGAACAATTAGGTAGAGGATGCTACCAGTTGGCGATCTTGACGCACCTACGCCTCGCAGTCTCAAACGCGGTCGGCAGCATCATCCTTTAAAGAGTTTGAGCGTCCAAGGCTAGACGAAGGGATTTCCAGGGTCACAAAGGATTTCTTGACTGGGTGCAGGGTCCGCCATATTCCTTGAAATCCCGGTTTTACAATTACCGTGTCACCAGGTCCAAAGCGCTGCGGCGCTCCGCCGTCTTCGGCAATCTCGACCTCGCCGTCCAGAATTGTGAACAACTCCCAGGTTGTGTCGCCGCGCTCCATTCTCTGAGCACCTTCGGTTGCCGCCCAGATACCAGCCTGTGCAGCCTGGTCTTCCATTAGCCAGGTCGTCGTTACCGGGTCGCCCTCGATCAACCTATCCGGGCTTGGTCGTCCTTCGACGCCACCTTGCAGCGTTTTTATATTGAATGAAAGAAGCTTTGTCATCTTGTGCGCTGTTCTACCTTGTGTTTGCGAGTCGTTTCCCCGACCGAAAGGTCCTTGCTGCGACGAAAAGATCGCGACCGAGAATTGCCCCGATGGTGAAGACGATCAGTATGGAGGAAATGGCAGCGATTGCCGGGTCAACGTTATCGCGCATTCCGTTCCACATTTCACGAGGCAGCGTCACGACACTGGCGCTCGTTATGAAAAGCGTCACCGTGATTTCCTCCCATGACAGGATGAATGCCATCAGGGCAGCCGTGATGATTCCGAACTTGGTGTTTGGAAGGATAATGTACATGATGGACTGTGAAAGCGTCGCGCCCAGCGCCCGTGCGGCCATGTCGAGTTTACGGTCGACACGAGAGAGAGCGACCAAAAAGCTGACGAGCGAAAATGGCGTAGCCAGCAGGACATGCGCGATAATCACACCACCCACGCTGTCGAAGCCGATAAATGGTAGAAGTCCAGAGACTTTGATTCCAAAGAAGTACAGGATGATTGCCGAAACGACGGGCGGCATCAGCATTGGGACAAACACGATTGCCGACAAGATGATGGTTAGTTTCGACCGGACGTACCACAGCCCCAGACCAAACAGGACCGCGAGCGTCGTTGAGATAATCGCAACGATTACCCCGATCATCAAGCTTGTTTTGATGGAATCAAGCCACACTGGATTCGTAAACAGCGATGCATAATGACGGACAGACCATATGCCATCCGGCATCGACAAATATCGTTTGGATGTGAATGACACCGGAACAATGGCGATCAGCGGCAGCGACAGGAATAGCATCGTGAGGATGGCGATCGCTTTGCTCAGCCAGCCCGGCTGATCGGTGGCCTTTGAAATTCGCATATTCAGCCTCCGACTGTTCCAAGCTTCAGGAAACGGCGCATCACGATTGCGATCGTTGCCACCGCAACAATGATCACCACGCTAAGTGCCGAAGCCAAACCCCAGTTTACCGTCTGGAACAACTGTAGATAGATGTACTCCGAAACCATGACACTGCGTCCACCGCTCAGGATCGCTGGCGTGATGAAGAAGCCAAGCGTAAAAATAGCCGTGATCACTACCGAGCCGATTATGCCGCTGGCGGAGAGCGGCACCGTTATCTGCCAGAAAATTCGCGACCTCGATGCGCCCAGAGCGCACGCTGCGCGTAGCGTCGACTTGTCGATTTGACGAAGCGAAGAGGCGATCGGGAACACGGCGAAGGGGATCAGGTAGTGAATGATGCCAATCAAACTACCGAGTTCATTCCTCACAAGCGGAAGTGGTTCAGATATGATCCCGGCGCCCATCAGCGTTTCGTTGATCAAGCCGTTGTTGCGCAACAGGACAAGCCAGCCAAAGGTGCGTACCAGGACGGAGATCCAGAATGGCACCATGATGAAATATGTCGTGATGGCTTGCATCATCGGGCTGCCAAAGACCATTTGATAGGCGAGCATGTAGGCGAGCACGACCGCAATGGTGACGGCAAACAGACAGATGCGCAGTGTCCGGAGCAATACGGTCTGTACGACGGGATCGGTCGCTATTCGAATATATTGATCTATGCCGAGTTGTGGTTCGGTGAAACTCCAACGAACGACAAGCAAAGACGGAACAATATAGACTGCCGCCACCAGAAGTGGCAGCGGCAGTAGCAACAGCGAAAATCGCCAGTTTGGCAACATAGATCGTTACCTCAATCAGCCGGATACCATTGCCAGGAATTTCTCCAGGCTGGCGGAGTAGTTGTCAGTGTACCATTCCGCATCAAGTAGAACTTGCTTTGCCACATTCTCGGCAGAGCCAGGGTTGAACTTCTGCTGGTCAGCAGGAATAAATTTCTCGGCCTCCGGATTGATCGGGCCATTGCCCAGGAGCTTGAAAAGGATTGCTTGCGCTTCCGGATCCTGCGCCGCCGCAATAAACTGCATCGCTGCCTGTTTGCCAGCCGGGTTCTGCTTAAGAACCATCCAGGCATCATAGGCCAGGAAACCTGAATCGAATGACGACTTGATCTTGCCGTCGGTGTCGCGCTCCATGAGCCCGGCGCGAGTGCTCCACACATATCCCATCGAGGCCTCTCCTTCGAGAAGCGCCTGCTGGCTATCTGCACCGGACCCCCAGAAGCTGATAATATGTGGCTTGAGTTCCTCGATCTTGCTCAGCGCCCGATCTATATCCAGCGGGTAGAGCTTGTCCTTTGGAACACCATCGGCGAGCAAGGCTGCCTCGACCATGCCATTCATCCATTTGTACATCGTGCGCTTGCCTGGAAACTCGGAGACGTTCCAGAAATCTGCTGGTGTCACCGGTGGCCGCTCCGCGTATTTTTCGGAATCGTAGGCCAACACGAAGCTGTAGAAGAAATTGCCCACGGCGAATTCGTGAGCGGTGTGGGAATGAACTTTCGAGCGGTCCACGACACTGTAATCGATCGCCTCAAGGTTTCCCTTTCTCCCGAAATCGATACCGATGTTGGGATCTGTATCGATAACGTCCCATATCACTTTTCCAGACGCAATCTGAGCTTTGATCGCGCCTTCGGTCGGCCCACTGCCATCGATGGTCAGCCCCATTCCGGCTGTCTTGTTAAAGACGTCGGCAAATGCATCCTTGTAAGCCGTCAGGGCGTCGCCACCCCAATTCGCCACGACGAGGTTATCCGCCGCAAACGCGGTTGTCGCGCGCAATGCCAGCGGCGTAGCCATCAGCAGTGCTGCGCCCTTGACGAAATCGCGGCGGCGAATTTCCCCCTTGGCGGCGCGCATTGCGAGAATTTCCAGTCCATCCATTTTAAAATGATCTGACATTGTTTCCTCCTTTAGTCAGTTATACTGATGCTCCAAACAGTATTATTCTTGCCCGTCGGGCAGAAGTGCGCCGTCCGCTGCGGCCCAGCTAACGTGACCATGGTCCCCCGGTTTTGGCACGTTGTCCTGGTCGGGTACATCGACTAGCAGCTTCGTGCCCTCCGAAGTTAATACGGATATGGACAGACAAGAGCCGTTATACACAACCTCCGTGACCGTTACGGGCAGGCTGTTCCCTCTGTCGAATGCTTGCTCCAGCCGCACATATTCCGGGCGAACAGCGAGCGTCGCCTCGCGCAGGCGGCCATCAGCCCTATCGGTGTGACAGCGAAGCGTGACGCCACCGTGCAGGCCTGTGGCCATACCCTGCTGCAATGACACATCGGATAGCCGCATGAGATTGATGCGTCCAAGAAAGTTCGCAACGAAGCGGTTGTTTGGATGGCGATAGATTTCTCTGGGCGCGCCGATTTGACTGATCGATCCCTCATTGAAGATCGCTATTCTGTCAGATAGCGCCAAGGCCTCGCTCTGATCATGGGTGACGAAAACACATGTCGTCCCAAGATCTCGATGAATAGAGCGGAGCTCGGACTGCAAGTCGGATTTCAGCGCCTTGTCGAGTGCCGAAAACGGCTCGTCCAGCAACAGGACTGGCGGCCGGTACACGAGAGACCGGGCGAGCGCGACGCGCTGTTGCTGCCCACCCGACAGCTCGGAAGGTCGTTTCGCGATATGAGCCGCGAGGCCGACACGGTCGAGCATATCTTTGGCCCGCCGTGTTCGCTCATCTTTCGATATCTTGCGAAGCTTAAGTGGGAAGATGACGTTCTCCAGAACCGACATGTGCGGGAAAAGGGCATACCCCTGGAAAACCATTCCGAAATTACGCTGATCGGGGGATCGATGCGTAATCTCCTCCCCATTCTCAAGTATTTCTCCACTTGTCGGTGCAGCAAAGCCCGCCAGAGACATGAGAAAGGTCGTTTTCCCCGAGCCGGACGGCCCCAGGAGGGTCAGAAACTCACCGGGAGAAATTGTCACGTTTATATCCGTGAGTGCTCGAAACGTGCCGTAGCATTTGCTGATTCCAACCGCGTCCAAACGCGAGGCCATGCTGGTTGGTGAATTCTGCGGCATTCCACACTCCCTAATGCTGCACTGTCTGACGCTCCCATTTGCGGGACGGTAACGATGAAAAATTGCAATGTAAATTGCAAAATTTGCCGCTTATAGCTGAGAAAAATTCACCTTCGCGATCGAATTGCGGCGCTCGCTGCTCCCAGAGTCGACGATGAGGGTTATTCGATTTTCAATCTTTAGCTCGCCGTAAAGCGGTTGGCAACACTATATACCGTTCCGTCGGTAACTAAATGTGAGGCGATTCTCGGTCACCATCGAAGCGTGCCCTGTGTTCGCGCACTTCGCTCGGTCAGCCGATGACGACACCGCATTTGATTTTAATCTGCGAAGGGACCGCCGCGATCGTCATATCATCCGCGCGAGGATCGATGTCGCCACAACAAATGTCTCGAACCCCAAAGCCGGGATCTGGTCGTCGCCATATTGCCTAGACACGTCGCGCATGTATTCAGCGCCAAGGAAGCCGAACACGCCTCCGCACCGAAATCTCAAGTCCTATTTGGAAGAATTCGCTTGGGCGGCCAAGCGGCAACTCACCCTAGCATAAGCAAACAGCATGAAGGCTAGTCCTGATGATACGAAGCATTGAACGTGTTTTTCAGCCAGTCGATGAACAATTTGACTATGGCCTGATCGCGTTTCTCGTATTTCGTTACGATGAAGTATGAATCCGACGCCTTGACCTCATGCTGCAAGACCTGGACGAGTTTGCCTTCCGTGAGAGCTGGACGCGAGAAGATATCGACGCCGAGCGCAACCCCGAGGCCGCTTGTCGCCGCAGTTAAAGAAAATGCGATATTTTCGAAAAAAATCCCTGTCTCAGGCAGAGGCATTTCTACCCCCCTGGAAGAACACCAAAGCGCCCAGTCTTGAGTGCCATTCAGATGGATCAGCGGAATACTGCCCAAATCGTCGACCGTAATTTTTCCTCCCCTTTCGTTTAGAAACGAAGGGCTGCAGATTGGCACGTAATGGGTTTCTGAAAGAAGCTCGGACCAATGGTTAGGCCACGTTCCGGCTCTGCCGTGCACAATGAACACATCGACGTCGGGATCGCTGACGTCAGTCAATGTCGGCGGTACCCTTAAAGTCAGCATCACATGCGGGAATGTAGCTCTGAAACTGTAGAGGTTCTTGCAAAGCCAGTACGTACCGAATCCGGTTGTCGAGCTGATTGTCAACCGACCTTGGTGACCTATGTCACCCGCGATGCCGGCCGCTCCGGACAACACCGAGAACGCCTTGCGCACTTCATTTGCATAACGTGCACCAAAGAGGGTCAACTCAATCCGTTTTCCGTCCCGCACCGTTAATGGCGATCCCAACTCCTCTTCAAGAAAACGTAGCTGGTGGCTCAGCGCACTTGGCGTTCTGCCAAGTTCTTGCGCCGCACGGGTTATGCTTTTGTGCCGAGCCACTGCTTCCAGGGCTGAAAGCGAACTCATTGATGGAAGACGTTTGTTGTGATCGGTCATGGGTTACTGAAAAAATCTCATGATGCATGCAAAAAATTATCACTAACAGTAATTTTTGTCATCAATTAATATCGTTCGTGTTCTGATATCGCACGGCGCGTTCCAGATAATTTCCAGCAAAAGTGCGTCGCGGTTTTGCTTCGGAAACGCCTGGAGCAAAGGCATAGAACATTGAAAGCGACTGAGATTTCGCCGGATATGCTCTCGGTCACAAGACGATGTCTCGACATGCTTTCGTGCTGTTATGCCTGCCCTACGACGGCAATCGCAATCGGATGAGGCCGCTTTTCTGCACAAGTTAGTTCAAGCAAATGTTCGTGGCGGATCTTCAGAAGCCGGCACCACGGCAATATATCAGTGATGGATACGATGGCGCACTCACAATGGCTGCATGATGTAAGAGAAAATGTTGAAAACTATCCGATCGCTGCGGGTGATTTAAAATTTGACATTGCGGTGATCGGTGGTGGTTTTGTTGGTCTTTGGACGAGCATTTTTATCAAGCAACTTGAGCCAAACGCACGCGTGGCCGTGTTCGAAAAAGACCAGGTCGGCCACGGCGCGTCCGGATTGAATGGCGGATTTCTTATGACTTGGTGGCCGAAACTCGCCAGTCTCAGAACCATGTGTGGAACTGATGATGCGCTTTGGTTGGCGGATCAGACAACGGAATCCGTTTCGGCGATCGGCGAGTTCCTGCGTGACAACGATATCGATGCCGACTTCACCGAGGCAGGCTGGATCTGGGCGGCGACGCTGGCAAAACATGCTGGTTCGTGGAACGGCATCGTTGACCTCTGCCGGAAACTCGGGCGGGACAGAATATTCCACGTGTTGGAACAGGAAGACGTTGCGCGGCGAACGGGCTCCAGCATCCATGTCGCGGGCGTCCTCGAACGCCGTTCGGGCACGGTTCACCCTGGAAAACTGGTCGCCGGCCTGGCGCGTGTTGCGCGCCAGCTGGGGGTTGCAATCTATGAGGACAGCCCGGTCTTGCATTTCGCGAGGACATCCCCCTCTGTTCTTCAGACGAGAAAAGCGAGGATCGTATGTGACAAGGTCATCCTAGCAACGAATGCATGGACGACTGAAGTCAGCGAATTATCGCCGTACCTGTTCAACATAGCCAGCAGCGTCATCGCTACAGAGAAGATCCCAGGTTTGCTGGAAAAGATTGGCTGGACAGGCGGCGAAAGTATCGCCGACTCCCAGAGCCTGGTAAATTATTACAGGACGACCCGGGACGGGCGCATTATTTTCGGACAGGGTGGCGGTAGCGTCCTTTATTCGGGAAACTCGCTGTCGCAAAAACTCCGGTTCGACCGCGACATAGCCAACACGATTTCTGACTTCAACCGGATCTATCCAATGCTGCGCGATGTAGTGATCGACAAAAGCTGGTCCGGCCCGATCGATCGCAGCTACAATGGCCTGCCGTTGCTTGGACGTTTGCAATCCTCTCCCAACATCCTTTACGGGTTTGGATGGAGTGGCAACGGGGTGAACCCAAGCCGCATTGGTGGACGAATTCTTGCCGGGCTGGCATTGGATCGCAAAGAGCGGTGGACCGAGAATGGGTTGGTTAATGGGAAAGCCCGCCGATTCCCTCCACGTTTGTTTGGATACCTGGGTGGGACAGCTATACGAGGGGCCCTAGCAAGAAAAGACGTCGCTGAAAAGGCGGAACGGCCGATGTTAGCATTAGACCGGATGCTTGTGAAGCTCGCCCCTGCGGGACTGGAAGACAAGATCGAGTAGTATTTCGTCTTCGTAGACGATGCAAAACGAACGCCGCGTTCAATTATCGAACGCGGCGTGATCTCGTTACTGGCAAAGTGAGCCCTCGCCAATCACCCGTCGTGTGGTTTACGGCGCCGCCCAGCCCGAAACGGCTTTAGCTTCCAGAAACTCTTCGATTCCCCAGACACCGCCCTCGCGGGCGCGACCGGACGCCTTCACACCCCCGAAGGGAGAACCGGCGCCGCGCGGATTACCATTCATCTCGATCATTCCAGCCCGCAGGCGCGATGCGACGCGGTTGCGCTTTTCTCCGTCACTGGATTGAACATAGTTCGACAGACCGTAAGGCGTGTCGTTGGCGATCTCGATGGCCTCCTCTTCGGTATCGAAGGGGATGATGGTGAGGACCGGGCCAAAAATCTCTTCGCGAGCAATGGCCATCTGATTGTCCGCATCGGCAAAGATGGTCGGGCGTACGAAATATCCTCGATCCTGTCCATCCGGACGGCCAAGCCCTCCGGCGACAAGGCGGGCACCCTCGTCAATTCCCTTTTGAATCATCTCCTGAACCTTCTGGAACTGGGCCTCGGAGGCGAGCGGCCCGATATGTGTGCCCGGCTTGTGACCGGAATCGACCACGACCGTGTTGGCAACGGCCTCGGCCTCGGCGACAGCGTGGTCATAAATCGATCGTTCGACCAGCATCCGCGTGGGGGCGTTGCAGCTTTGTCCGGTATTGTTGAAACAATGAAGGACACCGCGCTTGACCGCCTCCGGATCCGCATCGGCAAATACCAGATTCGCTCCCTTGCCACCGAGCTCCAACACCACGCGCTTGAGGGTTTCAGACGCAGTTTTCGAGATGGCGATGCCTGCCCGGGTCGAACCCGTAAAGCTAATCATCTCCACATCGGGGTGCGACGAGAGGCGCGTGCCGACGCCCAAGCCATCTCCGTTCACGAGATTGAACACACCCTTTGGGAAACCTGCCTGGTCGATATAGTCGGCGAAGAGCATCGACGAAAGCGGCGCTATTTCCGATGGCTTATGAACCATAGTGCAACCAGCCAAAAGCGCTGGGATGACTTTCAGCGTCACCTGGTTCATTGGCCAGTTCCAAGGCGTGATCAGTCCGACAACGCCGATGGGGTCCATTAGTATACGGTCGTTCGGCGCATGCGATCCCAACGGCCGAATGAACTGAAAGTCCCTAAACGCGGTAATGAAGTTCGAGATGTGCCAGGTGCCGGCGCCAACCTGTTTCTGGAGGGCCATGTCGATTGGCGCACCCATCTCGATGCTGATCGCCTGCGCCATCTCCTCGGCCCGTCTTGTGTATATATCCAGCAGTCGCTCGACCAAACTCAAACGCTCTGCCGGACTCGTCTTCGACCAGCTTTCGAACGCACTTTTTGCCGCAGCGACGGCGCGATCAGCATCGCCGGCGCTGCCAATGCTGATTGAGGCGACCGGCTCCTCTGTGGAAGGATCGACCACCGGCAGTTCTCGCGGTTCGAGTGGCGCAACCCACTGGCCATCAATGTAAAATAGCTTCTTGTCCAGCATTGCGATCTCCGATGTTAAATTAGAAGCTCTTCGCCCGCGGGCGAGCAAAGGGTTAGCCCGGTTTTCAGATGATAAGGTCGATGAGGAATGGCGCCTTTTGTTTGAAACTCTGCTGCATCAAGTCTGCGCATTCTTCCATTGTGGTAGCACGCGCCGCCTCAACACCCATGCCGTTTGCCAGTTGGACCCAGTCAAGATCGGGGTTGGAGAGATCAAGCATCCCCATCGCCGTCGGCCCCGGAACAGCACCGACATTCTTGTACTCACCGATCAGAATATTGTATTTTCGGTTGTTGAGCAAAATCGTTGTGCAAGGAAGTCTCTCTCTCGCCTGTGTCCAGAGGGATTGAAGCGAGTACATGGCAGAGCCATCGGCCTGCAGACTGATGACTCGGCGATCTCCACCCGCCACGGCCGCCCCGGTCGCCACAGGCAGGCCGTCCCCGATTGCGCCGCCACTCAGATTGAGCCAATCGTGGGCAGGCGCGTTATGCGTCAGTTTGTAGAAGTCTCTACCATATGAAATGCTCTCGTTTGAGATGATGGAATTCTCGGGCATCAACGCGGCGAGCGTCACGGCCAGATTTTCCTGCGTGGTCGCGCCGCGCGCCGGATTTGGCCTGCATCCGGCATCCGGGATCGCAATTTCTCTAGCACCAAGTTCCTCGACAAGCATGGTCAGCGCGACATCGGAATCCTGGTCGGAACGGGAAAGGACATGGATCTGCGCGCTTGACGAATACTGTATCGACGGCTGTTCCGGATATGCAAAGAAGCCGACGGGCGCTTTTGCGTTGACCAAGACAATATGGTCATACTGACTGAGGGTCTTTATAGCGGCGTCCGTACCATAAGGCACGCGCTCCAATGCAAGCCGGCCGCGGCCCCGCTGCATGTGACCGTTGCTATAGGATGCCAGAAGATGCGCGCCGGTGGCGTCGGCGATCCGCCATGCGAGGCGTTGCGACGTTGCCAGAGTTGCCTGATCGGCCAGCAGGATGAGCACATTGCGATTGGAGCGCAGAACCCGAGCGACATTTTCCACCGCGTGCGGATCGATCGCGGGAGAAGCGGGAACCGGCAATGGATTGGCAACAACACCGCCGCGGTTCCACGATGCGTCAGCGGGGAGGATGAGGGTGGAAATCTGCCCGCTGAGAGCTCGGGCATTCTGCACCGCCAGCGCGGCGTCCCGGCCGACCTCAGCAGCATCAGTACTCGTTCGCACCCAATGCGACACTGTACGCGCCATGCCCTCGGTGTCCGCGGTGAGTGGTGCATCATAGGGTCGGTGATATGTCGCCTGGTCGCCGACAATGTTGACGATGCCAGCGTGCGCGCGACGGGCATTGTGCAGGTTTCCCATTCCGTTTGCCAACCCTGGACCGCAGTGCAGGAGTGTGCAGGCGGGCTTGCGCGCGATGCGATAGTAGCCGTCGGCCATGCCTGTAACGACGTTTTCCTGGAGACCGAGAACGCAGCGCATGCCGGGAATGCGGTCAAGCGCACCGACGAAATGCATTTCGCTCGTCCCCGGATTAGCGAAACACGTGTCGACACCGGAATTCAGCAGTGTTTGCACGAGGCTTTCCGCACCGTTCATTTCGTTTGCATGCGTATCTGAGGGCATACTTCGTTCACCTTCGGACGATTTGTAAAACTGAAAGACCGGCCAACGAGCTATCCTGCACGCGGATGCCGGGGGAAAAAATATTTTGCAAACGATGCAACGCGTGGGCCGACTGCAAGCCGCCTTTGCGACGCTCATCAGCGGCGCGGGCGGCGGCAAGGACCGATCCGCAACCTGCCATCACTATGATTGGCGGCTGACTTCGGCTGTGCGAAGTTTGTCCGGGCATTGGCACTACTTTCCTCCAGAGATCGGCCAGCAGGCGATCGCACCGATGGACTGCAACTGATCAATCCGTTCGCTGGACAGATCCAGTTCGGCCATTAGGACATCACGCGTGTTTTCACCGACATCCGGCGGCACGGTCGGAGCAGAAAAGGGGCTTTCAGACATGCGCAGAGGGTTTCTCACCGAGCGGAAGGTTCCGAGTTTCTCAGATGGCACGGAAACCACGGTCTCGCGAAGGGCCGAAACCGCGCTGCTAAAGGCTTGGCTTACGGTACGAAGCTCGCCCGCCGGAACTCCGGCTAAACGCAGTTCGGTGATGAGCTCCTGGAGCGTCCGGTGGTGGAGACAGTCGGCGATGATGGGAAGCAGCTGATCTCGCAGCTCGGTTCGGCCCCTGTTGGTCGCGAACCGGGCATCGGCGGCGAGCGCGTCGTTGCCGATAACCTTACAAAAGCGTCGGAACTGCTCGTCGTTGCCGACGGCTAATGCAATGCGACCATCGGCACAATCAAAAAGCTGGTATGGTACGATGCTCGGATGTGCGTTTCCGTAGCGCTGCGCTTCTCTCTGCGTGTTGAGGTGGCCCGACGCCACATTTGCGAGCATGAACATCGCACTGTCCGTCAAGCTGATATCGATCCATTGCCCAACGCCAGTGCGCTCCCTCATGAACAAGGCCGCGAGGATCGCTTGAACCGCATTCATTCCGGATATGAGGTCGACAAACGCCACCCCCAGGCGCATAGGCTCGCCTTCCGCGGCGCCTGTGATCGACATGAACCCAGATTCGGCCTGAATGATGAAGTCGTAACCGGGACGATCCTCGAGTTCATGGCCGCGCCCATAGCCGGAAATCGAACAAAAGATCAGCCTGGGATTGATCTCTTTCAAATCCTCGTAAGTGAGCTTGAATTTCTTTAATGAAGCGGGCCGGAAGTTCTCGACCAAAATGTCGCATCTTTTAGCTAACTCGATAATCAATTCGCGCCCTTCCCGCTTGGCGATATCGATGGCAACGCTCTTCTTGTTGCGATTTGCACCGAGATAGTACGTCGAGATGCCTTCGACCGACGGCGGCATCCACGTCCGGGTATCATCGCCAGAGCCAGGCTGTTCAACCTTCAGCACATCAGCCCCCAAGTCACCCAGTGTCATGGTGGCCCACGGACCGGCTAGGACACGCGACAGGTCGAGTACTTTGATGCCCTTCAATGCAATGCTCATCGCTAAACGCGGCCCTCTTTTTGGAGTTTGTCTGTGGGATGCCTGTAAGCCTTCGCTCCTCGCAATCGCGACCCTGACGCAATCCGCAAAACTTACATTCCGACGGAACAGTATATATATCGGACTGATTGTCAACCAGTGAATGGGCATCGCTCCCAAGGAAGACACACCGGACCCGGAGATAACCAAGCGACGCCGGTCATGCGCAGTGACAATCGCTGCGCATGACCAGCCACCCAGCAGCGAGCGCCTTGGAACAGAAATGTATTTACTTACCGACTGAACAGTATATATCCTTCTCCGATGCGTTGCGACCTGCTGGAGAGGATGAACATGGCACTCGATGCTGATACTTTGAACGAACTCGTCAACACCGTCGCCCGGTTCGTACGCGAGCGTCTTCGCCCGCTGGAGGCGCAAGTCGCCGAAGAGGACGCCATCCCACACAGCATCCGCTCCGAAATCGCGGAACTCGGCCTGTTCGGGCTCACGATCCCGGAGGAATACGGCGGCCTCGGACTGAATATGGAAGAGGAGGTGCGTATAGCGCTGGAGCTCGGCAAAACGTCGCCGGCCTTTCGCTCCATGATCGGCACGAACAACGGCATCGGTTCGCTCGGCATCATTCTCGACGGCACCTTTGAGCAGAAGCAGAAATATCTGCCGCGCTTGGCAACCGGCGAGCTTATCAGCTCATTCGCATTGACGGAGCCCGAGGCGGGATCGGATGCTGCTTCTCTTCGCACCACAGCAAGACGAACAGAAAATGGCTATGTGATAAACGGAACAAAGCGATTTATCACCAATGCACCCCACGCCGGCGTCTTTACCGTGTTCGCAAGGACCGATATGTCAAAGCCGGGTGGACGTGGCGTTTCCGCTTTCCTCGTCGATGCAGGAACACCGGGCCTCTCTCTCGGTCCCATCGACAAGAAGATGGGTCAAAAGGGATCGCACACATCGGATGTGATCCTGGAAAACTGCCTTGTCCCCTTCGATGCCCTCTTGGGCGGTGTTGAGAACGAAGGTTTCCGCACCGCGATGAAGACGCTTGATCGCGGCAGACTGCACATTTCCGCCATCTGTGTCGCCATGGCAGAGCGCCTGATCGAAGATAGTTTGCGATATGCGATCGATCGGAAACAGTTCGGTCAGCCCATCGCCGAGTTCCAGCTTATACAGGCAATGCTCGCAGACAGTCGCACGGAAGCATATGCAGCCCGCTGCATGGTGATGGAAACGGCGCGTCGCCGCGATGGTGGTCAGGATGTCACGACCGATGCGGCATGTTGCAAGATGTTTGCAAGCGAGATGGTCGGCAGGGTGGCGGATCGCGCGGTTCAGATCCACGGGGGCGCGGGCTACATGGCCGAATACGGCATCGAGCGGTTTTACCGGGATGCCCGGCTGTTCCGGATCTACGAAGGAACAACGCAAATCCAGCAGATCGTGATCGCGAAGAACATGATCAAAGCGGCCTCTTAAGGAGGCTCGCACCACGCTGTCTTGCCTTGCGTATCCACTCGGTTGCGTATGAGGCGATTCTCCCTGGCATGAACCCTGACGAGTATCTGCTATGTCCACTGAAACGATCTCGAACGATCCTCTCGGCCCCAAAACCCATCTTGTGACCATTGATGTGGTAGACGGTGTGGGTTTGTTGACCCTCGATAATCCTCCGGTCAACGCGCTATCGCGAGATCTCCGTTCTGCAATCATCGATGGAATAAGCAAACTTTCATCGGATAGCCGCATCCAGTCCATCGTCTTGATGGGAGGGCACGGAACATTTATCGCAGGCGCCGATCTAAGGGAGTTCGGAAGGCCTCTGACCAGCCCGACATTGCCCGACGTCATCGATGCAATCGAACAATGCGGTAAACCCGTCATTGCCGCTATCGATGGCGCAGCCCTTGGCGGGGGATACGAAATAGCCCTCGCCTGCGACGCCCGCATCGCCACGGAAAAGGCAGCAGTCGGACTGCCGGAAGGCACGTTTGGCATTGTTCCAGGAGCAGGCGGTACGGCCCGCCTGCCACGATTGACGGACGCAGTAACCGCCTTGGAAATGATTGCCTCCTGCCGGCAAGTCAAATCCGCGGAAGCCCGGTCGCTTGGTCTCATCGATGCCATTGTGACAAGGCTGCCCGAAGATGCGATTGCGTTCGCATATGCTTTTGGGGCCGAAAAGAAAAAGGTTCGCGATCGGGAAATCGCCTCCTTCGACGAGGAAACCTTCGGGGTTGCCGTCGAGCGGGTTTTGAAACGTGGTCGCGGCAGACCCTTTGTTCATGATCAGGTGGAGGCGGTCACCAAGGCCGTGACCTCGTCGTTCGACGAGGCTGCCGCTAGCGCCAGAAATGCCTTCCTGCGCCTGCGCGACTCCGAGGAATCCGCTGCCCTTCGGCATTTATTCTTTGCGCAACGTCAGGCTTCGCGGATCGATGGTCTGGACAATGTCGATCCCCTGCCGGTGACGACAATCGGCATAGTCGGCGCGGGCACCATGGGTTGCGGGATCTCGGCGGCTTTCCTTGGCGCCGGCTATGCCGTCAAGCTCACCGACCTGAAGACCGAAGCTCTTGCAAGCGCCGAAGATCGCATAAAGGCCTTTCTGCAAAAAGCCGCTGATCCCGCGGAGCTTCTTCTGGTCCCAAGCGTCGAGGATCTCGCTGATTGTGACGTGCTTCTGGAGGCCGTCTTCGAGGATCTCGCTGTCAAGAAAGATCTCATGGCGAAATTTGATCAGGTCGCGAAATCTGGCGCAATCCTTGCAAGCAACACTTCCTATCTCGATCTCAACGAAATTGCGACGGCGACAACCCGGCCGGAAGCCGTGGTTGGTCTTCATTTCTTTGCGCCCGCACATATCATGAAACTCCTCGAGATTGTTCGCGGAACCATGACATCGCCGCAGGTCCTGCGAACGAGTACTGCACTGGCAAAGCGCCTTCGAAAAGTCGCGGTGGTCTCGGGAGTTGGCGAAGGATTTATCGGCAACCGCATCTATAACGCCTATCGCGCACAATGCGAAACCATGCTGATCGAGGGCGCGAGCCCGGACAATGTGGATGACGCAATCGAAGCTCTCGGCTTTGCCATGGGGCCGTTTAGCGTTTCGGACCTTTCCGGCCTCGATATCGCGTGGGCAAACCGCAAACGCAAGCAGGACGCCACCGGTGACAAGAGCCGGGATGTCCCGGTCCTCGAGTGGCTTGTCGCGGCCAATCGGCTTGGTCGAAAAACCGGAAGCGGCTGGTATCGTTACGAAAACGGCAAACGGCTGCCGGACCCCACGGTCGAGGATTTTCTTGCAGAAGCGCGGGCGCTGGCCGGCGTCGCCGCCCACTCACTCGATCCTGCAGCCATTCAGACGCGAGCACTTTGCGCAATTGTCAACGAGGCGCTTCTGGTCCTCGAGGACGGTATCGCCAGCAGGGCCTCGGACATCGATCTGGTCCTGACCAACGGTTACGGCTTTCCGAAACATCTCGGTGGTCCGCTTTTCTGGGCCAAGCAGCAGCCGCGTGAAACCTTGAGCCGCGATCTCGCGATCGTCGCCGGCGGCGGCCGGCGCGGAAATCCCGGCTTGCTCGATTGAAACCCAGTTATCTTTCGGAGATCCAGATGCCCCAGGCCTATATCTGCGCCTATATTCGCACACCGATTGGTCGCTTCGGCGGTTCCCTGTCTTCGGTTCGAGCCGATGATCTGGGAGCGGTTCCGCTTAAGGCGCTGATGGCGCAACATCCCGGTCTCGACTACGAGGCCATTGACGAGATCATATTCGGGTGCGCCAACCAGGCCGGCGAGGATAATCGCAATGTTGCGCGGATGTCGGCCTTACTGGCTGGGCTTCCCGTGAACGTCCCCGGTACGACGATCAACCGCCTATGTGGTTCGGGCATGGACGCGACCATCACGGGCGCACGCGCCATAATCTCCGGAGAGGCCGACCTCGTGATAACGGGTGGTGTCGAAAGCATGAGCAGGGCACCTTTCGTTCTGCCGAAGGCAGAGACATCATTTTCCAGATCGATGGAAATACATGACACGACCATCGGATGGCGGTTCGTGAACGAGCTCATGCAAAAGCAGTATGGTGTCGATTCCATGCCGCAAACGGCAGAGAATGTCGCCGACGACTTCAAGGTCAGTCGCGACGATCAGGACGCGTTCGCTATGCGCTCACAAAATAAGGCAGCCGATGCTCAGGCGCGCGGCCGCTTCGCTCGGGAAATCACGCCAGTGAGCATTCCCCAGAAGAAGGGGCCTGCTCTTGTCGTCGATACGGACGAGCACCCACGTGCCACGACGACAGATGTTCTGGCCAAACTCAAACCCATCGTCCGGCCGGACGGCACTGTGACGGCGGGGAATGCGTCAGGCGTCAACGATGGAGCCGCCGCTATTCTCCTTGCATCCCAATGCGCTGTAGAAAAATATGGCTTAACCCCCATCGCTCGTATTCTCGGCGGTGCGACGGCAGGTGTGCCACCACGGATTATGGGCATCGGGCCAGCACCCGCCTGCAAGAAGCTCCTGGCTCGTCTTGGCATGCGGCAGGAACAGTTTGATGTTATCGAGCTCAACGAAGCATTCGCATCCCAAGGTTTGGCGACCCTGCGTGAACTCGGCATTGCCGACGACGATCCGCGCGTGAATCCCAATGGCGGCGCGATCGCACTCGGACATCCGCTCGGAATGTCTGGAGCACGCCTTGCAGGCACTGCCGCACTCGAACTGTCCCAACGGCGCAGCAAATATGCGCTTGCCACGATGTGCATCGGTGTCGGTCAGGGAATTGCCATCGCTATCGAGGCGGTTTGAATGACGAAACGCTCGACCATGAATGAGCATCCCTCTTGTGAACCGGCGCGCTGGGCGCACGACGATCGCAACACGCATCATGGTTGTTCGCTCGGGCTTTTCCGCCTTCGGCGAAGCTCTTTTGAAACCGGTCTCTTAACAAGACATGGCGTTGACGCGCGAGGATAAGGCATTGTCACCTTTCAACGAACATATCGCCGCGTTGCGCTCAATCCTGTCAGACGAGGGTGTGCAGGTGGGGGCCGACGCCGCGGCCTATGAGGAAGGCGCAAGATTTGACCGTGGGGTTGCGGCCTTTGTATTAAGGCCGACCAGCACCGCCGAAGTGTCGGCAGCAGTTTCTTATTGCGTCCGCAATGAGATTCCGATTGTCCCGCAAGCCGGCAATACTGGCGTTGTTTCCGGCTCCACGCCGGACGCCAGTGGCACGCAGGCCGTCTTGAGTCTCGATCGGCTGTCGAGGAACCTGCGTCTGGATATCGACAACAGGTCGGTACGCGCAGACGCCGGAATTCTCCTGTCCGACCTGAATGCGGCACTCGAACCGGATGGGTTATTCTTTCCGATCGATTTGGGGGCAAATCCCCGGCTTGGGGGCATGTTGTCGACGAATGCCGGAGGCGCGCGCTTTCTCCGCTACGGCGATGTCCGCCGTAATGTTCTTGGCATTACGGTCGTGCTGGCCGATCCGGAAGGCTCCATCGTCACGCTCGGGAGTTCGCTGCGAAAGAACAATACCGGCGTGGACTGGAAACAGCTCTTTATCGGTACGTCTGGAGCCTTCGGCATCATCACGGAATGCGTCCTCAATGCCGAGCGTATTCCGAGGCAGAATGCGGCTGCGCTGCTGGTTCCTTCAACTCCCTCGGCAATATTGCCGCTGCTGCGGGAGATCGAGGGGCGCGTCGGGGAATATCTGTCGACGTTCGAAGCCATGTCGGGCAATGCGATCCGGCTGACCCTGCAAAGCATCCCGAGACTGAAGAACCCGTTCGTGGGTGGTCAGGTGCCGAACTACGTGCTGCTTGTCGAACTGACGCGAACATGGGAACCGCGTGACGGTGAGCAATCGCTCGACAAGGTATTGGAAACGGCTCTTGCGGAAATTTGGGACACGCAGCCGGACCTTCTCGCCGATGCGCTCTTTGGCCCATCGCAGCAACTGTGGATGCTCCGGCATTCCATTCCCGAAGGCCTGAAACAGAGCGGGAGGCTCGTTTCATGCGATCTCGCATTTCAGCGGGGTGACGTCATGAAATTCTGCGATACGGTAACAACCGAACTGCCAATCCGCTTTCCCGGTGTCATCATGTGCGATTTCGGTCACGTGGGAGATGGAGGGGTGCATCTGAGCCTCGTTGCGCCCCATGGGAGCGAGGCGGCCTTGAATCCGGATCTGGAAGGCAATCTCCGCAGCTGGATCTACGAGAAAGCCGTTAATGACTTCGGCGGCAGCTATAGTGGCGAACACGGAATTGGTCGGAAGAACCAGGCGTACTACGACAAATTCACTCCGGAACGGTTGAAGAGCTGGGCGCGGGCGATGAAGGCGGTCACCTCGCCTTCCGAACTCGGCGTGCCGAGATTGGGATAGCGCCGTATTGTGCGAACCAAAGCCGGAACTATTGCAGGCGCCCAACGGCCCATCATCGATACCAAATGACAAGAAACTGGTGGTTGGCGTTGATCAGGACGGGTGAGCGATTACGCCGTGATGATATGTCTGTCCCATAACGCCGGAATTCAATTTCGGCGTCATGGGATCAGTTGTACCGAACACGTCAAGCCAGAGTTCTCTGCAATTCGGGCAGGATGTCGAAGAGATCGCCAACAAGACCGTAATCGGCGACCTGGAAGATCGGCGCTTCCTCGTCCTTGTTGATCGCGACGATAACCTTGCTGTCCTTCATGCCGGCAAGATGCTGGATCGCACCCGAAATGCCGACCGCGATATAAAGCTGCGGCGCAACGACCTTGCCGGTCTGGCCGACCTGCCAGTCGTTCGGAGCGTAACCCGCGTCGACGGCTGCGCGGGATGCGCCGACGGCGGCACCCAGCTTGTCGGCCACCGGAAGGATGACCTCGCTGAACTTTTCCGCAGAGCCGAGAGCACGGCCACCCGAGATGATCACCTTGGCGGAGGTCAGTTCCGGACGTTCCGACGAGGCGAGCGCATCCGAAACGAAGGACGAGACGCCAGGATTGCTCGCTGCCGAGACCGCTTCCACCGCGGCCGAGCCGCCTTCGCCCGCTGCGGCAAAGGATGCCGTGCGCACGGTGATAACCTTCTTGGCATCGCTCGACTGAACGGTCTGGATGGCATTGCCAGCATAGATCGGGCGCTTGAACGTATCAAGCGAAACGACCTCGGTGATTTCCGATATCTGGGCGACGTCGAGCAAGGCTGCAACGCGCGGCAGCACGTTCTTGGCAGAGGTCGTGGCAGGCGCGATGATCACGTCATAGGAGGGCGCCAGCGATACGATCAGGGCGCCCAGCGGCTCGGCCAGTGCATTGGCCAGCGACGTGTCGTCGGCGAGCAGCACTTTCGAGACACCCGAAAGCTTTGCAGCCTGGTCGGCCACAGTCGTGGCGCCGGAGCCGGCAACCAGAACGTGGACATCGCCACCAATCTGGGTTGCAGCAGTCAAGGCCTTGGCGGTCTGGTCGGAAACGGTGGTGCCGTCATGTTCTGCCAGAAGAAGAATGGTCATGTTGTAAAACTCCTAGATCTTCCGGTTCGAACTCAGATGATGCCAGCGGTCTTCAGGGCGCCGACGAGTTCGTCAACGCTACCGACCTTGATGCCGGCCTTGCGGCCAGACGGCTCTTCGGTCTTCAAAACCTTGAGGCGCGGGGCGGTGTCGACGCCGAAATCGGCCGGCGACTTCTTGTCGAGCGGCTTCTTCTTCGCCTTCATGATGTTCGGCAGCGACGCATAGCGCGGCTCGTTGAGGCG
>NZ_JBNPXB010000011.1:0-155771 GCF_050433525.1 Aminobacter sp. BE322 | reverse complement strand
ATCCGGCAACGGCTCGATTCGGTCCACATCCGCGCCCTGAATCACGTTTCACGCCCGGCGGGAATCCCTCAAATCCGATTTTCCAAACAGCCTCTAAGACGATTTCGGGAAAGCACATATCGACAGCGCGAACGCTGGATAAGTTGCATCTATCGATGTAAGCGAATGGTCGCCGCTTTCGTCCGCATAGAAAATGTAGCCGCCATGATTATCTGTCACTCCAAACGCTCCCCCTCGGCTGACTGAAGCTAACAGAGGCAAGTCGATGCTAAAAGCCCGTGTCATCCCCTGCCTCGACGTGAAAGATGGTCGAGTGGTGAAGGGCGTAAATTTCGTCGATTTGATCGACGCCGGCGATCCGGTCGAGGCCGCCAAGGCCTATGACGCGGCCGGTGCCGACGAGCTCTGCTTCCTCGACATCACTGCCTCGTCAGACAATCGGGAGACCATCTTCGACGTCGTCGCCCGCACCGCCGAGCAGTGCTTCATGCCGCTGACCGTCGGCGGCGGCGTGCGCCAGGTCGCCGACATCCGCAGGCTGCTGCTCGCCGGCGCCGACAAGGTGTCGATCAATACGGCGGCGGTGAAGAACCCGTCCTTCGTCGCCGAGGCCGCCGACAAGTTCGGCAACCAGTGCATCGTCGTCGCCATCGACGCCAAGAAGGTGTCGCAGGTGGGCGAGGCCGACCGCTGGGAGATCTTCACCCATGGCGGCCGCGAGCGCACCGGCATCGATGCCGTCGAATTCGCCCGCAAGGTCGTCGACCTCGGTGCCGGCGAGATCCTGCTCA
This sequence comes from Aminobacter sp. BE322, assembly GCF_050433525.1. Classification (NCBI taxonomy): domain Bacteria; kingdom Pseudomonadati; phylum Pseudomonadota; class Alphaproteobacteria; order Hyphomicrobiales; family Phyllobacteriaceae; genus Aminobacter; species Aminobacter sp. BE322. The sequence goes on along the minus strand of NZ_JBNPXB010000011.1, from coordinate 154,980 downwards.
CCTCGATGGACCGCGACGGCACCAAGATCGGCTACGACATAGCGCTCACCCGCGCCGTGGCGGACGCGGTGCGGGCCCCGGTGATCGCCTCGGGCGGCGTCGGCACTCTCGACCACATGGTCGCCGGCATCCGCGATGGCCACGCCACGGCCGTGCTTGCCGCCTCGATCTTCCACTTCGGCACCTATTCCATTGCAGAGGCCAAGGCCCACATGGCAAAGGCGGGCCTGCCGATGCGCCTCGATCCGATCGGCTGACGCGGGAGATTTGAAATGACCGGCTTCTCTCTTTCCGATCTGGAAAAGATCGTCGCCGAGCGCGCCCGCTCGAGCGATGCCAGTTCGTGGACGGCCAAGCTCTTCCAAAGCGGCATGGAACGGGCGGCGAAAAAGCTCGGCGAAGAGGCGGTCGAGACCGTGATCGCCGCCGTCAGGGGCGACGACAAGGGCCTCGTTTCGGAAAGCGCCGATCTCCTTTATCATTGGCTCGTCGTGCTGGCCGTCGCCGGCGTCCCGATGTCCGAGGTGATGGCTGAACTCGAACGCCGCACCGCGCAGTCGGGGCTAGCCGAGAAGGCCTCCCGGACGAAGTAGCTTGCCCCGGGCCCAGGCCCCCTGCAGGGAACATGCGATGGATCAACTCGCGCCGACGGAAAAATATTCCCCCTACTGGTTCTTTTCCGCCGAGCATTGGGCGGGTTTCGGTGCCGACACGCCGATGACCCTGACCCGGGACGAGGTCGCGCGGCTGAGCTCCATGTACGAGCCGATCGACCTCGAAGAAGTCCGGCGCATCTATCTGTCGCTGTCGCGGCTGCTGTCCGCCCATGTCGAGACCAGCCAGCAACTGTTCCGCCAGCGCCAGCGCTTCTTCAATTCCGACAGGAAAGGCACCAAGACCCCCTTCATCATCGGCATGGCCGGGTCGGTCGCCGTCGGCAAGTCGACCACCGCGCGCATCCTGAAGGAGTTGCTCACCCGCTGGCCGTCGAGCCCGAAGGTCGATCTCGTCACCACCGATGGCTTCCTCTACCCCAACGAGGTGCTGAGGCGCGACAATCTGATGGAGCGCAAGGGCTTTCCAGACAGCTACGACGTCGGCGCGCTGCTGCGCTTTCTCTCGGCCATCAAGTCGGGCCAGCCCAATGTGCGTGCGCCCGTCTATTCGCACCTGACCTATGACGTCATGCCCGGCGAGTTCGTCACCGTCGACCGGCCGGACATCCTGATCTTCGAGGGCATCAACGTGCTGCAGCCGCGCGAACTGCCCAAGGACGGCAAGTTTGTGCCCTTCGTGTCCGATTTCTTCGACTTCTCGATCTACATCGATGCCGAGGAAGGCATCATCCACGAATGGTACATCGAGCGCTTCATGCGCCTGCGCGAGACCGCCTTCCGCAACCCGCAGTCCTTCTTCCATCGCTATTCGCAGCTGTCGGAGGATGCAGCCCGCGCCATCGCCGAGGGGCTATGGGCCAACATCAACCTGAAGAACCTGCGCGAGAACATCCTGCCCACCCGCCCGCGCGCCGACCTGATCCTCAAGAAGGGCGCCGGCCACCTGGTCGAGGAAGTGGCGATCCGCAAGCTCTGAGGCTGCGTTCGGCGGTCAGGCCACCGGCTTCGTCACCCGCCGTAGCGTCAGGTTGATGCGTCCGCCCTGCTTCAACAGCGCCGAGGTCATCGGATAGATGCGGTCGACGCCGTGGAAGGCGAGCCGCCCTTCCCCGCCCAGTACCACCACGTCGCCGCTTTCCAGCCGGAACGACACCGTGCGGTCGTCGCGGCGGCTGCCGCCGACGCGAAACAGGCAGGCGTCGCCCAGCGATACCGAGACGACGGGCGCTTCGAACTCCTGTTCGTCGCGGTCCTGGTGCAGGCCCATCTTCGCCTCCGCCGTGTAGAAGTTGACAAGGCAGGCCTCCGGCGGATGAGGGTAGCCGGAAACCTCGCGCCACAGCGCCAGCAGCGCTTCCGGAATGGGCGGCCAGGGTTCGCCGGTGAGTGGATGCGAGGGCTGATAGCGATAGCCGCGATCCTTGTCGGTGACCCAGCCGAGACTGCCGCAATTGGTCATGCGCACGCTCATCGGCTTGCCCGTGCGCGGCATCCCGGGCGTATAGAGCGGCGCCTGCTTCGCCACTTCGCGCACGCTTTCGACTAGGCCTTCCTGCACCTCGCGGGACAGGAAGCCGGGCATGTGGCGAACGCCTTTCGGGAGCACGAGCATGGTCATGAGGCCTCGTCCATTCTGCCGCCAAGCATGCCACCCGAAACGAAAAACGGCGACCCGAAAGCCGCCGTTCGTTGGAATGGATGTTTCCGGATCAGGCAGTCGCGATGTCGGGGATGCGCAGCACCTGACCGGGATAGATCTTGTCGGGATGCGTCAGCATCGGCTTGTTGGCCTCGAAGATGACGGTGTATTTCGACGCCTTGCCCTTGCCGTACTGGGCCTCGGCGATCTTCGACAGGTTGTCGCCCTTCTTGACCGTGTAGAATACCGGCTGCTTGGCCGGGGTCGCAGCCTTCACCAGCTCGGTCATGTCGACCTTGCCGTCGAGCTTCAGGCCGGAATCGGGTGCCACGACCTTGAGTTCGTCCGCCTGCACCTTGGAGACGCCGAGCGTGTTGCCCACTGCGATGACGGCCTTTTCGAAGATCGACTGGTCCTTGACCACGCCAGTCAGAACGGCCGTGTCGCCCTTGACCACGACCTGCACGTTGTCGGTGCCAAGCTTGTGCGAATCGAGCTCCTTCTTCAGCGTTTCCGCAGTCGGCGCCTCGTCTTCGCCGCCGAAACCAAGCTTCTTGCCGACATTCTTGACGAAATCGAACATGCCCATTCGTGGTCTCCCTTGCTGTGGCAATCGCCGAAACTTGGCATCTGCAAGACCAAATTGGAAGCAGCTTTGAACTAGTCGCCGTCGACGCGCCCGCGCAGCTTCTTGACCGTCGAACGCCCGGCCTTGCTTTTCAGTCTCCGCTCGACCGAGCCTTTTGTCGGTTTGGTCTTCTTGCGCGGCGGCGGCGGCGGCTCGGCGGCCTTGGCCACCAGTGCTGCCAGCCGGGCGCGTGCGTCGGCGCGGTTCTGCTCCTGCGTCCGGTAGCGCCCGGCCTCGATGACGATGACGCCGTCCTTGGTCGCCCTCTGCCCGGCGAGCTTGATGGTGCGCGCCCGCACGCGCTCGGGCAGCCCCGGCACGTTGGCGGCGTCGAAGCGCAGCTGCACGGCGGTGGCCACCTTGTTGACGTTCTGCCCGCCCGGCCCCGAGGAACGGATGAAGTTCTCCTCGATGTCATCGGGATGGATGACCACGTCGTCGGCGATGATGATCTTGTCGTCGGCGTTCATGTGCGAAGTCATGCCGCGCCGGCGCAGAAAAGAAAAGGCCCGGCGCGTGGCCGGGCCTTTCGAATTCTCCGGGACGTCGCCGGTTTTACTCGGCCGCTTCGCGCACCTGCGGGGCAGCGCCCAGCACGGCGGCGTCGACATGGCTTTCGAACTTGCCGAAGTTGTCGATGAACATCGACACCAGCTTCTTGGCCTGGCGGTCATAGGCGGCGCCGTCGGCCCAGGTCGAGCGCGGGTCGAGGATCTTGCCGTCGACGCCGGGCAACGAGACCGGCACGGCGAAGCCGAAGTTCGGATCGGTGCGGAACTCGACCGAATTCAGCGAGCCGTCGAGCGCCGCCGACAAGAGCGCGCGCGTCGCTTTGATCGGCATGCGCGAGCCTGTGCCATAGGCGCCGCCGGTCCAGCCGGTGTTGACCAGCCAGCAGTCGACGCCATGCTCGGCGATCAACTGACGCAAAAGGTTGCCGTACTCGCTGGGGTGGCGCGGCATGAAGGGCGCGCCGAAGCAGGTCGAGAAGGTCGCTTCCGGCTCGGTCACGCCACGCTCGGTGCCGGCGACCTTGGCCGTGTAACCCGACAGGAAGTGGTACATCGCCTGCGCCGGGGTCAGCTTGGCGATGGGCGGCATCACGCCGAAGGCATCGGCCGTCAGCATGATGATGTTCTTCGGGTGGCTGGCGCGGCCGGTGGCGCTGGCGTTCGGGATGAAGTCGAGCGGGTAGGCGCAGCGGGTGTTCTCGGTGCGGGAGCCGTCGTCGAAGTCGGGCACACGGTTCTCGTCGAGCACGACGTTCTCGAGCACGGTGCCGAAGCGCTGGGTGGTGGCGAAGATCTCCGGCTCGGCCTCGGCCGACAGGCGGATGGTCTTGGCGTAGCAGCCGCCCTCGAAGTTGAAGATGCCGTCCGGGCCCCAGCCGTGCTCGTCGTCGCCGATCAGCGTGCGCTTGGGATCGGCCGAAAGCGTCGTCTTGCCGGTGCCGGAAAGCCCGAAGAACACGGCGGCGTCGCCGTCGGGGCCTTCGTTGGCCGAGCAGTGCATCGGCATCACGCCCTTGGCCGGCAGCAGGTAGTTGAGCGCGGTGAACACCGACTTCTTCATCTCGCCGGCATAGGCCGTACCGCCGATCAGCACGATCATGCGGGTGAGGTCGACGGCGATGACGGTTTCGGTGCGCGTGCCGTGACGGGCCGGATCGGCGCGGAACGACGGCAGGTCGATGATCGTCATCTCAGGCACGAAACTCGCAAGTTCCGCTTCCTCCGGACGGATCAGCAGGTTGCGGATGAACATCGAGTGCCAGGCGAATTCGGTGACGACACGCGTCGGCAGGCAGAGCGAGCGGTCGGCGCCGCCGATCAGGTCCTGCACGTAGAGGTCCTTGTCGGCCGCATGCGCCAGGAAATCGGCATGCAGCGCGTCGAACTGGGCGCGGCTGATCGGCTTGTTGTTGTCCCACCAGACATGCGGCTCGGTGTTCTCGTCGCGCACGACGAACTTGTCCTTGGGCGAGCGGCCGGTGTGCTGGCCGGTCTCGGCAACCAGCGCGCCGTGGGCGGTCAGCCGCGCTTCGCCGCGGCGGATGGCCTCTTCGGTGAGAAATGCAGCGCCGAAGTTGTAACGGACCTTTCCCGATGTCTTGAGCCCTGCCGTCTCGATCCCGCAGGCGGGATTGCGCTTACCGGTTTCCGACATGTGGTGCAGCCTCGTTTGCTTTGACGCCAATGTCCGGTCGACGGGCCGGACGCCGCTGTCCCGAGGGGACTGGTGGCAGCCAGAAACAGAAAAGACAAACGATATCAAATCATTAATCGATTTAAAAATTTTGAAAAATATCTAAATCGTTTAAATGATCATGAACTGGGCGGCGACGCACAGGAGGTGGGCAGTTTTTTGTTCGAGTTTTGGCGGGGCTGCCCCATATAAGGCAAGCATCGGGCGTGGCGGTTGCGCTCTCCTTCGGCGGGGGCTATGCCACATTTTGTACCTAATTTGTCCTGCAAAAGCCCTGCTTGACGCAGGAAGGGACACCCATATGAGGGAGCCGCCGGAGATGGCAACGATCGCGCTTGTCGACGACGACCGCAACATTCTGACATCGGTTTCGATTGCGCTCGAGTCCGAAGGATACCGTGTCGAGACCTACACGGATGGCGCCTCGGCGCTGGAAGGCTTGACCGCCCGCCCGCCGAACCTTGCCATCCTCGACATCAAGATGCCGCGCATGGACGGCATGGAGCTCTTGCGGCGGCTGCGCCAGAAGACCGATCTTCCGGTGATATTCCTCACCTCCAAGGACGACGAGATCGATGAACTCTTCGGTCTCAAGATGGGCGCCGACGATTTCATCCGCAAGCCGTTCTCGCAGCGCCTGCTGGTCGAGCGGGTACGTGCCGTGCTGCGCCGTGCCAGCGCCCGCGAAGCCGCCGCCAAGGCTCCGACGCAGGCGTCGCGCTCGCTCGAACGCGGCCAACTGGTGATGGACCAGGAGCGTCACACCTGCACCTGGAAGGGCGAACCGGTCGTGCTCACGGTCACCGAATTCCTCATCCTGCACTCGCTGGCGCAGCGTCCCGGCGTGGTCAAAAGCCGCGACGCCCTGATGGATTCGGCCTATGATGAACAGGTTTATGTCGACGACCGCACCATCGACAGCCACATCAAGCGCCTGCGCAAGAAGTTCAAGGCCGTCGACGACGACTTCGAGATGATCGAGACCCTCTACGGCGTCGGCTACAGATTCCGCGAGGCGTGATTCCCTGCGGGGGCTTAGATCACATGGCGATTGAGGCGGAGATCAGGAAGCCGGCGGCCACCGCCAAGCGACCACGCGGGCGCCTGTCGGCGGTGATCGACCGGGCGCGTCTGCGCCTCAGCCGTTTCCTGGGCCACCACTTCTTCTCCAGCCTGACGCGGCGAATCCTCTTTCTCAATCTCGCCGGGCTGGGCGTGCTGGTTGCCGGCATCCTCTACCTCAACACCTTCCGCGACGGGCTCATCGATGCGCGCGTCGAAAGCCTGATGACGCAGGGCGAGATCATCGCCGGCGCCATCGCCGCCTCCGCGACGGTCGAGACGGACTCGATCAGCATCGACCCGGAGAAACTGCTCGAGCTGCAGGCCGGCGAGACGCTCGCGCCCGGTTCGGATCAGCTTGAGAGCCTGGATTTCCCGATCAATCCGGAGCGCGTGGCGCCCGTATTGCGCCGTCTCATTTCGCCGACGCGGACGCGGGCGCGCATCTTCGACCGCGACGCCAACCTCCTGCTCGACTCGCGCCATCTCTATTCGCGCGGCCAGATCCTGCGCTACGACCTGCCGCCGGTCGAGGAGGAGGAGGCGACGCTGCTCGAGCGGGCGCAGAAGTTCGTCTTCGATTTCTTCCGCGACAGCACGCTGCCCGTCTACAAGGAGCAGCCGGGCGGCAACGGTTCCGCATTCCCGGAAGTGATGCAGGCGCTTACCGGCAGTCCGGCGACGATCGTGCGTATCAGCGAGAAGGGCGAGCAGATCGTCTCCGTCGCCGTTCCCGTCCAGCGCTTCCGTGCGGTGCTCGGCGTGCTGATGCTTTCGACCGAGGGCGGCGACATCGACAAGATCGTCGCGGCCGAGCGCAAGGCGATCCTGCGCGTCTTCGGTGTTGCGGCTCTGGTGACCGCGCTGCTGTCGCTGCTGCTGGCCTCGACGATCGCCAATCCGCTGCGCCGGCTTTCCGCAGCTGCCAATCGCGTGCGCCGCGGCGGCAAGAATCGCGAGGAGATTCCCGACTTCTCCGACCGGCAGGACGAGATCGGCAATCTGTCGATCGCCGTTCGCGACATGACCAATGCGCTTTATGCCCGCATCGAGGCGATCGAGAGCTTTGCCGCCGACGTCAGCCACGAGCTCAAGAACCCGCTCACCTCGCTGCGCAGCGCGGTCGAGACCCTGCCGCTGGCCAAGAGCGAGAGTTCGCGCGAAAGGCTGATGGAAATCATCCAGCACGACGTCAAGCGCCTGGACCGGCTGATCACCGACATCTCCGATGCGTCGCGCCTCGACGCCGAGTTGGCGCGCGAGGACGCGACCAAGGTCGACCTCAAGAAATTCATCGGCGACCTTGTTTCGGTTTCGCGCGAGACCGGTCGCCACAAGAAACCTGTCGAGATCGAGTTCAAGACTGCAAAGCTTCCGGCCAACGTCAAGGGCTACAACGCGGTGGGCCATGACCTGCGCATCGGTCAGGTCATCACCAATCTGATCGAGAATGCCCGTTCCTTCGTGCCGGAGGAGCGCGGCCAGATCGACATCAGCCTGGCCCGTGTCGGCAAGTTCAACATCATCACCGTCGAGGACAACGGTCCCGGCATCCGCGCCGAGAACATCGACCGCATCTTCGAGCGCTTCTACACTGATCGGCCGTCCAGCGAGGCCTTCGGCCAGAACTCCGGACTGGGCCTTTCGATCAGCCGACAGATCGTCGAAGCACATGGCGGCACGCTCAGCGCGGAAAACATCAGCGGCACCAAGCCGGGTGAAATCAGGGGCGCCCGCTTCATCGTCGCGCTTCCGGCCGAAGGCTGATCGTGCCAACGTTCAACATGCACGCGACGGCGGTGGTCCTCGGTGATCGCGGGGTGCTCGTAGCCGGGCCGTCCGGCTCCGGCAAATCTACGCTGGCCCTGGCGCTCGTCGATCGGGTTCGTGCCCAAGGCCTCTTTGCGCGCCTGGTTTCCGACGATCAGGTCTTCCTGTCCGGTCATGGCGGACGCCTGCTCTGCCGCGCTCCGGCCACGATTGCCGGTCTGGCCGAGATCCGCGGGATCGGGCCCGTCGCTCACGACCACGAGCCGGTCACGGTGGTGGATCTGATCGTCAGGCTGGTGCCGCCCGCCGAGGTGCAGCGGCTTCCCGACGAGACAATGGAGACCCTTGTTGGTTGCAGCGTGGCGAGACTGGTTCTCGCAGAGCGCGAAATCCTCGTCTCTGTGCCTGCCGTGCTGGTGCGCACGGGCATCGGGCTCCGCGCTTGAAGCTGCCCAAATTTTTTGCTGCATTGCGTCAAAATGGCGTGCTGTGCCGTAAATAAGGGCTTGTAAACGCCTTCGCCGTCGACAAGATAGCGCTCCCGCCATCCGAAGGCGGCGAGCATACTGCGCGGCTGTGAAGGGGCCATGACGGGAGCCAAATCAGAATGATCGGACTCGTGCTAGTGACGCACGGTCAACTGGCCGAGGAGTTCCGCCATGCGGTGGAACACGTCGTCGGACCGCAGGACAATTTCGAGACCGTATCGATCGGCGCCGATGACGACATGGCGCAGCGCCGCAGCGATATCATCACTGCCGTTTCCCGCGCCGATACCGGCACCGGAGTGGTCGTGCTCACCGATATGTTCGGCGGTACCCCGTCGAACCTCGCCATTTCCGTCATGGAAGCCGGCCGGGTCGAGGTCATCGCGGGCATGAACCTGCCGATGCTGATCAAGCTGTCGAGCGTGCGCAAGGCGGACAACATGGCCGCCGCCCTCGACGAGGCGCAGGCCGCCGGTCGCAAATACATCAACGTTGCAAGCCAGGTGCTGAGCGGAAAATGAGCGGCATGCCCTATCCCGCCGAACAGGGTCACGTCGTGCGCGACCTCGCCATCGTGAACCAGCGTGGCCTGCACGCCCGGGCTTCCGCCAAGTTCGTCCAGATCGCCGGCGAGTATCAGGCCTCGGTGACCGTCGAGAAGGACGGGATCTCGGTCGGCGGCACCTCGATCATGGGCCTGATGATGCTGGCCGCGAGCCCCGGCTGCACGATCCGCGTCAGCGCCAGCGGACCGGAGGCCTCCGAGGCGGTCGAGGCGCTTGCAACCCTCGTCGCTGCACGTTTCGGCGAGGAATGCTGATCGCCGGCATCGGCCAGGCGACATGCACGAATAAAGATTTCTTTATGTCCCATTGTCGGTTGCGGCCTGATCTGATAGTCAGGCGCTTCTTTCCGCGCGCCCACGACTAGGCCTCCCGCGCCGGCGCGCAGCAACAGGAATCGGAGCAAACCATGACGGGTAGCAAGGATTATCTGGTCGCCGACATTTCGCTCGCCGGCTGGGGACGCAAGGAAATCGAGATCGCCGAAACCGAAATGCCGGGCCTGATGGCCTGCCGCGCCGAGTTCGGCGAAGCCAAGCCGCTCAAGGGCGCGCGCATTTCCGGCTCGCTGCACATGACCATCCAGACGGCCGTTCTGATCGAGACGCTGAAGGCGCTCGGCGCTGACGTCCGCTGGGCCTCGTGCAACATCTTCTCGACCCAGGATCATGCCGCGGCCGCCATCGCCGAGGCCGGCATCCCGGTCTTCGCCGTCAAGGGCGAGACGCTGGAAGAGTATTGGGAATACACCGACAAGATCTTCCAGTGGGCCGACGGCGGCACCTCGAACATGATCCTCGACGACGGTGGCGATGCCACCATGTACATCCTGATTGGCGCCCGCGCCGAGGCAGGCGAGGACGTCCTGTCCAGGCCGGGCAGCGAGGAAGAAGAGATCCTGTTCGCCCAGATCAAGAAGCGCATGGCCGCGACGCCCGGCTTCTTCACCAGGCAGCGCGAAGCGATCCGCGGCGTCACCGAAGAAACCACCACCGGCGTCAACCGCCTCTACCAGCTGCAGAAGAAGGGCCTGCTGCCCTTCCCGGCGATCAACGTCAACGACTCGGTCACCAAGTCGAAGTTCGACAACAAGTACGGCTGCAAGGAATCGCTGGTCGACGGCATCCGTCGCGGCACCGACGTGATGATGGCGGGCAAGGTCGCCGTCGTCTGCGGCTACGGCGACGTCGGCAAGGGCTCGGCCGCCTCGCTCAAGGGCGCTGGCGCCCGCGTCAAGGTCACCGAGGTCGACCCGATCTGCGCGCTACAGGCGGCGATGGACGGTTTCGAGGTCGTCACGCTCGAGGACGCTGCGCCGACGGCTGACATCGTCATCACCACCACCGGCAACAAGGACGTCGTCACCCTCGACCACATGAGGGCGATGAAAGACATGGTCATCGTCGGCAACATCGGCCACTTCGACAACGAGATCCAGGTCGCAGGCCTGCGCAATCTGAAGTGGACCAACGTCAAGCCGCAGGTCGACATGATCTCGTTCCCGGACGGCAAGCGCATGATCCTGCTGTCGGAAGGCCGCCTGCTCAATCTCGGCAACGCCACTGGCCATCCGAGCTTCGTCATGTCGGCGTCCTTCACCAACCAGGTGCTGGCCCAGATCGAACTCTTCGCCAAGGGTAGCCAGTACAAGAACGAGGTTTATGTGCTGCCCAAGCATCTCGACGAGAAGGTGGCGCGGCTGCACCTCGACAAGCTCGGTGCCAAGCTGACCACCCTGTCCGACGAGCAGGCGTCCTATATCGGTGTCACGCCGAAGGGGCCGTTCAAGCCGGAACACTATCGCTATTAACCATAGCGCCAATACCTACAAGATATTGATGCCGGGCGATTGACTTTTCGCCCGGCATTTCTTTTGCCGCGCCGGCTCCTTCACGGCGATTCGCCTAAGCGGTATTGTGACGTGATTCGTCACGCGTCCGGTGCTGGCGGCACAGCCGGGCGCTTCGGGGCGGTCGTGCAAACGGGCGGCACAGAGGATAACAGGACATGCCGGGGGAATACCCGCTTCCAGCGGGAAGGGCCGTCTCCGGCGGCCATGAAGATTCGCAGAAGCCCCTTTTGGGCGCTCAGTGGCAGACCGTGCGTCGGCTGGGGCGTCGCGCGGCTTTCTTCGTGCTTGGCACCACCGCGCTCTGGACCCCGTTCGATGTCGCTCATGCCCAGCAGGCTTCGGTCGCCGGTCTCCCCGTCGGAACGGCCGAGGTCATCCAGCTCGCCATGTTCGTCGGCGTCATGGGCGCCGCGCTCATCACCGCCATTGCGCTGATCCGCGAAAAGGGCCGCCTGTCGTCCCAGAACAGCGAGTTGCGCAGCCGCGTTGCCGACCTCAATGCCTCGCTGCAGCGCTCGGATGCACTGCTTAACCTGCGCGACCAGCGCATTGTCGTCTGGGCGAGCGAAAACAAGAAGCCCGAGCTGATCGGCTCGCTGCCGGTCGAGACCGGTGCGCCCGAAGAGCGTGCGGCTTTCCTGGCGTTCGGTCGCTGGGTGATGCCGCGCTCCGCGGCGGCGCTCGAAAACGCGGTGGCCACGTTGCGCGACAAGGGGACGGCCTTCGAGTTGGTGGTCGAGACCCATGCAGGTGCCGCGCTCGAGGTGCAGGGCCGCAAGAGCGGCGCCCATGTCATCGTCCGCTTCATTTCCATTTCCGAGGCCCAGCGCCTCCAGGCCCGGCTGAAGCTCGAGAACCAGCGCATCGGCGCGGAATACGAAACGCTCGTCGGCCTGATGGACGCCGTCGACATGCCGTTCTGGATGCGCGACGCCGACGGCCGCTTGAAGTGGGTCAACAAGGCCTTCGCCCGGGCGGTCGAGGCATCCGATTCGTCCGCCGTCGTCCGCGACGGCAAGGAATTCCTGGGAACCCAGTCGCGCGAGGCCATCGGCCAGCAGCAGATTTCGCGGCCCGTCTTCCAGCAAAACCTGTCGACCGTCATCGACGGCGACCGCAGGATGTTCTCCGTCACCGACGTGGTCGGCAGGGGCGGCTCGGCCGGCCTCGCGGTGGACACGAGCGCGGCCGAAGCCATCCGCGAGGAATACGGCCAGGTCGTGCGCAGCCATTCCGACACGCTCGACCAAGTGGCGACGGCGGTTGCCACCTTCGACGCGGGCCAGAAGCTGCGCTTCTACAACCAGGCCTTCCAGAAGCTCTGGGATCTCGACGCCGGCTATCTCACCAGCGCGCCCGACAATGCACTGCTGCTCGACCGCCTGCGCAGCGAGCGCAAGCTGCCGGAACAGCAGGAATGGCGGCGCTGGAAGGAGAACCTGCTCGGCGCCTACCGCGCCGTCGATCCGCAGGAACATCTCTGGCACCTGCCCGATGGCCGCACCATCCGCGTCGTCGCCAACCCGCAGCCCAAGGGCGGCGTCACCTGGGTGTTCGAGAACCTGACCGAGAAGATCGATCTCGAGAGCCGCTACACCACGGCCGTCCGCGTGCAGGGCGAAACCCTCGACAACCTCGCCGAGGGCGTCGTCGTCTTCGGCCCCGATGGCCGTATCCGCCTGTTCAACCCGGCCTTCGGCCAGCTCTGGGGCGTCTCCGACGATATCCTGCGGACCAATACTCACATCTCGGCCATCCGCGCCGAATGCGACATGCGCGCCGAGCAAAGCCCGTGGGGCGATTTCGTCGCCGCGGTCACCGGCTTCGACGAGCGCAGCGACAGGCGTGGGCAGACCGAACTGCTCAACGGCACCGTGCTGCAGCACGCCGTCGTGCATCTGCCAAACGGGCAAGTGATGCTGACCTTCGTCGACGTCACCGACAGCGTCAACATGGAGCGCGCGCTCAAGGACAAGAACGAGGCGCTGCAGCGCGCCGACCAGATCAAGAACGAGTTCGTCCAGCACGTCTCCTACGAGCTGCGCTCGCCGCTGACCAATATCATCGGCTTCACCGAGCTTCTGTCCCTGCCCGGCACCGGCCCGCTGTCGCAGCGCCAGCGCGAGTATGTCGAGCACATCGGCTCGTCCTCCGGCGTGCTGCTCACCATCGTCAACGACATCCTCGACCTCGCCACCGTCGACGCCGGCATCATGCAGCTCGAGATCTCGGAGGTCCGCGTCGATCGCGCCATCGAGGCAGCGGCCGAGCTGGTCGCCGACCGCCTGCAGGAGCATTCGATCCAGCTCTCGGTCGATCTCGCGGCCGCGCCCAAGAGCTTCAGCGGCGACGAGACCCGTGTCCGCCAGATCCTCTACAACCTGCTCAGCAACGCCGTGAACTACGCACCGTCGGCGAGCACCATTGCGCTTGCCTGCCGCCAGCGTCCCGACGGCGTCGAGTTCTCCGTCCATGATGACGGTCCCGGCATGCCGCCGGAGGTGCTGGACACGGTGTTCCAGCGCTTCGAATCCCGCGTCAATGGCGGCCGCCGCCGTGGCGCCGGCCTTGGCCTCTCCATCGTCAAGAGCTTCGTCGAGCTGCATGGCGGCACCGTCCGCATCGACAGTGGCACCGACCGCGGCACGACCGTGGTCTGCCTCTTCCCCGATACGCCGGCAGGCGTCCGGGTGGCGGCGGAGTAGCCCCTTGGCGGCCAGATCGCTGGTGCGCTTCCTGCCCGATGAGGCTGCGACGACGCAGCTGGGCGAGGATCTCGCCATGGCCGTCCGGCCGGGCGACGTGTTCCTCCTCGATGGCGACCTCGGTGCCGGCAAGTCGACGCTCGCCCGCGGCCTTATCCGCGCGCTGGCGGTTGATCCCGCCCACGAGGTGCCGAGCCCGACCTTCACGCTGGTCCAGAGCTACGACACGCCGGTACCGGTCCACCATTTCGATCTCTACCGCCTGTCGTCGTCGGAGGAGCTGGAAGAGCTCGGCTTCGACGAGGCGGCAGCATCCGGCGTGGCGCTGGTCGAATGGCCGGAGCGCGCCGCCGAAGCCATGCCCGCCACCAGCCTGCGCCTCGCCATCGAGCATGAGGGCGACGGCCGCCGCGTCGTGATCTCGGGCGACGGCCCGGCCTTCGACCGTGTCGCCCGCTCGCTCGCCATACGCGATTTCCTGGTCGCCTCCGGCTGGGGCGAGGCGCACCGCGCCCGCTTCGTCGGCGATGCTTCCGCCCGTGCCTACGAGACGGTGACGCGCGACGGCCATGCGCCGCTGGTGCTGATGAATTCGCCGCGTCTTGTACTCGGCCCGCCCGTGCGCGACGGCAAGCCCTATGCCGAGATCGCGCATACGGCCCAGACGGTGGCTGCCTTCGCGGCCATCGACCGCGCGCTCGCCGCAGGCGGCGTCACCGTGCCCGGCATCGTCGCCCAGGACCTCGACCAGGGTTTCCTGCTGCTCGAACATCTCGGCTCTGGCGCCTTCCTCGACCCCGAGGGCAGGCCGATTGCCAAGCGCTACGCCGCTGCGGCTGAGCTTCTGGCGATGGTTCACTCGAAACATTGGGACGACCGGCTCGAGGCCGCTCCGGGCGTCGTCCACCACGTCCCGCCCTTCGACCGCGACGCGCTGATGATCGAGGTCGATCTCCTGGTCGACTGGTACGTGCCCGCCGTCACCGGCGCCCCTGCCTCCGCCGAGCTGCGCGCCGGCTACCGCGCCGCCTGGAACGCCGTCTTCGACCGCCTCGCCGACAAGCAATACGGCCTGGTGCTGCGCGATTATCATTCGCCCAACATCATCTGGCGCGGCGACAGGACGGGTTTCGACCGGCTCGGCATCGTCGACTTCCAGGACGCGCTGATCGGCCCCGTCGCCTACGACGTCGCCTCGCTCGCCATGGATGCGCGGGTGACGGTTTCGCCCGAGATCGAGCACGCCACGGTCGACGCCTATGTCGCCTCTCGCAATGCCGTAGGCGGCTTCGATGAGGCCGCCTTCCGCGAGGCCTACGCCATCATGGCGGCGCAGCGGAACTCCAAGATCCTCGGCATCTTCGTCCGGCTCGACCGTCGCGACGGCAAGCCGCAATATCTGAAACACCTGCCGCGCATCCGCGATTATCTGCATCGCGCGCTGGCGCATCCTGCCCTGGCCGACCTGCGCGACTTCTATCGCGACAATCGCCTGCTCGAGGAGTTCTGACGTGAGTGGGCCTTCGACGAACCCGTCGGTCGCCATGGTGCTTGCGGCCGGCCTCGGCAAGCGCATGCGGCCGATCACCGACACGATCCCGAAGCCGCTGGTGCGCATCTCCGGCAAGACCCTGCTCGACTGGGGCCTCGACAGCCTGACCGAAGCTGGCGTCGAAAAGGCCGTCGTCAACGTCCACTACCTGCCCGACCAGCTCGTCGAGCATGTCGCCTCCCGCACGGCGCCGCGCATCGTCATTTCCGACGAGCGCGACGGCCTGCTCGATTCCGCCGGCGGCATCGTCAAGGCGCTGCCCGAGCTCGGCGCCGAGCCGTTCTACATCGTCAATGCCGACACGTTCTGGATCGATGCGGGCGAGCCCAATCTCACCCGCCTCGCCCTTGCCTGGGACGACGCGCGCATGGATATTCTCATCATGCTCGCTGACCTCGACCAGGCGACCGGCCACTCCGGCAGCACCGATTTCCTGATGGCACCGGACGGCCGGCTGAGCCGCGCCAGGGGCGCGCCCGAAGGCCTGATCTACGCCGGCGCCGCCATCGTTCATCCCTGCATCTTCGCTGGTGCGACTGTCGAGCCGGCTTCGCTCAACCGCTATTTCGACGAGGCGATCGCCGCCGGCCGCCTGCATGGCCTGCAGATGCAGGGCAGCTGGATCACCGTCGGCACGCCCGATGCCATCGCGTCGGCCGAGGCCGCGGTGACGAGGGCCCTGGCAGGGGCGCAATGAGCGGCCGCGCATCGCCACGCGTCTTTTCCATCCCGCCCGGCACTCCCTTCCTGCCGACGCTGGCAGCGTCGCTGCTCGACGGCCGCCTGATCCCCGATTTCCGCTTCGACGGCGACCCGCTGGCCTTGGCCGACGTCACCATCTACGTGCCGACGCGCCGCGCCGCGCGCGCCCTGCGCGGCGTCTTCGTCGATGCCGCCGGCGGCCGCTCGGCCATCCTGCCGGTGATCAAGCCGCTCGGCGAATTCGACGAGGACGAAGCTGCCTTCGAGACCGAAGGTGCCGGTGCCCTCGACCTCGCGCCGCCGATTTCGTCCACCGACCGCCTGCTGATGCTGGCGCCGCTGGTGCGCGCCTGGAAGCGCCGGCTGCCGGCCCATGTCGCCGCCCTGTTCGAGGAGGAGGTCGTGGTGCCAGCTTCCGCCGCCGACGCCATCTGGCTGGCGCGCGACCTTGCCGGGCTGATGGACGAGATCGAAACCGAAGGCTCCGACTGGGCCAAGCTCGGCGGCCTCGTCTCGGGCGAGCTGTCCAGCTGGTGGCAGGTCACGCTCGACTTCCTGTCCATCGTCACCTCCGTCTGGCCCGACCTGCTGGCCGAGCGCGACCAGTCCAACCCGGCAGCGCACCGCAGCGCCCTGATCCGGCTCGAGGCCGAGCGCCTCAGGCGCAGCCCTCCCTCAGGTCCCGTGATAGCCGCCGGCTCCACCGGCTCCATTCCAGCCACTGCCGAGCTGCTCGCGGCCATCGCCCGCCTGCCGCGCGGCGCCGTCGTGCTTCCCGGGCTCGACGCCACTCTCGACGAAGCCGCCTTCGAGGCCATCACCGCGGCAGACCTGCGCGCCTCGGTCCTCGGCCATCCGCAATACGGCCTCGCCAAGCTGATCGGCAAGATTGGCATCCTGCGCGGCGACGTCGAGGAATTGGGCACGGCGTCGCCGGCGCTGGTGCGCCGCGCCGCCATCGTCGGCGAGGCGTTGCGCCCGGCCGAGACTACAGATGCCTGGGCCGAAAAGCGCGGTAGCGTCAGCGACGCCGAAATCGCCGAGGCGCTGGCCGGCGTGACGCTGCTCGAAGCCGCCCACGAGCGCGACGAGGCGGCGGCGATTGCGATTGCGCTGCGCGAGGCGGTCGCCCAGGATGGCCATCGCGCCGCCCTCGTCACCTCGGACCGCAACCTCGCCCGCCGCGTCGCTTCCGAGCTCCGCCGCTTCGGCATCCAGGCCGACGATTCCGGCGGCGTGCCGCTGGCCAACACGCCGCCCGCCGCCCTTCTGCGCACCATGGTCGAGGCGGCGATCCGCCCCGGCGATCCCGTCGCGGTGCTGTCGCTGCTCAAGCATCCGCTGCTTCGCCTCGGGCTGGAGCGCCCTGTCGTCAGGCGTGCCGCCGAGACCATCGAGCTTGTCGTGCTGCGCGGTGGCGTCGGCCGTCCCGATGTCGCCCGGCTCGCCGAGGATTTCGACACCCGCCTCACCGGCCTCGGCGACGCCACGCGAAAACCGTTCTGGTTCGATCGCGTCACCGTTCGCCGCATCGACGAGGCGCGCAACGTGGTTGCCAGGCTGGTCGATGCCGTCGCGCCGCTTACCGCATTTCGCGGCGACGAGGAGGTCGACCTCGCGGCTATCGTCCGCGCCACCGTCGAGGCGCTCGAAAACCTCGGGCGCGACGAAACAGGCGGGCTGGCGACGCTTTATGACGGCGACGCCGGCGCCAAGCTGGCCGAGTCGTTGCGCGGGCTGGTCTCGGCCCAGGCAACGTTCGGCTTCGCTGCCGCCGAATGGCCCGACGTGCTCGACGCGCTGGTCGCTCCCGAGGCGGTGAAGCCGTCACAGGGCGCCGACCGCGCCATCTCCATTTGGGGCGCACTCGAAGCGCGCCTGCTGACCGTCGACACACTGGTCATCGGCGCGCTCAACGAAGGCAGCTGGCCGCGCAAGGCCGAGGCCGACCGCTTCATGTCGCGCGTCATGAAATCGGGCATAGACCTCGAACCGCCGGAGCGTCGCATCGGCCTCGCCGCCCATGACTTCCAGATGGCGATGGGCGCGAAAAACGTCGTCTTGTCGCGCTCGGCCCGCTCCGGCGATGCGCCCGCCGTGCCGTCGCGCTGGCTGCAGCGCCTGCTCACCTATGTCGGTCCCGACCACTCCGCCGTGCTGCGCAAGCGCGGTCTCAGGCTGCTCGGCTGGGCCCGCCAGCTCGACGCCGGCGTCAAGACCGACTTTGCCGCGCGGCCGGAGCCCAGGCCGCCTGTCGAAGTGCGTCCGCGCCGCTTCTCGGTCACCGAGATCGAGACGCTGCGCCGCGACCCCTATGCCGTCTATGCCCGTCGCATCCTCGGGCTGATGCCGGTCGACCCGCTGGTGCGCGACCCCGGTGCCGCCGAGCGCGGCACGCTGTTCCACGACATCCTGCACCTGTTCTCGGCAACCGTTGGCGATCCGAGGACGCCGCAGGCGCGTGACGTGCTCATCGCCGCCGGCAGGCATTGCTTCGCCGAGGCCGCCCTGCCGGCCGATGTCGAGGCCGTCTGGTGGCCGCGCTTCGAGCGCATGGCCGACGGCATCCTCGAATGGGAGCGCAGCCGCGCTGCGGCCGTCGCCAGCCGCCATGCCGAGGAAAGTGCCAGCGCCACCGAGGTCGGCCGCACCGGCATCACGCTGTCGGGCCGCGCCGACCGCATCGACCTGCTCGGCGGCGGCATGGCTGATATCATCGACTACAAGACGGGTTCGTCGCCGTCCAAGGCGCAGGCCCACACGCTGATCGCGCCGCAGCTGGCGCTCGAAGGCGCGCTGCTCCGCCGCGGCGCGTTCCGTGAGCTCGGCCAGCGCGAGCCGTCGCAGCTCGCCTTCGTCCGCCTCAAGCCCAATGGCGAGGTGTTCGAGGAATCGATCCTCGAGCACAACCGCAAGCCCAAGTCGGCGGCGGAGCTGTCGGAAGAAGCCTGGACGCGGCTGGAGCAACTGCTCGTCCACTACGACGACCCGACGACCGGCTATCTTTCACGCGCCCTGCCCTTCCGCGAAGGCGAGACCGACGGCGACTATGACCATCTCGCCCGCGTGCTCGAATGGTCGGCCGGCGGCGATGGCGGTTCGGAGGGTGAGGAATGAAGAAAAAGTTCTTCGTCCCCCAGGAAACCGCAGACCGCCAGGCGCGCGCCTCCGATCCCGGCAACTCCGTCTGGGTGTCGGCCAATGCCGGCTCGGGCAAGACCCACGTGCTGTCGCAGCGCGTGATGCGGCTTCTGCTGCGCGGCACCGACCCGTCGAAGATCCTCTGCCTCACCTACACCCGCGCCGCCGCCGCCAACATGTCGAACCGCGTGTTCGCCAATTTGTCGGAATGGACCATGCTGCCCGACGCGGAGCTGGCCAAGCGCATCGCCGCCCTCGACGGTGCGCAACCCGACCGGGCGATGCTACGCCGTGCCCGCCGTCTCTTCGCCGAGGCGCTGGAAACGCCCGGCGGCCTCAAGATCCAGACCATCCACGCCTTCTGCGAGTCGGTACTGCACCAGTTCCCGCTCGAGGCCAACATCGCCGCCCATTTCGAGATGCTCGACCCGCAGATGGAGGCGACGCTGTTCGCCACCGCCCGGCGCGAGATGGTGACGGGAGGTGCTGCCAATCCCGAATTGGCCGAAGCCTTCGCCATGGTGCTGGAGCGTGGCGGCGAGGCCGGCCTCGATGCCCTGCTAGGCGAGATCGTCGCCAAGCGCGACGGCCTGCGTGCTTTCATCGGCCAGGTCATGGATTTTGCCTGGCCGTTCGGCGCGCTCTACGAGGAGTTCGGCTTCGACCGGGACGACAACGCCGAAGGCATCGCCGGCTCCATCTGGCCGCTGCCGGGTTTCGAGCCTGATTTCTTCGACGCCTTCGCTGCCGCGGCCGACGCCACCGATGCACGCAGCGTGCTCAACAACATCCTGCCCTCCGCTCGGCTCGCCTACGCCGAGACCGACCCGATCAAGCGTCTCGGCCTTCTCGCAGATGCCTTCCTCAAGGCTGACGGCGATCCCTACACGCAGAGCGCTTTCAAGAAGGCGCTGCTCGACCGCCTGCCCGACCTGCCCGAGCGCTACCAGTCGACATCAGAGGCGATCATGCGCGTCTCCGACCGCCTCGCCCACTTCCGCATGCTGGAAGCGACGCGGGCAGCCCTCACCATCGCCGACTGGCTGATCGCCCGCTACGAGCGGCTTAAGACCGGCCGTGGTTTCCTCGACTTCAACGATCTGATCACGCGCACGGTCAACCTGCTCGCCCGCCCCGATGCCGGGCCGTGGGTGCAATACAAGCTCGACAAGGGCATCGACCACATCCTGCTCGACGAAGCGCAGGACACCAGCCCCGACCAGTGGGAGGTGGTGAAGCGGTTGGCAGAGGAGTTCTTCGCCGGCTCCGGCGCGCGCGACCACGTCCACCGAACAGTCTTCGCCGTCGGCGACGAGAAGCAGTCGATCTATTCGTTCCAGGGTGCGGCGCCCGAATCCTTCGACGATTCCAAGCACGAATTCGCCACGCGCATCCGCTCTGCCGAGGCGCGCTTCGAGGACGTCACGCTGACCTGGTCGTTCCGCTCGACCGACGACGTGCTGTCGGCCGTCGACCGCGTGTTCGAGGACCCGACCGTGCGCCGTGGCGTCACCCGCGCGCCCGAGCCGCCGAGCCACAAGGCCATTCGTGCCGGCGCGCCTGGTTATGTCGAGGTCTGGCCATCTGTGGGTGCCGATGTGGTTGACGAGCCCGACGACTGGCGCAAGCCCATCGATCATGCCCATGCTCCTGCCGTCGTCGTGGCCGAGCAGGTGGCGGCGACAATTCGCAAATGGCTCGACGACGGCGAGATCATCGAAGGTACGGGCAAACGCCTGCGCGCCGGCGACGTCATGGTGTTGGTGCGCAAGCGCGACCGCTTCGTCCACGCGCTGTCCCGCGCACTGAAGCGCCGCGACATCCCCGTTGCCGGCGCCGACAGGCTGAGCCTGCCTGGCCACATCGCCGTCAAGGACCTGATCGCGCTCGGCCGTTTCCTGATCCAGCCCGAGGACGACCTGTCGCTAGCGGCCGTGCTGCGTAGCCCGGTCTTCGGCTTCTCCGAGGAGGCACTGTTTGCGCTCGCCTCCGGCCGTTCGCGCAGCCGCTCGCTCATCGCCTCGCTGCGCGACGCCGCCGAGACGGATGCCGCCCTGAAAGCTGTCGCCGAACAGCTCGACGCCTGGGGCACGGAGGCCGCCTTCCGGCCGGTCTTCGAGTTCTATTCCGGCGTCCTCTCCGGCGGCCGCGGCCGCGACGGCGTGCGCAAGAAGATGATCTCCCGCCTCGGCCAGGAAGCCGGCGACATTCTCGACGAGTTCCTGAATTTTTGCCTTGCAGAGGAGCGCACCGGCCTGCCCGGGCTCGAAGCCTTCCTGTCGACACTGGAGAACGCCGGTCCCGAGATCAAGCGCGAGATGGACCAGACCCGCGACGAGGTCCGCATCATGACAGCGCACGCCGCCAAGGGCCTCGAGGCGACGGTCGTGTTCCTGGTCGACAGCGGCTCGGCGCCGTTCAGCGACCAGCATCTGCCGCGGCTGATGCCCTTCCTGCCGCGCGGAAGACACTGGCACGGCAAGGGTTACCTCTGGCGCGCCGGCGCCGAGGTCGCCAACGCCTTCTCCAGGGGAGCGGCGCTGACCGCCCGCGAACTGGCCGACGACGAATACCGCCGCCTGCTCTATGTCGGCATGACCCGCGCCGAGGATCGCCTCATCGTCTGCGGCTATCACGGCAAGCGCGCTCCCGGCGGCAACACCTGGCATTCGATCGTCAGCCGCGCGCTGTCGTCGGCGCCCGAGAGCGAACTGCGCGACCATCCCGTCGTTGCCGACCTCCAGGTGCACCGCTTCCGCGTGACGCCCCTGTCGGGCGCAGCCGAGGTCGCGCCCGAGCCCGAGGCCGCGGAGGTCGCCGCGCCCGCCCGGCTGCCCGAAAGCTTGTTCGAGCGTCCCCCGCCCTTCGAGGATCTGCCGCGGCCGCTGTCGCCGTCAGGCGCCTCGGCGCTGATCGAGGAGACGCAGGAGGCCGTCATTTCCGGCCGCTCGCCGGTGCTCGACTCGGAAGCCGAGCCCGCTTTCGCCATTGCCCGCGGCTCGGCGCTGCATCGCCTGCTGCAGATGCTGCCGCGCCTCGATCCCGATCAGCGCCTCATGGCCGCCGAGCGTTATCTCGCCCGCGCCGGCCGCGACTGGGACGACGCCCAGCGCGCCTCGGCTCTCGCCTCGGTGCTGTCGATCCTCGAAAACGAGCGTTTCGCGCCGCTTTTCTCGCCCTCTTCCCGCGCCGAGGTCTCGGTCATGGGCAGCCTCGACGTGCGCGGCAAGCCGCGCTCGGTGTCGGGCAAGATCGACCGGCTGGCGGTCACGGACAGCGAGGTTTTGATCATCGACTACAAGACCAACAACGTGCCGCCGGCGTCGATCGAAAAGGTGCCGGAGGCCTATGTCGTGCAGCTTGCGCTGTACCGGGCACTGCTCCAGCCGCTCTATCCCGGCAGAACCGTCTCGGCCGCGCTGCTCTTCACGGAGGCGCCTCGTCTCATCCCCTTGCCCGCCGCGGCGATGGACGCCGCCCTTGTTCGACTCACCCAAGCGTGACACAAGGGGTGCTTGACCACGGGTCCGCGCACTACCACATATGGCGCGACAGCTAACCGCAAGAGGATCGGCATCATGGCCACCGTCAAGATCGACAACAGCAACTTCAAGACCGGCGTGCTCGAAGCCAAGGAGCCCGTCGTGGTCGATTTCTGGGCGGAATGGTGCGGCCCCTGCAAGATGATCGGTCCGTCGCTCGAGGAAATCTCCGACGAGCTGGCCGGCAAGGTGAAGATCACCAAGGTCAACATCGACGAGAACCCCGAAATCGCCGCCCAGTTCGGCGTGCGCTCGATCCCGACGCTGATGATCTTCAAGGGCGGCGAAGTGGCCGACATCAAGGTTGGCGCGGCCCCCAAGACCGCCCTGTCTCACTGGATCGCCGGCAACGTCTGAGCGAACCGCTTTCGAATACGAAAAAGCCCGGCAGTGCCGGGCTTTTTTGTTGGGAATTCGTGAGGATCAGGTCGGCGGCGTGCCGTTCTCGGCCAGCACCTCGCCCACCAGATAGAGCGAGCCGCCGATCAGGATGCGTGGCGCCGGTTCGTTCTCGTCCCAGGTATCGCGCAGCAGCATCAGCGCATTGGCGACCGAACTCACCGGCTCGGCCGAAAGCCCGGCCTCGGTGGCGCGCACGGCCAGCTCTTCGTTGGGCACGCCGCTTTCGCTCATCCGCACCGGCACGGTGTAGACGTGCCGCGCCATGCCGTGGAACGGGCGGAAATAACCGGTCTGGTCCTTGGTGTTGATCATGCCGGAGATCAGGAACAGCGGCCGCTGCACTTTCTCTTCCTGTTCGGTCAGCGCCTCGGCGATCACGGTGCCGGCGCCCGGATTGTGGCCGCCGTCGATCCATACTTCGGCGCCCTTGGGCGCGAGATCGGTCAGCGCGCCTTGCGGCAGGCGCTGCATGCGGCCGGGCCAGATGACCAAGGCCATCGCCTTGTCGGCGATGCGCTCATCGACGGGGAAGCCGGCGGATTTCACCGCCGCGATCGCCGCCGCCGCATTGGCGTACTGGTGGCGGCCCGGCAGGCGCGGCGGAGTGAGATCCATGAGCCCGGTCTGGTCCTGGTAGACCATGCGGCCGTTTTCCTCGAAGGCAACGAAATCCTGGCCATAGACCTCGAGCGGGCAATTCAGCCGTTCGGCCGTGTCGATCAGCACCTGCTGCGCCGCCTCGGTTTCCTGGGCGCCGATGACCACCGGGCAGCCGCGCTTGACGATGCCGGCCTTCTCGGCGGCGATCAGCTCGACCTTGTCGCCGAGATAGGCTTCGTGGTCCATCGAGACTGGCATGATCACCGAGCAGGCCGGCTTACTGATCACGTTGGTGGCGTCGAAACGTCCGCCAAGCCCCACCTCGATGATGCAAGCGTCGGCCGGATGCTCGGAGAACAGCACGAAGGTGACGGCGGTCAGGATCTCGAAGACGGTGATCTTTTCGCCCCGATTGGCCCCGCCGACGCGGCGCACCGCATCCGCCAGCACGTCATCGGCCACCAGCTTGCCGCCGCCGGGTGCGGCCAGGCGGTAGCGCTCGTGCCAGTTCACCAGATGCGGCGAGGTATGGACGTGGACGAGCCGACCCTGCGCCTCAAGCAGGGCGCGCGAGAACGCCGCGCACGAGCCCTTGCCGTTGGTGCCGGCAATGTGGATCACCGGCGGGATGTGGTCCTGCGGATTGCCGAGCCTGTCGAGCAGCCGGGTGATACGGTCGAGCGAAAGGTCGAAGCCTTTCGGGTGCAGCGCCAGAAGGCGCTCGATTTCGACGTCGGCTTCGAGCGTGGTCATGGCATTTCCCCGGGCACTACGCTGCTATGGTCGGATCAGGCCTGCGGGCGGCGCTCCGGCGCCGACGCGATAGGCGGCAGGATCCCGGCCTCGGCCGGCTTGGCTTCCACCGGCGCCTTGACCAGGATCTTGAGCAGGTTGGCGATGGTCGACTTCAGCTCCAGCCGCGACACCACCATGTCGACCATGCCGTGCTCCATCAGGTATTCGGAGCGCTGGAAGCCGTCGGGCAGCTTCTCGCGGATGGTCTGTTCGATGACGCGCGGGCCGGCGAAGCCGATCAGCGCGCCCGGCTCTGCGATGTGCACGTCGCCCAGCATCGCATAGGAGGCGGTCACGCCGCCGGTGGTCGGGTTGGTCAGCACCACGATGTAGGGCAGGCCGGCTTCCTTGAGCCGGTCGAGCGCCACCGTCGTGCGCGGCAGCTGCATGAGGGACAAGATGCCCTCCTGCATGCGCGCGCCGCCCGAGGCCGCGAACAGGATCAGCGGCCGCTTCTTCTCCAGCGCCACTTCGAAGGCGCGGATGATGGCGTCGCCGGCGGCCATGCCGAGCGAACCGCCCATGAAGGCGAAGTCCTGCACGGTGACGACGACGGGCAGGCCCTCGATCCTGCCGGTGGCAGACAGGATCGCGTCCTCAAGGCCGGTCTTGGCCTTGGCGTCCTTCAGGCGGTCGACATAACGCTTCTCGTCGCGGAACTTCAGCGGGTCGACCACGACCTTCGGGTTGTCGATGACCTCATAGCGGCCGTCGTCGAAGAAGAAGCGCAGCCGCTCCTTCGCCGAGATCTTCATGTGGTGGCCCGACGACGGGATGACGTACTGGTTTTCCTCGAGGTCCTTGTGGAACACCATCTCGCCGCTCTCGGGATCCTTGATCCAGAGGTTTTCCGGCATCTCGCGACGGCCGAGCATCGAGTTGATCTTCGGACGAACGAAGTTCGTGATCCAGTTCATGGTTTTGGTCCTCTTCGAACCTAGGACATGGGATATTTATTGGGCGGCGGCAAGGCGCGCGGCACGAATGCCTTGGGACAAGCCGTTGACCAGCGTCGCCACCGCCTCGGCCGGGTCGGCGGTCTTCTCGCCCTTCGGCCCGATGACATTGGCTACAGCATTGACGATCGCCGTGCCGACGACCACGCCGTCGGCCGAGGCGCCGATGGTGCGCGCCTGTTCGGCGGTCTTGACGCCGAAGCCGACGCAGACCGGCAGGTCGGTATGCGCCTTGATGCGCTTCACCGCCTCGGACACCTTCGATGTGTCGGCCAGCGCCGAGCCGGTGATGCCGGTCATCGATACGTAGTAGACGAAGCCTGACGTGTTCTCGAGCACCTTGGGTAGGCGCTTGTCGTCGGTCGTCGGCGTCGCCAGGCGGATGAAGTTGATGCCGGCCTCGAGCGCCGGAATGCAGAGTTCGGCGTCCATTTCCGGCGGCAGGTCGACGACGATCAGGCCGTCGATGCCCGCGGCCGTAGCGTCCGCCAGGAAGCGGTCGACGCCGTAGATGTAGATCGGGTTGTAGTAGCCCATCATCACGATCGGCGTATCGTTGTCGTCCTTGCGGAACTCGCGCGCCATCTGCAGCGTCTTCTTCAGCGTCTGGCCGGCCTTCAGCGCGCGCAGGCCGGCGGCCTGGATCGCCGGGCCGTCGGCCATCGGGTCGGAGAAGGGCATGCCGAGCTCGATGATGTCGCTGCCGGCCTTGGGCAGCGCCTTCATGATCGACAGCGAGGTCTCGTAGTCGGGGTCGCCGCCCATGAAATAGGTCACGAGCGCCGGGCGTCCCTCGGCCTTCAGCTTCGCCATGCGGCGGTCGATGCGGGTGACGGTCAAAATAGCTACCTTGCTTTTGTCATCATGCAGGAGGCTGATACTCCGGCGGACGGACGGCTGCAACATTGCCACCCGGATCGAGGACGATTTCGGGGAAGAGGCATTGCTCAATTTGGGATTTCGATATCTTGCGCTTGCCGTTGGCTACGCTCAGCAAGTCGGTTGAGTGGCCGAAATGCGGTGGCGCAACGACGACTATCTCCTTGTGGGGAAATACGCTTCGGACCATGGCTATGGCCGGTTTTAGGTCACTGTCGCGGGAGACTACGTATGCTCGATCATAGCTGTCTTTGTAAGCCTCGTTGAGCATGCAAAGAGCAATGTTTACGTCTGTTTCCTTTTCCTCGTGTCCGATTGTAGTCTGCTTGCAATGACTGCAGTATTGCCGACAAGGCCGATACATACTTTTCATGGCGACTACGTGGTCCCGGCAGCCAATCAGCATACGCTGAGAAGTAGTAAATCGTTGATATTGTTTCGGATCGTGAAGTCTGACGTTCCATCAGTGCGCGCAAATTCACCCATTTTAGGTGCGCCCCATCAAGGCGCCTAAGCGCATGATAAAGATTGAACCCGTCTATGAAGAACGAAGATCTCATGCGGCTATTTGATCCAAGCCGCAGAAAAAATAAACCCCACGAGCCGGAACCCGTGGGGGCCGCTGGGCGAACCATGCGGGATTACACTTTAGAACGATAGGTGATTTGCTCCCGAGAAGCAATGCGACTCATGCGCGTCGGACTCAACAAGGCAAAAGAGTCAATAGCTCTTCCCATATTTTGTGGTAGTGCCCGCATCCAGCACAAATTGA
This sequence comes from Aminobacter sp. BE322, assembly GCF_050433525.1. Taxonomy (NCBI): domain Bacteria; kingdom Pseudomonadati; phylum Pseudomonadota; class Alphaproteobacteria; order Hyphomicrobiales; family Phyllobacteriaceae; genus Aminobacter; species Aminobacter sp. BE322. Next base: position 128,110 of record NZ_JBNPXB010000011.1, on the reverse strand, counting down.
ACGTGTTCAGATCTCCATGCCCAGCATCTTGGCAACGGTGTGCACGTCCTTGTCGCCGCGGCCGGACAGGTTGACGATCATGATCTTGTCCTTGCCCATCGTCGGTGCGGTCTTCACCGCATAGGCAATCGCGTGGGCGGATTCGAGTGCCGGGATGATGCCCTCCACCTTGGTGGTCAACTGGAACGCGTCGAGCGCCTCGTCGTCGAGGATCGGCTGGTAGTCGACGCGGCCGGTGTCGCGCAGCCACGAATGCTCGGGGCCGACGCCTGGATAGTCGAGGCCGGCCGAGATCGAGTGGCCGTCGAGGATCTGGCCGTCCGCATTCTGCAGCAGGTAGGTGCGGTTGCCGTGCAGCACGCCGGGCTTGCCCGCATTCATCGAGGCGCAGTGCTCGATGCCGTCGAGGCCGCGTCCGCCGGCTTCGATACCGACGATCTTGACGCTGCGGTCATCGAGGAAGGGATGGAACAGGCCGATGGCGTTGGAGCCGCCGCCGACGGCTGCGACGATCATGTCGGGCAGGCGGCCTTCCTGTTCCAGCACCTGCTGGCGCGCCTCGGAGCCGATCACCGACTGGAAGTCGCGCACCAGTTCCGGATAGGGGTGCGGGCCGGCGGCGGTGCCGATCAGGTAATAGGTGTCGTGCACGTTGGTGACCCAGTCGCGCAGTGCCTCGTTCATGGCGTCCTTCAGCGTGCCGTGGCCGGCGCTGACCGGCCGCACTTCGGCGCCCAGCAGCTTCATGCGGAAGACGTTGGGCTTCTGCCGCTCGACGTCGGTGGCGCCCATGTAGACGAAGCACGGGAAGCCGAAGCGGGCAGCGACCGTGGCGGAGGCCACGCCGTGTTGGCCGGCGCCCGTCTCGGCGATGATGCGGGTCTTGCCCATGCGCTTGGCGAGCAGGATCTGGCCAAGGCAGTTGTTGATCTTGTGCGAGCCCGTATGGTTCAGGTCCTCGCGCTTGAAGTAGATCTTGGCGCCGCCGAGATGGCGGGTCAGGCCTTCGGCGTAGTAGAGCTTCGACGGCCGTCCGGCATAGTAGGTCGACAGCTCGTTGAGCTCCGCCTTGAAGGCCGGATCGTTCTTCGCCTCATCCCAGTGGCGCTGCAGGTCGAGGATCAGCGGCATCAGCGTCTCGGCGACGAAGCGGCCGCCGAAGATGCCGAACATGCCCTGCTCGTCGGGTCCGGTGCGGAAGGAATTGGGCTCTGCCGGCTGGTTCAAGGCCGATCTCCTTGCGTCTGGAGGCTCACTCAGGCGGCGCTGTCTTCGCGCGCGGCCCGGACGGCCCTGAAGAAATTGTCGATCAGCGCCGCATCCTTGACGCCCGGTGCGCTTTCCACGCCCGAGGAAATATCGATGCCGGGCGGGGCAGCAGACCTGAGGGCGTCGCCGATATTGGCGGCGTTCAAGCCACCGGAAAGCATGTAATCGACGGAGGCGTCAAGGCCCGCGAGCAGCCGCCAGTCGAAGGAAACGCCATTGCCGCCGGGCAATTCGGAGCCGGCAGGCGGCTTGGCGTCGAAAAGCAGGCGGTCGGCTATGCCGCGATAGGGCACGATCGCGACGAAATCCTTGGCTTCGCGAATGGAGAAAGCCTTCATCACCGGCAGGCCGTAGCGCGCTTTCACCTCGGCGACGCGCTGGGGCGTCTCCTTGCCGTGCAGCTGCAGCATGTCGGGTGCCACCGCGGCCACGATTGCGTCAAGGGAAGCGTCGTCGGCATCGACGGTTACGGCGACTGCCTGCGCCCGACCCTTCGCCGCCCGTCGCAGCTGCCCGGCAAGAGTGGGCGAAACGTTGCGCGGGCTCTTGGCGAAGAAGATGAATCCGACATGGCTCGCGCCATTGCCGAGCGCGGCTTCAAGCGTGTCGGCGGTGCTCAGGCCGCAGATCTTGATGTCGAGTGCCATGGGCCGGGATTGGCATGAAAAGGCGGCGGAGTCGAGGAAAACAGCGAGTAGGGAGTAGTGAGTAGCGAATAGTCTGCCGCGGCTGGTCGGTTTGGTCCGGGCGCATGGTCCCAGGCACCAGCCCACTACTCACTATTCGCTATTCCCTACTCGCTCACTCGAACACGATCGCCTGCAGCGCCCCGCCATTGCGCTTGAGCCATGCCTTGCAGCGCTCGGTGTCGGGGCAGAGCTCCTCGCACAGCTTCCAGAATTGCGGGCCGTGGTTCATCTCGCGGAGATGCGCGACCTCATGGGCGACGAGGTAGTTGATGACTGGCGTTGGCGCCATCATGATCCGCCACGAGAAGGACAGCGTGCCGTCCGAGGTGCACGAGCCCCAGCGGCTTGAGGTGTCGCGGAAGCGGACCGCCTTGGCGCGGCGGCCGGCGGCTTCGCAGTGCCTGGCCACCAGCGCCTCGATGTCGCGCTTGGCCTCGCGCTTGAGGAAATCGGCAACGCGGCGGGCCAGATGCGCGCGGTCGCCATGCACGACGAGTGTCGGACCGTCCTCGCCCTGCGACTGGCGCACGGTGCCGCGCGTGCCGCCCTCGTGAACGATGAGGTGCGGTACACCGCGAATGGGGATCTTGATGCCGGGGCGCACCTGGGGCCGGTCCGGCACCTTGGCAAGCCGCTGCTCGAGCCAGCCCTGGTGGCGGGTGAGGAAGCGCTCGACCTCGCCCTGGCGCAGCCCCGGCGGCACGGTGATGCGCAGGCCTCGGCCGCCCGCGTCGATGCGCAGCGTCAGCCGCCGCGCCCGGTCGTTCTCGACGATGCGCAGCGGCAGCGTCCGGCCGGCCACGACGTGCTCGCGCTCCTGCACGGGAGCCGGCTCGCGGAGCTTTCTCAGGAAACCGAAGGGCATGGGCGGGACAATAGGTGATTCGGACTGGAATTTGCGGAAACAAAAACGGCGCCGCGTTCACGGCGCCGTTGGCGTTCATCGTCGAGGCGTTGCCTCAGTCGTCGAGCAGGCCGGACTTGCCACCCTTCTTGGGCGTGACCGTGGGCGCGGTCGGCTTGTTGCGGTTCGCCATGAAGCGGTCGAACTCGTCCTGGTCCTTGGCCCTGCGCAGTTCGCGGGCATATGCGTCGAACTCGTCGCGCATCTCGTCGAGCTTGCGGCGCTCCTCATCGAGGCGCTCGAGTTCCTTCTCGCGCCAGTCGTCGAAGGCGACGTTGCCGGTGCGGGCGTTGGCCCGGTAGGAAGCCCGGCGGCAGCCGGCGAAGACGCCGTCCGTCGCGCGGTTCACGTCACGCTTGAAGCCGTCAAGCCGGTCGCCCCAGATGATGTAGGCAAGCATGGCGAGGCCGAGCGGCCAGAACACCATGAAGCCGATCACCATCAACGCGATGGTTGCCGGCGTCCAAGCCGGACGGATCAGTGCAGTCGTGGTCATCTAGATTGCCGTTCCTTTGTTCGAGGCAGCCGGGGAAAAAGCTGCTCCAATCGACATGGGATGGCAAAAATGGCGATTCAAGATGGCGTCGTCCAAAACCGCACAAGGCTCTGGAAAGGCGATCCTTTTTTGAGGTTCTCCAGGATCAGCACTACTAGCCCTGCGACAAGGCCCCAGAACGCCGAGCCGACGCCGAACAGGGTGAGCCCGGATGCCGTCACGACGAAGGCCGTCGTCGCGGCCATGCGGTGATGGTCGTCCTTGAGCGCGATCGCCAGCGCATTGGCGAGCGAGGCCATCAGCGCCAGTCCCGCCACCAGCACGATCAGGCTCGGCGGCAGCACCGCGAAGATCGCCACCAGCGAGGCGCCGAAGGCGGCGAAGGCGACATAGGCAAGCGCGTAGAACGGCCCGGTCTTCCAGCGCTCGGCCATGTCGGGGTGCACGTCGGGGCCGGTGCAGATCGCCGCCGAGATCGCCGCCAGGTTGGTGGTCGAGGCGCCGAAGGGCGCCGACAGGATCGAGAACAGCCCGGTCACCCCGATCAGCGGGCCTGGTTCGGGGTGGTAGCCGGCGGCGCGCAGCACGGCGAGGCCCGACAGGTTCTGCGAAGCCATGGTGACGAGGTAGAGCGGTAGAGCCAGGCCGAAAATGGCGCCGAGGCTGAACTCGGGCATGATCAGCGTCAGCGTCGAAAGCTCCGGCGCCGGCAGGCTGCCGACGCGGCCGGTGAGGAATGCGGCAAGCCCGCCGCCGACCAGGACCACCAGCACCGACAGCGCCGGATTGTACAGCCGGATCAGGAAGAAGGCCGCGATCAGAGGCACGACCAGCCATGGGTCGGACGGCACCGTTCTGGCTGCGTTGATGGCGAAAGTGACGACGATGCCGGCGAGCATGCCCGAGGCCACCGAGGCCGGGATGCGCGAGATCAGTTGCGTCAGCGGCTTGACCAGCCCGGTCAGCACCAGCAGCGTTCCGGCGACCAGGAAAGCGCCGACGGCCTCGCCGATGGTGAAGCCGCTGCTGGCGGCGATCAGCGCTGCCCCCGGCGTCGACCAGGCGGAGATGACAGGCATCTTCGTCCGCCATGACAGCCATGCTGTCTCGAAGGCCATGGCGAGGCAGATGGCGGTGACCCAGCTTGCCGTCTGTATGTGCGTCGCTCCCACCGCGTTCGCTGCGGCGATGATGATGGCGAGCGTGCCGCCGAAGCCGACAATCGCCGCGACGAAGGCCGAGATCGGGATCGAAGCGCGCATCAGCCCGCCCGTCCGATCGTTTCGCCGACCGCGCGGGTGATCAGCTCGAGATCCTGTGGCCGCGAAAGGCGGTGGTCGCCACCGGGCACCAGGGACAGCGTCGCGTCGTCGGCGGGCAAAAGGCTCATCAGCTTCAGTGCATGGCTGTGCGGCACGTCGGGGTCGGCCAGGCCCTGGATGATGTGGATGGGGCAGTGGGTGTGGATCGGACCGGTCATGACGAGATTTTGGCGTCCGTCCTCGATCAGCGCGCGGGTGTAGATGTAGGGCTCGGGCGAATATTCCGACGGCTCTTCGAAATAGCCCATTTCGACAAGGTCGCGGCGCTGCGCTTCGGTCAGTTGCGGTTCCACCAGCTCGGCGGTGAAATCCGGCGCGGGCGCAAGCAGCACCAACCCCGCGACCCGGTCCCCCTCGCCCGCCTGGTTGAGCTCGGCCTTCATCCTGAGCGCGATCCATGCGCCCATCGACGAGCCGACCAGCACCTGCGGGCCGTCGGTGAACTGCCGAAACACGGCGAGGCTCTCGGCCAGCCATTTGGAGATCGTGCCGTCGGCGAAAGCACCGCTGCTCTCGCCATGGCCGGAATAGTCGTGGCGCAGGAAGCTCCGGCCTTCGCCCGCTGCCCAGGCAGCCAGCGTCTCGGCCTTGGTACCCAGCATGTCGGACTTGTAGCCACCGAGCCAGACCACGCCCGCCGCCTTGCCCGTCTGCTTGCGGTAGGCGATGCGGTTGCCGTCGACTTCGATGAAGGCCGGAGCACTTGCGGTCATGTCAGATCCCCTTGGCCCGGACTTGTGGCACAGCTCGGCAATGGCGAACAGTCCCGCGAAAAACCTTCGTTTGGCGCAGTCCGCAGAAACAGATGCTGGTGATTTGTTGTGATTGCTGTGCTATTGACATCGCCCGCGCGCTACCCACATTGGCGCGTCCGAAACCCACCGACGTCAATGGCTCGAGGAGACCACGACCATTCGCAGACCTTTTAAAGCAGCCGCGCCCACCAAGGACGGCCCGCGCTCCAACCGCGACATCCGGGTTCCCCGGGTCCAGCTCATCGACGCCGACGGCCAGAACCGCGGCGACGTCTCCATCAACGAAGCGCTCCTGGCTGCCGAAGAGGCCGGCCTCGACCTCGTCGAAATCTCCCCCAACGCCACGCCGCCCGTCGTCAAGATCCTCGACCTCGGCAAGCTGAAATACGCCAACCAGAAGAAGGCGGCCGAAGCGCGCAAGAACCAGCGGGTCATCGAGATCAAGGAGATCAAGATGCGCCCGAACATCGACAGCCACGACTACGAGGTGAAGATGAAGGCGGTGCGCCGCTTCTTCGAGGAAGGCGACAAGGTCAAGCTGACGCTGCGCTTCCGCGGCCGCGAGATGGCGCATATGGAACTCGGCATGCAGCTCCTCAACAAGGTCCGTGAGGAAGTCGCAACGATCGCCAAGGTCGAAGCCGAGCCCAAGCTCGAAGGTCGCCAGATGATGATGGTGCTGGCGCCACGCTGATGCCGCAATGCCCCGGCATGAGCCGGGGCCGGCATATCCTTCCATGGTGGGGCGCCTAGCGGCCGGGCCTTTCAGGCGGGCCGCTCGCGTTTGGGTTGGCATGAATTCACGGAACAGGAACGGGCTGGGGCATTACCAGCGCATGCGCAGGCTCGTGCTTGCGGTGATGGTCGTCGCGATGTTCGCGGCATTGCTGTTCGGCCAGTCCTCCTTCCCGCCCGACACCACAGTCCACGAGGTCGTGGAGATGCTGGGCATCCTGATGATCTTCCTGGGTGTCGTCGGCCGTCTCTGGTGCACGCTCTACATCGGCGGTCGCAAGTCGGACGAAGTGGTGACCGGCGGCCCCTATTCGATGACCCGCAATCCGCTCTACGTATTCTCGACGCTGGCGGCGGCCGGCGTCGGCGCCCAGATGGGGTCCATCGTCGCCACCATCGGCTTTGCTGTGCTGTGCGCGGGCGCCTTCCACGTCGTCATCCGGCGTGAGGAACGTTATCTCGCCTCCGAATTCGGCGCCGAATACCAGCGCTACCTCGCCCGCGTGCCCCGCTTCTGGCCGAAGCTGTCGCTCTACCAGGAGGGCGACACGGGCAGCTTCCGGCCGAAGCTCCTGCTCAACACGCTGCTGGACGGACTCGTCTTCCTGGTGGCGCTGCCGGTGTTCGAGCTGATCGACCATGCCCAGATCATCGGCGCGCTGCCGGTGTTGTTCCGCCTCCCCTGAGGCCGCGGGTTCATTGCGCTTGCGGCCCGTTCGGGGTGTTGCGCTGCGCCGAACTTCCGCGTATATAGCCGCGTCCCAGAACCGCCCGGCAGGGCATGCCGTGGCGGTTTCATTTGCTTTTCGGGCTTTGGTCGGCCTGAAAACAACAACATGAAGGGATTTCGAGGCGCTTCAGGGCGCTGCGGGATTCCCGAAGAACGGAGTAGCAAAATGCCCAAGATGAAGACCAAATCGGCTGCCAAGAAGCGGTTCAAGGTGACCGGTACCGGCAAGGTCCTGGCGGCTGCCGCCGGCAAGCGCCATGGCATGATCAAGCGCACCAACAAGTTCATTCGCGATGCCCGCGGCACGATGGTTCTGGCTGAACCGGATGCCAAGAAGGTCATCAAGAATTTTCTGCCGAACGGCCTCTGAGCCCCGGCCTGGACAGCGTTTTAAGGAGATCATGACATGGCACGTGTAAAGAGGGGCGTAACCGCCCACGCCAAGCACAAGAAGGTTCTCGAGCAGGCCAAGGGTTTCTACGGCCGCCGCAAGAACACCATCCGCATTGCCAAGCAGGCGGTGGAGAAGTCGAAGCAGTACGCCTATCGCGACCGCAAGAACCGCAAGCGCAACTTCCGCGCCCTGTGGGTCCAGCGCATCAACGCTGCCGTTCGCGAGCATGGCCTGACCTACGGCCGCTTCATCGACGGCCTGAACAAGGCGAACATCGAGATCGATCGCAAGATCCTCTCCGACATGGCCATCCACGAGCCGCAGGCTTTCGCCGCTCTCGTCGCCAAGGCCAAGGTTGCTCTTGAGTATCTCAAGAACACCACCCCGAATGCTTTTGAAAGCGCTGTTGCTTAACCAGCGCCTTCCCAAGCATCACTGACTTGATTTGGGAAACCCGCGCTGGCACGGCTGGCGCGGGTTTTTCTTTTGTGGTCCGACATAAGTCGACGCTGACTTATCTTTGAACTGGTGGCAGAAATGAACATCACCTTGAACGACCGGAGCATCGACGCACTCGAAGGTGATCTGATGGACCAGATCGCCAGCGCACCGGATGAGCAGGCTATCGAAGCTGTGCGCGTCTCGGCGCTAGGCAAGAAGGGCTCGGTTTCCGAATTGTTGAAGTCGCTCGGCGGGATGTCGCAAGAGCAGCGGCAGATATTCGGGCCCGAGATCAACGGGCTCAAGAACCGCGTCACCGACGCGCTTGCCGCCCGCAAGGGCGAATTGCGCGATGTGGCGATCACCGCCCGTCTCGCTGCCGAGACGGTCGACGTCACCCTGCCGGTGCGCCAGTCGCCAGCCGAGCGCGGCCGCATCCACCCGATCAGCCAGGTGATCGACGAGATCGCCGCGATCTTCGGCGACCTCGGCTTCTCGATCGCCGAAGGGCCGGACATCGAGACCGACCACTACAATTTCACCGCGCTGAACTTCCCCGAAGGCCACCCCGCGCGCGAGATGCACGACACCTTCTTCTTCCCGCCCGACGAGAGCGGCGAGCGCAAGCTTCTGCGCACCCACACCTCGCCGGTGCAGATCCGCACCATGGAGACTGAGAAGCCGCCGATCCGCATCGTCATCCCGGGCAAGACCTACCGCCAGGATTCGGACGCCACGCACTCGCCGATGTTCCATCAGGTCGAGGGCCTGGTGATCGACAAGACCGCCAACATCGCCAACATGAAGTGGGTGCTGGAGGAGTTCTGCAAGGCGTTCTTCGAGGTGCCCTCGGTCAAGATGCGCTTCCGTCCGTCCTTCTTCCCGTTCACCGAACCGAGCCTCGAGGTCGACATCCAGTGCGACCGCTCGCGGCCCGGCGAAGTGCGCTTCGGCGAAGGCAACGACTGGATGGAGATCCTCGGCTGCGGCATGGTTCACCCCAACGTGCTGCGCCATGGCGGCCTCGATCCGGACGAATACCAGGGCTTCGCCTGGGGCATGGGCATCGACCGCATCGCCATGCTGAAATACGGCATGCCCGACCTGCGCGCCTTCTTCGATGCCGATGTCCGCTGGCTGCAGCACTACGGCTTCCGCCCGCTCGACATGCCGACGTTGTTCGGTGGCCTGAGCGCATGACCCAGGCTGCCGACCGATATGCCGGTGCGGTGACCTTCGCCTTCGGCGACAGCCCGGAGCTCGCGGACGAGCTTCTGGCGCTGGTGCTGTCGGGTAAGAAGACCGCGACTTGCGGTGCCTTGCGCGACTATGGCAGCGCCGAGCCGGTGCCGGAGGTCGGTCGCAGGGATGTCGTGCTCGACGGCCAGGGGCGCCGCGCCGCCGTCATCGAAACCGTCGAGGCGATCCAGCGTCGCTTCGACGAGGTCGATGCCGAGTTTGCTGCCGCGGAAGGCGAGGGCGACCTGTCCTACGAATACTGGCGTGAGGCCCACGAGGCCTATTTCGCCCGCAATGGCGGCTTTTCGCCTGACATGATTTTGGTTTGTGAGCGGTTCCGCCTGGTGGAAGTGCTCGACCGCAACGACACGAAACGAGTGAACCCATGAAATTCACGCTTTCCTGGCTCAAGGACCATCTCGACACCGACGCCTCGCTCGATGAGATCGTCGAGCGGCTGACCTCGATCGGCCTCGAAGTCGAGTCGGTCGACGACAAGGCAGCACTCAAGCCCTTCGTCATCGCCAAGGTACTGACGGCAAGCCGTCACCCCGACGCCGACAAGCTGCAGGTGCTGACTGTCGACACCGGCGCGGGCACGCCCATCCAGGTCGTCTGCGGCGCGCCCAATGCGCGTGCCGGCCTGATCGGCGCCTTTGCCGCGCCGGGCGCCTACGTGCCCGGCATCGACGTCACGCTGTCGGTCGGCAAGATCCGTGGCGTCGAAAGCCACGGCATGATGTGCTCCGAGCGCGAGCTGCAGCTGTCGGACGAGCACAACGGCATCATCGACCTGCCGGCCGATGCGCCCGTCGGCACGTCCTTCGCCGCCTATGCCCATCTCGACGACCCGGTCATCGAGATCAACCTGACGCCGAACCGCCCCGACGCCACCAGCGTCCATGGCATCGCCCGCGATCTCGCGGCCTCCGGCCTCGGCACGCTCAAGGGCGGCGCGGTCGCGGCCGTTGCCGGTGAAGGCGATTGCCCGGTCAAGGTTTCGATCGAGGCGCCGGAGCTCTGCCCGGGCTTCGCGCTGCGCCTCGTGCGCGGCGTCAAGAACGGCCCCTCGCCCAAGTGGATGCAGCAGCGCCTGCTGGCCATCGGCCTGCGCCCCATCAACGCGCTGGTCGACATCACCAACTACGTCACCTTCGACCGCGGCCGCCCGCTGCACGTCTTCGACGCCAGGAAGGTCGCCGGCAATCTGGTGGTCCGTCGTGGCCGCGAGGGCGACAAGGTGCTGGCGCTCGACGGGCGCGAATATGTGCTGACGCCGGAGATGTGCGTCATCGCCGACGACAACGGCGTCGAATCCATCGCCGGCGTCATGGGCGGCGAGCATTCGGGATGCGACGAGAACACGACGGACGTGCTGATCGAGTCGGCGCTGTGGGCCCCGCTCAACGTCGCCCGAACTGGCCGTACGCTCGGCATCATCACCGATGCGCGCTACCGCTTCGAGCGCGGCGTCGACCCCGAATTCATGGTTCCGGGCGTCGAGCTGGCGACTAGACTGGTGATGGACCTCTGCGGTGGTCAGCCGACCAGGACCGATGTCGTCGGCTATGCCGGCCACGCGGCCAAGGTCGTCTCCTTCCCGCTGTCAGAGGTCAAGCGCCTGACCGGCATCGAGGTCGCGAAGGCCGAGAGCCTGGATATCCTCACCCGCCTCGGCTTCGGCATTTCGGGCAACGGCGATGTCGTCGACGTCTCCGTGCCGTCCTGGCGTCCCGATGTCGACGGCAAGGCCGACCTGGTCGAGGAAGTCATGCGCATCCACGGCGTCGACAACATCGCGCCGCAGCCGCTCGGCGCGCATGACGCCGTCAACGGCAAGATCCTGACCACACTGCAGATCCGTACCCGTTCGGCGCGTCGCGCGCTCGCCGTACGCGGCATGATGGAGGCCGTCACCTGGTCGTTCATCCCGGCCAAGCATGCCGAGCTGTTCGGCGGCGGGCAACCGAACCTCAAGCTGTCGAACCCGATCGCATCCGACATGTCGGACATGCGCCCGTCGCTGCTGCCGGGCCTGATGGCCGCTGCCCAGCGCAACGCCGACCGTGGCCTGGGCGACGTCGCCCTGTTCGAGGTCTCCGGCACCTATGAGAACGACACGGCCGAAGGCCAGCGTCGCGTCGCCGCCGGTGTCCGTCGCGGCACCGCCAAGCTCGAGGGCTCGGGCCGCAACTGGTCGGGCAATTCAGGCAATGTCGGCGTGTTCGACGCCAAGGCCGATGCAATCGCCGCGCTAGAAGCCTGCGGCGCGCCGGTCGACCGGCTGCAGATCGAGACCGGCGCTCCCGCTTGGTACCACCCGGGCCGCTCGGGCGTGATCAAGCTCGGCCCCAAGGTCGTGCTCGGCACCTTCGGCGAGTTCCATCCCAAGACGCTCGAAGGCCTCGACGTGTCGGGCCCGCTCTGCGGCTTCGAGGTCTATGTCGACGCTATCCCCGAGCCCAAGGCCAAGCCGACCAAGACCAAGCCGAGGCTGGAGCTGTCGCCGTTCCAGGCGGTCAGGCGCGACTTCGCCTTCGTCGTCGACAAGGCGGTCGAGGCCGGCACGCTGACCCGTGCGGCGATCGGCGCCGACAAGAAGCTGATCACCGGCGTTTCCGTCTTCGACATCTTCGAGGGCGCTTCGCTCGGCGAGGGCAAGAAGTCGGTCGCCATCGAGGTCACCATCCAGCCGGTCGAAAAGACGCTGACCGACCAGGATTTCGAGGCGCTCGCGGCCAAGATCATCGAGAACGTCAAGAAGCAGACCGGCGGTGCGCTCCGGAGCTGACCGCGCTCGGGGAGGAGCATGGAGCATCTTCGCTATAGTGGCCTGCCGTTTGAAGACCAGCGGCGGGTCCTGCTCGACATTCTTCTCGCCGACCCGATCGTCCGCCCCGCGCTCGCGGCGGCCGAGACGCTCGACCTGCCGCAGTGGATGCTGGTTTCGGGCGCGCTCTACAACAGCGTCTGGAACCACCTGACCGGCCGCCCGGCCGGTCACGGCATACGCGACATCGACCTCTTCTATTTCGACGGCTTGGACCTTTCCTGGGAGGCCGAGGACGTGGTCATCCGCCAAGGCAACGACGCCTTCGCGCATCTGCCGCTGCCGGTCGAGATCCGCAACCAGGCCCGCGTCCATCTCTGGTTCGAGGACCATTTCGGTTCGCCGCGCGCGCCGCTCGCCTCCAGCGCCGAGTCGCTCGAGCATTTCGCCTCGCGCACCCACGCCGTCGGCCTCGCCCTCGTCGACGGCGCGCCCGAGGTCTGGGCGCCCTTCGGCCTCGACGACATCTTCTCCTTCCGGCTCGCGCCCAACCACCGTAACGACAACGGCGCCACACATGAGGCCAAGGGCCGGCGGGCAAGGCAGATGTGGCCCGAGGTTTCAGTCGTCGACTGGTAGTAGCAATGGAGGTGAATTTATGATTCGCGCCTAATCAATGGGCAGCGTGCGAAATCCACAACATATTGTGTAGCTCGCCGCACGTAGGCGCAAAATAAGTCCATCGGTCCCGAAGACTCAGCTTGCCTTCCGTAAGGGAGTTATGTTCAATTAGTTGAGCTGACTAAGAGAGTCGGTCGACCACAGATTGCAGTCTGCGGCCGACCTTTTAGTCGGACCCAGCATTAGCCGTTGAGGGCGCTGGGCCGGTGTCGTGAAGACGTGATTAGTGAATCACGGCTGATTCGCCGCGTCAACCCTCGGCATATTTCTCCACAGCAAAGGAAAAAGCTGTGAATATATATGCATCAAGCAGGGTGCCGCTTGGCACCAAGAAGCGTACTGGTGAAACCTGCCCCGAAAGTGGGGTGTGGAAGGTCGATGACCTCTACGATTCGACCACGGCCCCGATCGCAAAGGGAAACACCTTCCCTCCGTACAAGGGCAAGGCCGTGACGTGGAAGCTCATCCAGTACGCGTGAGCCTTGAGATAGCTGCAATACGAGGCCGGGTTTAGCGCGCCCGGCCTTTTGCTTTGTGGGAAACATTCCTGGGCGCCGCTCGTTTAAGCCAGCATGCTGCGCAACACCAACGCTCGCTACGGCTGGGCCGCGATCATCCTTCACTGGCTGATCGCGATCCTGTTCCTCGGCCAGTTCGCGCTCGGGCTGGTGATGGTCCGCATCGCCAGCCAGCGCACCTCCTTCGAGCTGATCCAGCTGCACAAGTCCTTCGGCTTCCTGCTGCTCGGGCTGGTGCTGATCCGCATCGGCTGGCGTCTCGGCAATGCCAGGCCGGAGCTGCCGGCCGAGGTCGGGGCGATGGAACGCAAGGCAGCGCCTGCCGTCCACCTTGCGCTTTACGCCGTGCAACTCGTCGTGCCGCTGTCAGGCTGGGTGCTGGTGTCGGTCTCGGTGCTCGAAATCCCCTCGATGCCGTTCAACCTGTTCGTCATGCCGCACTTGCCGCTCGGCGTTTCCGAGCAGGCCGAGACCTTCTGGATCTTCGGCCATCGCTGGCTCGCCTATCTCGGCATGGCCCTGGTGGCACTGCATTTCCTGGCGGCCTTGCGGCATCATTTCTGGTTGCGCGACCCGGTCATGGCGAGGATGATCTCGCCTTCCCTCGGTCGCCGGAACCACGCTCCGGAATAGCGGCGGCACGAGATTCGTTCACTGCCTGCGCGGCTGGATGTTGGCCGTGCCGACAAGGAGTGCCGAGGCATGATCACGAAACGCTTGGGGCTTGCAGCATTCCTCGCCGTTGCCAGCGTCGCCGGAAGCGCCTGGGCGGTGGCGCTTTCCGACGCCGCCGGGCGCTACGCCATCTCCAAGAATGGATCGAGCATCCGTTTTGCCATCGGCAAGGTCGGCGGCGGCGGTTTGAATGGCGCCTTCGGCCGCTTCGAGGGCACCATCCGTATCGACGGTGGTGACATCGGGCGGTCGCGCGTGGACCTGACCATCTTCCCCGACAGCGTCGGCACCGGCGAGGGCCGCGTCGATGCCTTCCTCAAGTCGGATGCGGTCTTCGACACGACAAACGAGCAGGAGATCGTCTTCCGTTCGACCAGCGTGACGCGCACCAGCGAGAACACCGCGATGATCATTGGCCGCCTCACCGCCAGGGGACGCACCTTCACCGAGAAATTCCAGGCCGAGCTGCAGAGCCTCAACGGTCGCCAGATTCAATTCCATGTCAGCGGCAACGTGCTGCGCTCGCGCTACCAGATGGATGTCGGCACGCCGATCTATTCGAACATCGTCGCCTTCGACATGGAGTTCACCGGCCGCCGCAGCTGATTGGCCCGGGCCGAATCTCCACTGGAATTTGGCACTCGCATCGGCCAACATCGGGCGGCGGCCGCCATGGCCGATCGCATGACCAGCCAGTCGCGGAGGCCAGATGTTTCGTTGGGGCGTACTATCCACCGCCAAGATCGGACGCGACCATGTCCTGCCGGCGATCGCCGATTCCGACAACGGCGTGGTCGCGGCGGTCGCCAGCCGCGATCTCGGCAAGGCCAGGGCGCTCGCCGATCGTTTCGGTGCTCGCCATGCCTTCGGTTCCTATGAGGAACTGCTCGCCTCGGATGCGGTCGACGGCGTCTACATCCCCCTGCCCACCTCGCAGCATCTCGAATGGGCGGCCAAGGCGGCCGAGGCCGGCAAGCATGTGCTGGTCGAAAAGCCGCTCGCGCTCAAGGCCGACGACATCGCGCCGCTGCTCGCCATCCGCGACCGCAACAAGGTGGTCGTCTCCGAAGCTTTCATGGTCACCTACCACCCGCAGTGGCACAAGGTGCGCGACCTGATCGCGGCCGGCGCCATCGGCAGGCTGCGCCACGTCCAGGGCGCGTTCTCCTATTTCAACGTTGACCCCAACAACATGCGCAACAAGCTCGATCTCGGCGGCGGCGCCCTACCCGACATCGGCGTCTACCCGACCGTGACGACGCGGTTCTCGACCGGCAGGGAGCCCCTGCGCGTTCAGGCCAGCATCGAGCGCGACGAAAAGTTCGGCACCGACATCTATTCGAGCGTGCGCGCCGATTTCGGCGAGTTCGAGCTGTCCTTCTACCTGTCGACCCAGCTCGCCAACCGCCAGCTGATGGTCTTTCATGGCGACAAGGGGTTCATCGAGGTGCGCTCGCCCTTCAATGCCGGGCTCTACGAGCATCATCGCGTCGAACTGCACAATGCCGGCCACACCGAGGCCACCGTGCTCCGCTTCCCAGGCACGCAACAGTATCGGCTCGAAGTCGAGGCCTTCGTCCGCGCGGCGCAGGGCGGCAAGGACAGGGTCTTCTCGCTGGAAGAGTCGGTGCTCAACCAGAAGGTCATCGACGCCATCTTCCGCGCCGGCGAGCACGACGGCTGGGAGAACGTGTAGCAGCGCTTCCGCGGCACGCTGGGCCACGGGCCGGCTGGGTCGGCGGTCGGCTGCGCATTCCTTGCACGTTTCCCCCTGCGGCCAAGACTATCTTGGACCGGCGCACGATTCCGTCACCATTGATACTGGTGACTCGAAAGTTGTCATGTCGGAGCTCATGTCGAAAACGAGTGCAGGTGAAACTCGGCTAGGGAGCACAAGTCGCACCTTGAGCATTTCGGGTTAGTATAGGTATACGTTCTATAAATGTTCTTGTCGAGCAGGATTTTTTGTGCTTATCTGAATGAGGGATAGGGCTGTGTGCCGGGGGGCAGGCCGCGTCCATCCGTCGGACGGGAGGGGGAGCATGGTTTCGCGCGTTCGCACGGTCGCGTTCCAGGGTATCGAGGCGGTTCCGGTCGATGTGCAGGTGATGGTCGCGCCGGGCAAGGCCGGCATGCAGATCGTCGGCCTTCCCGACAAGGCCGTGGCGGAGAGCCGGGAACGCGTGCAGGCGGCACTGCACGCGTCGGGGCTGTCGATGCCGCCCAAGAAGGTGACGGTCAATCTCGCGCCAGCGGACCTGCCCAAGGAGGGCAGCCACTATGACCTGCCCATCGCCCTCGGCCTGATGGCTGCGCTGGGGGCGGTGCCGGGCGACGCGCTCGCCGCCTACATCGTGCTGGGCGAACTTTCCCTCGATGGCACCATTGCGCCGGTGGCCGGCGCGCTGCCGGCTGCGATCGGCGCAAATTCCGAGGGCAAGGGCCTGATCTGCCCATCGGCATGCGGGCCGGAGGCCGCGTGGGCAGGGACCGACATCGACATTCTCGCGCCGCGCAGCCTGATTGCCCTGGCCAATCATTTTCGCGGCACGCAGGTGCTGTCGCGACCCGAGCCGGGCATCCGCGCGCCGTCGGCCGGGTTGCCTGATCTAGCGGATATCAAGGGCCAGGAGACCGCCAGGCGCGCGCTCGAGGTGGCGGCAGCCGGTGGGCACAATCTCTTGATGGTTGGCCCTCCGGGCGCCGGCAAGTCGATGCTGGCGGCGCGCCTTCCGTCGATCCTGCCGCCGCTGTCGCCCAGGGAACTGCTGGAAGTGTCGATGATCGCTTCGGTGGCGGGTGAACTGGCCGAGGGGCGGCTGACCGACCGCCGGCCTTTCCGGGCGCCGCACCACTCGGCCTCGATGGCCGCGATGGTCGGCGGCGGGTTGCGGGCGCGCCCGGGCGAGGTTTCGCTCGCCCATCATGGCGTGCTGTTCCTGGACGAGTTTCCCGAGTTCTCGCCGCAGGTGCTCGATTCGCTGCGCCAGCCGCTCGAAACCGGCGAATGCATGATCGCACGCGTCAATCACCGCGTCACCTACCCCGCCCGCATCCAGCTCGTCGCCGCCATGAATCCGTGCCGCTGCGGCATGGCGGGCGAGCCGGGCTATCGCTGCCTGCGCGGCGCGCGCTGCCAGGCCGATTACCAGGCGCGCATCTCCGGCCCGCTGCTCGACCGCATCGATCTGCGCATCGAGGTGCCGGCGGTGTCCGCCACCGACCTCATCCGTGGCGCAAGGTCGGAGGCGAGCGCCGAGGTGGCGGTGCGCGTCGCCCGCGCCCGCGCCCGCGCCGTGCAGCGGGAGCGCCTGGAAAGGCTGGGCGCCACGAGCGCCACCACCAACGCCCAGTGCTCTGCCGGCCTGATCGAGGACATCGCCGCGCCCGATGCCGGCGGGCTCGCGCTGCTCAAGGATGCGAGCGAGAAGCTCGGCTTCTCGGCCCGCGCCTATCACCGGGTGCTCAAGGTCGCGCGTACGCTTGCCGATCTCGACGGCAGCGACAGCGTGGGCCGCATCCACTTGGCCGAGGCGATCTCATACCGCATCGCTTCGGAGCGGATGGCACAGGCGGCGTGACTTGCGCCCGGTCGCAGTCAGCCCGTGGCGAAGGGCTTGCCCCCCGTAGCGGTGATCGGGCCACGCTCCGGCGAGGTCTCGGAGCCGACGGTTGAATCCAGAAAAATACGCGAGACCTGGCGGTCCGGACGCGGCCGCCGCGCCTGCCAGCGCAGGCCGTCGCAGCTTGGGTATTCCGGCCGCGGTGGCCTTCGCACGCAGAAAGGAAGTTGCCGAGCCTACTTGACCGAACCGACCAAGGTTGCCTGGCCTTCGCGGATGGATACCCACCGACCCGTGTTCTCGGTCGACTGCCGCTTGAGGAAGCGGTATCCCGTCTCGTCCCACTGGCGCACCAGGTCGGTCAGGTTGTCGAGCACGAAGTCGCCCTTGGTGGTCCGCACGGTCAGCACCGCGTGCCCTTCGCCGTCCGGCTTGCGCACGACCGTGATCAACAGGTTGGACAGCGATACGCCTTCCTGGCTGAGCGTGCGGCGCTTCTCGAGCACATAGTCCTCGCAGTCGCCCTGGCCGTTGACGGGATAGGTCCAGAACTCGTCGCTGCCATAGATGTCGATATCGTTCATCGGCTTGATCGCGGCGTTGACCGCCACGTTGACGGCGACGAGCTTGCGCCACAGGTCGCCGTTCATCTGCTCGGGGCCGGGGTCACGCTCCTTGATCGAGCATTCGGCCGGGTTGATGCGGCAGAAATCGTAGTGGCCGATGGGCTGGGAGGTAAGTCCCCCCGTCACCATCGGCTGGGCCGCATTGGCCTCGCCGACCGACAGCAGCGCCGCTGCCGCCAAGCCTACCAAAACTCCGGCACGCACCACCGCGTACCGCACGCCTGCTGCGGAAATCATTGCCCCGCTCGCCCCTTCGTATCGTTAACAAAACGTTAAGGTCGAGGAGCGTCGGGAGTCAATCGGAGCCGGAAACTGTTTACGGACATGGTTACCGGGGCGACCGTGGCGCGACTATTGTGCAACAGAAACGCCGAAACCCGGCGAATGGGCGCCGGGTTTCGCTGTGGAAAACTCAGAGCAATTCCAGGAAAGGTGCGAAGCGGTTTTCCGCCCGGAGTTGCGTCAAACCAAAGGAGCACGTCCGCTATTCGAAGAATAGCGGAAATGCTCGTGGTTGGCTCAGGCCTTGGCTTGGCGAACCAGCCTCGGCTTGGCGTTCTTGCGCGCGGCCGCACCGTAGCTCGCCATGAAGTCGACGATGCGCGGCACGATCTCGGCGCGGAAGCGCGAGCCGTTGAAGACGCCGTAGTGGCCCACCGCCGGCTGCATGTAATGCGCCTTCATCTCGCCGGGAATGTTGACGCAGAGGTCGTGCGCGGCCTGCGTCTGGCCCAGGCCAGAGATGTCGTCGTTTTCGCCTTCGACCGTGAACAGTGCGACGTTGCGGATCGCCGCAAGGTCGACCGGCTGCCCTCGATGGCTCATCTCGCCCTTGGGAAGCGCGTGACGCATGAACACGGTCTCCACCGTCTGCAGGTAGAATTCGGCGGTCAGGTCCATCACCGCCAGATATTCGTCGTAGAAGTCCCGGTGCTTCTCGGCGTTGTCGCCGTCGTTCTTCACCAGGTGCATGAAGAAGTCCTTGTGGGCGATGATGTGGCGGTCGAGGTTCATGGTCATGAACCCCGAAAGCTGCAGGAAGCCCGGATAGACGTCGCGGGAGAAACCAGGCGCCGGCCACGGCACCTGCATGATGACATTGTCGCGGAACCAGTCGATGTCCTTCTTCTCGGCCAGCTGGTTCACCGCGGTGGGGTTGCGGCGCGTGTCGATCGGCCCGCCCATCAGCGTCATGGTCGCAGGCGCAAAGCGGTCGCCGCGCGCCTCCATGACTGCCACCGCGGCCAGGACCGGCACGGAGGGCTGGCAAACGCCCATCACATGCGTGTCCGGCCCGAGCGTGTGGAACATGTCGATTACGTAGTCGATGTAGTCGTCGAGGTCGAACTTGCCTTCGCTCACCGGCACCATCCGGGCATCGGTCCAGTCGGTGATGTAAACGTCGGCGTGTGGCAGCATCGCCTCCACAGTGCCGCGCAGAAGCGTCGCATAGTGCCCGGACATCGGCGCCACGATCAGGAGCTTGGGGTCGGGGCGGCGTCCCGCGGGCAGGGCGCGCTCGAAATGGATCAGATTGCAGAAGGGCCGCGACCAGACGATGCGCTCGGTCACGGCAGCCGGCTTCCAGTCGACAACCGTCTTGTCGAGGTCGAATTGCGGCTTGCCGTAGCGTCTCGTCGTGCGCTCGAACAATTCGGCCATCGCCGCCACCGAACGGCCGAGCGGCATGTGCGAGAACGGGTTGAGCGGGTTCGAGTAGAAAAGCCGCACCGCATCGGCATAGGCACGCGCCGGCTGCAGGGCTGCATGCGTCGATTCATAGAGCTGGTAAAACATGCTGTCCCATCCGGTCATCGGGGCGGCGAGCCGGCATAGGGCCCGTCATGCAGTGCAGCGAGGTTAACAAACATCTGCTGCGATGCAATATCTCATGCTCCGATAAACGGGTCCATCCTCGATCCAAACCGTTGAAAATACGTTCCAATGCACGCTGCCGGCTTAGCATGCGGATGCCTCGACTTTGTGCAGTGCCCATGGAACGCGCAAGCGCGGTCGCCGGATGGCGGGTCCCGACCCGGCCCTCAGGGCGAGAGCCTGATGGTGTTGGGATCACACACCTTCTACCAGCATGATCTCGCCGTCGGCGAATTGCTGGCGGATCGACCTAGCGTGCTGGTACTCGGGCGAGAAGTAGCAGTTGCGGGCGTCTTCCATCGAGGCGAACTCGATGATGACGTTGCGCGCCCGGCCCGGCCCCTCGACCGCCTCATGGGCGCCGCCCCGGGCGATGAACTTGGCGCCGAAGCGCTCGAAGGCCGGTTTGGCTGCCGCGACATAGCCCTTGTAGCCCTCGGGGTCGCGAACGTCGACGCGCGCGATCCAGTATGCCTTGGTCATCATTTCCTCCCCGTTGCTGTCCCCGGGGTGCCTGAAACACGAGCCTCGAAGGACGCGCGACGGCCTATGCAGCCGCCATCTCCTCCAGGATAGCCCGGGCCGCGGCCCGCCTGTCAACCGCGCCGACGATCGGCCGGGCGACGACGAGGTGGCTCGAACCGTTGCGGATGGCATCGGCGGGCGTGACGACACGCTTCTGGTCGCCGTGGTCGGCGCCGGCGGGGCGGATGCCCGGGGTTACGACCGCCATGTTCGGCCCGACGATGCGGCGCACGGCCGAGGCCTCGCTTGCCGAGCAGACGATGCCGCCCATGCCGGCCCGGAGGGCCTGCTCCGCCCGGCGGAGCACCAGCGTGTGCGGGTCGTATTCATAACCGGCGTCGATCATGTCCTGTTCGTCCATCGACGTCAGCACGGTGACGGCGAGCAGGCACAGGTCGCTGCCCCTGGCGGCTTCCACAGCAGCCCGCATCGCCTTGGGATAGGCATGCAGGGTCAGCATCGTCATGCCCATCTTGGCGATGTTCTCGACGCCCTTGGCCACCGTGTTGTCGATGTCCAGCAGCTTCATGTCGAGGAAGACCTTCTTGCCGCCGCTCGCCAGCTCGCGGGCGAAGTCGAGCCCGCCGGCAAAGGCGAGCTGATAGCCGATCTTGTAGAAGCTTGCGGTGCCATCGAGATCGCGCACCACCTGTTCGGCTTCCCTGACCGTGGGCACGTCGAGACCGACGATGAGACGGTCGCGCATCGTTTCAACGGTCATGCTGCCACCCGCGTCGACATCGGCATCGCCCTTTCCATCGATATACGGCAAAGCCGCGCCCTGGGCGTACCCCATCCAGGGCCGCTCCGAGGTGTCGGGTACAGGCAATGCCCGGTCAAATCAAGGCGCGGTTCAGTGCTTGCGGCGGCGATAGACCCACAGCTGCGCCGGCGGGATGTTGCGGAAGACGAAGTCGAGATGTTCGATGACATAGTCGCCCTGGCCGGGCGGCACCGGCGACTTCGGGCCATAGGTGATCTGCACGATCGGCCGGCCGGCGGGAATGCGGTCGAGCAGGTCGTTGACGTACTTGACCCGCTGCTTGACCGGGAAGTTGAGCAGCGGAACACCGGAAACGACTGAATCGAACTTCTGGTCCTTCAGCGCGCCCAGCGTGTCGTCGAGATTGAAGGCGTCGCCCTGGATGACGTTGACGCCGGGATAGAGGCGATTGAGGTGGCGGACGAAATCGGCCGAATATTCAACCGCATAGAGGTTTTCCGGTTGCACGCCGCGGGCCAGGATCGCCTTGGTGATGACGCCGGTGCCCGGCCCGAGCTCGAGCACGGGCAGGCCGGATCGCACGTCCACCACCGAAGCCATGCGGCGGGCGGTGATCGAGCTGGTCGGCACGATCGAGCCGACGGCCTTGGGCTTGTCGATCCAGCCCTTGAAGAACTTCAGCTCGTCGTCGAACTTGGCCGCAAGGGTTTTGCGTATTCCGGAACCGCGTAGCATCGCTTCGATCTCCTCACCCCTGCTGCCGGAGAAATACCAGCAACTCGGATCATGGCAAGCCCAAAGCCAGCTCAATTTACGTTACGGCAGCGGTAAGCTTCACTTATCCCCGAAGGACTCGAAGAAATCCTTCATCCGCGAGAAGAACCCGCTCGATTGCGGCGAGTTCTCGGTCGAGGACAGCTTCTCGAATTCCTCCAGCAGCTCGCGCTGGCGGCGCGTCAGGTTCTGCGGCGTCTCGACGGCGGTCTGGATGTACAGGTCGCCGATCTGCGGCTGGCGCAGCACCGGCATGCCCTTGCCCTTGAGGCGGAACTGGCGGCCGTTCTGCGTGCCTTCCGGAACCTTGACGCGGGTCTGGGTGCCGTCGAGCGTCGCCACCTCGAAGGAGCCGCCGAGTGCGGCCGTGGTCATCGAGATCGGCACCTTGCAGTAGAGGTCGGCGCCGTCGCGCTGGAAGAACTCGTGTGGCTTGACCGACAGGAAGATATAGAGATCGCCGTGCGGCCCGCCGCGCAGGCCGGCCTCGCCTTCATTGGCGAGGCGGATGCGCGTCCCGTCCTCGATGCCGGCGGGGATGTTGACCGAGAGCGAGCGCTCCTCGACCGTGCGGCCCTGGCCGGCGCACTTGCCGCAAGGGTCCTTGATCGTCTGGCCGCGGCCTTGGCACTGCGGGCAGGTGCGCTCGATCGAGAAGAAGCCCTGGCTCGCCCGTACCTTGCCGTGGCCCTGGCACATCGAGCAGGTCACCGGCTGGGTGCCGGGCTTGGCGCCGGAGCCGTTGCACTCGGTGCAGGAGGCGGAGGTCGGCACGCGGATCTGCGCGGTCTTGCCGGCAAAGGCCTCCTCGAGCGTGATTTCCATGTTGTAGCGCAGGTCGGCACCGCGCTCGCGGCCGTTGGACGAGCGGCGACGGCCGCCGCCGCCCATCATGTCGCCGAAAATGTCCTCGAAGATGTCGGCGAAGCCGCCGGCGCCGAAACCGCCGCCACCGAAGCCGTTGGCGCCCATGCCGCCATTCTCGAAGGCGGCGTGGCCGAAACGATCATAGGCCGCACGCTTCTGCGGATCCTTCAGCGTTTCGTAGGCCTCGTTGATTTCCTTGAACCTGTGCTCGCAGGCATCGTCGCCCGGATTGCGGTCGGGATGGAACTGCATGGCGAGCTTGCGGAAGGCCGACTTCAGCTCCTTGTCGTCGGCGCCCTTCTGAACGCCCAGCGTTTCGTAGAAATCAGCTTTCATATCTTCCCGCTGCCCGGACGCTCAATGTCTTGTGGCATTGTTTGCCGGTGTTGTGGCGACAGGCTTCGATTTAGTGAGCCGGGGGCCGCAATGCCAGAGTTTGCGCGGCATTCGCCGCATTTTTTCGCTTCAGCTTGCAAAAAAGCCCGGCCAAACCGCCGGGCTTTCTTGTCAGAGCCTCGAAACCGGCACTTAGGCCGACTTCTTCTTGTCGTCGTTGTCGTCGATCTCTTCGAAATCGGCGTCGACCACGTCGCTATCCTTGGCCGCGTCGGCCGCGGCGTCGGATTCGGCCGCTTCCTTCTGCGAAGCCTCGTACATCGCCTGGCCGAGCTTCATGGAAGCCTCGGCGAGCGCCTGGGTCTTGGCGGTGATCGCTTCTGCGTCGTCGCCTTCGACGGCGGTCTTCAGCGCTGCGATCGCATCGGAGATCGCGGTGCGGTCGGCTTCGGTGACCTTGTCGCCATATTCCTTCAGCGACTTCTCCGATGAGTGCAGCAGGCCTTCCGCCTGATTGCGCGCCTCGACCAGCGCCCTGCGCTTCTTGTCGGCGTCGGCGTTGGCCTCGGCGTCCTTGACCATCTTGTCGATGTCGGCGTCCGACAGGCCGCCAGAAGCCTGGATGCGGATCTGGTGCTCCTTGCCGGTGCCCTTGTCCTTGGCCGAGACGTTGACGATGCCGTTGGCGTCGATGTCGAAGGTCACTTCGATCTGCGGCACGCCACGCGGTGCGGGCGGAATGCCGACGAGGTCGAACTGGCCGAGCATCTTGTTGTCGGCAGCCATTTCACGCTCGCCCTGGAAGACGCGGATGGTCACCGCCGACTGAGAATCCTCAGCCGTCGAGAAGACCTGGCTCTTCTTGGTCGGGATCGTGGTGTTGCGCTCGATCAGGCGGGTGAACACGCCGCCCAGCGTCTCGATGCCCAGCGACAGCGGGGTCACGTCGAGCAGCAGCACGTCCTTGACGTCGCCCTGCAGCACGCCGGCCTGGATGGCGGCGCCGAGAGCCACCACCTCATCGGGGTTGACGCCCTTGTGTGGCTCCTTGCCGAAGAACTGCTTCACGATCTCCTGGATCTTGGGCATGCGGGTCATGCCGCCGACCAGGACCACTTCATCGATCTCGCCGGCCTTGAGACCGGCATCCTTCAGCGCTGCCTTGCACGGCTCGATCGTGCGCTGGACGAGGTCGTCGACCAGCTGCTCGAACTTGGCGCGCGACAGCTTCAGCGTCAGGTGCTTGGGACCAGTCGCGTCGGCGGTGATGAAGGGCAGGTTTATTTCGGTCTGGGTCGTTGACGACAGCTCGATCTTGGCCTTTTCCGCAGCTTCCTTGAGGCGCTGCAGGGCAAGCTTGTCGTTCTTCAGGTCAATGCCCTGTTCCTTCTTGAACTCGGCCGCCAGGTACTCGACCAGACGCATGTCGAAGTCTTCGCCGCCGAGGAAGGTGTCGCCGTTGGTCGACTTCACCTCGAACACGCCGTCGCCGATCTCGAGCACGGAAATATCGAACGTGCCGCCGCCAAGGTCATAGACGGCTATGGTCTTGCCGTCCTTCTTGTCGAGGCCGTAGGCAAGCGCTGCCGCGGTCGGCTCGTTGATGATGCGCAGCACTTCCAGGCCGGCGATCTTGCCGGCGTCCTTGGTGGCCTGGCGCTGCGCGTCGTTGAAATAGGCCGGAACGGTGATGACCGCCTTATCGACCTTCTCGCCGAGATAGGCTTCCGCCGTTTCCTTCATCTTCTGCAGGATCATCGCCGAGATCTGGCTGGGCGACTGCTTCTTGCCGCCGGCTTCCACCCAGGCGTCGCCGTTGTCACCCTTCACGATGTGATAGGGGACCAGCTTCTTGTCCTTCTCGGTGACCGGATCGTCGTAGCGACGGCCGATCAGGCGCTTGACCGCGAAGACGGTGTTTTCAGGATTGGTGACCGCCTGGCGCTTGGCCGGCTGGCCGACGAGGCGCTCGCCGTCGCCGCTGAACGCGACGATGGACGGGGTCGTGCGCGCGCCTTCCGCATTCTCGATAACCTTCGCGTCCTTGCCGTCCATGACGGCGACGCAGGAATTGGTCGTTCCCAGGTCGATGCCGATAACTTTTGCCATTTTAGCACTTCTCTCCGCTTAGCAGGCTCTCTGGACCCATTGAGGCGTTCCGTCGAGAGCCCCTTGTCACAAGAAATTCCGCTCCGGATGCCGGATTTCCGGGCCGAAGCGGTGTTGCGGCGTATATAAGAACAGGCTTCTGACAGCGCAAGCGTCCTAGGAATTTCTCAAAAGACGTCGCAGCGACCAGCCCCCGGATGGCCCCAGCCAGACGGGGCGTTCGATGCGCTGATACACCACACAGCGCTCTGGCCGGCCCGGGTCTATCTTGATGCGCACGACCTCCCCAGGCCACATGCTCTCCGTGTCAACCGAGTAGAAGTTCTCGGCCCGCGCCTGATATTCTCTGCCGCCGTGCGTGTATGACACCACAACGTCGTGCTCGGAGGGATCTGACGCAACAAATATCCGCTCGACTATTTTTGCATCCGCTTCCGGCCAGGCAGAAGCCGCCTGCCCAAGCCTGCGCTTTCTTATCTCTACCAAGACAAGAACCACAAAGACCAGAACGAACGATAGCAGAACAAGGTCTTTCATTCGTGTCGAACGCCGTTGCAGTTTCCGAGACCAACATACATCGTTTCAATGTACGATAAAATCACCTGTAGTCGCGGTTACGAACCGTGAATGAGCCCCTCGGCAAATCCTCTGAACCGCACCATACTCATTGACATGGATCGTCCTGACGCCCTCAATCTTCTTGAGCATCGCCGCAACCGGGCCCTGAACACGTTGCAGACCTGGTTGCTCGGCGGCGGCAGCCTGCTTTTGCTCGCAGTCACCGCCTGGGCCTTCGGCGGCGGCACTGGCATCCTCTATGCCGTCGTCTTCGGTGCCGTGTCGATGTGGGCGGTTCGCCGCATCAGCCCGCAGATGGTGCTGTCCATGTACAAGGCGAGGCAGGTGATCCCTGCAGATTTTCCTGCCGGCTTCCGCATCGTCGAGGAGCTTGCCCGCCGCGCCGAACTGCCGGCCGTGCCGAAGCTGTATGTCATCCCGTCCAAGATGATGAACGCCTTTGCCGTCGGCCGCCGCGACGATGCGGCCATAGCCGTCACCGATGCGCTCGCCCGCAACCTGACGCCGCGCGAACTGGCCGGCGTGCTCGCCCATGAGATCAGCCACATC
Source organism: Aminobacter sp. BE322 (assembly GCF_050433525.1). Lineage (NCBI taxonomy): Bacteria > Pseudomonadati > Pseudomonadota > Alphaproteobacteria > Hyphomicrobiales > Phyllobacteriaceae > Aminobacter > Aminobacter sp. BE322. The sequence continues at coordinate 101,965 of NZ_JBNPXB010000011.1, read as the reverse complement.
GCCCATGAGGACGTGAAGGTCATGGCCTTCGCCGACATGGTGTCGCGCTTCACTTCCTTCATGTCGACCGTCGGCCTGGTCTCGCTGTTCTTCAACCTGGCCGGCTTTGCCGGAGGCTTCCGCGCGCAGGTGCCGTGGCTCGCGGTGCTGGTGCTCCTGGCCGCACCCACGATAGGCGGCCTGCTGCAGATGGCGCTTTCGCGCACCCGCGAGTTCGATGCCGACCTAGGTGCCGTGACGCTGACCGGCGACCCGGACGGGCTAGCCTCGGCGCTGACCAAGCTCGAACGCACGCAGGGCAGGGTGTGGGAAAACATCCTATTGCCGAGCGGGCGCATCCCCGATCCCTCGATCCTGAGGACCCATCCGCTCACCGCCGACCGCGTGGCCCGGCTCAGGGCCCTGAAGTCGGCGGATATCGCCGCCGAGGCCGGCGACCTGCCGCGCACCCGGCGGCCTTCGATGGTGCCGAGGATCCGCGCCCATCCCGGCACCTATCTGCCGCATGGCGCGCGCGGCTTCATCAACGCCGCCAACAGCGACTTCGCCGACGACACGCGCCCGGCCTGTGGAGGCCCGCTGAACCCGCCCGACGGCGGCCCGCGCATCCGCGTCACCCGTGGCGGCGTCTGGTGGTGAATTTGCCGGTGGCCGCTATTTGGCCCGCTTGGCCTCCACTGCGTCCCAGAACAGCGCCGCGATGTCGGCGCCGCCGAAACGCTTCACCTCGCGGATACCCGTGGGAGAGGTGACGTTGATCTCGGTCATGTAGTCGCCGATGACGTCGATGCCGACGAGGATGAAGCCGCGCTCGCGCAGCGACGGGCCGATTGCCGCGCAGATCTCGCGCTCGCGCGCCGTGAGTTCGGTCTTCTCGGCGCGGCCGCCGACATGCATGTTGGAGCGGCTGTCATGCTCGGCCGGCACCCGGTTGATGGCGCCGACGGGCTCGCCGTCGATCAGGATGATGCGCTTGTCGCCCTTGCGCACGTCCTTGAGATAGCGCTGGACGATGTAGGGCTCGCGGAACATCTGGCCGAACATTTCCAGGAGCGAAGCGAGGTTCCGGTCGGCCTCGTGCAGGTGGAAGATGCCGGCGCCGCCATTGCCGTAGAGCGGCTTGACGATGATGTCGCCGAATTCCTTGCGGAAGGCGGCCACTTCCTGCGGATCCTTGGTGATCAGCGTCTCTGGCATCAGGTCGGCGAATTCGGTGACGAAGATCTTTTCCGGGCTGTTGCGTACCCAGGACGGGTCGTTGACGACCAGGGTCTTCGGGTGGATGCGCTCGAGTATATGGGTGGTGGTGATGTAGTTCATGTCGAAGGGCGGATCCTGGCGCAAAAGGATCACGTCCATCTCCGACAGGTCGGTGCGCACTGCCTCGCCGAGCGAATAGTGGTCGCCCTTGACGTCGCGCACCTCGAGCTTCTCTAGGCGGGCAAAGACCTTGCCGTCGCGCATCGACAGCCGGTCGGGCGTGTAGTGGTAGAGTTCGTGGCCGCGGCGCTGGGCTTCGAGCGACAGCGCGAACGACGTGTCGCCTGCGATCGAGATGGTTGCGATGTGGTCCATCTGGACGGCGATCTTGAGCGGCATGGAGGTCTCCGGCGCGGCTGTCGGTGGTCGATGCGCACTGCCTTGTTGCGGCGGCGCTGGCGATGGCGAGGATGTAGCGATTTGCCCGCCTTATGCAATGGCCGGACGCGCGCTCGCCTCGCCATGGCTTTGCGCCTGGCGGCTGCTTCTGACTTCAATCAGGTGAGTTGAATCGCTGGCGAAGGGCGCTCGGCTCGTGCGCGCGCCGGGGAACCGATTTCGACACCAGTGTCGAAATCCAGACGGAGCTGCATTTTGAATACAAATTCTAAACGGTTGAATGCCACTGTCCGCCGAAACACCTTATCGAGACAGAGACGAGCATGTCATTCGGCGTTGGTCACGCGGACAGGGACACGGATCAGGCATTCACCGACGCCTTGACCGGGCTCGGCAACCAGCGCCGCTTCCATGACAAGATCGAGCGGTTGATCGACGACCGCGCGGAGGATCCCGCCCCCTTCACCGTGGGCATTCTCGACCTCGATGGCTTCAAGCCGATCAACGACCTGTTCGGCCACCGAGCCGGCGACGACATCCTCGTACAGGTGGCGATGCGGTTGAGGGCGGCGTCCGACGGCTATTCCGCGGTAGCACGGATCGGAGCCGACGAGTTCGCCTTCCTCTATCCGCTGGTGTTCAGCGAGGAAGCGGCGGCCGACAAGGCGCGCATGCTGATCGAAATCCTGTCCGCGCCTTACGATCTCGGCGAGCGCACGGCTCGCCTGTCTGCCTCCGTGGGCTGCTCGCTGTTCCAGTCGACCGAGGACACCACCGAGACGCTGATGCGCAAGGCGGAGACCGCGCTCTACCACGCCAAGCGCTCAGGCCGCGGCCGCGTCGTGGTCTACACCCGCGAGATGGAGGAGGCGGCCAAGCGCGTCACCCGCATCGAGCAGGCGCTGCGGCGCGCCGTGGCCGCCGGCGAAGTGACGCCGCATTTCCAGCCGATCGTCGATCTCAGCACCCGCCGCACGATCGGCTTCGAGGCGCTGGCGCGCTGGACCGACCGTGATCTCGGTTTCGTCTCCCCGGCGGTGTTCATCCCAATCGCCGAGGAACGCGGCATCATCGGGCCGCTGTCGCAACTGGTGCTGCGCAAGGCGGCGGAAGCGGCACGCAGCTGGCCCCAGGACATGTTCCTGTCCTTCAACCTGTCGCCTTCGCAACTGGTCGATCAGAATACCGGGCTGCACATCCTGTCCATTCTCGAGCGCACCGGCTTCGATCCGCGCCGGCTCGAGATCGAGATCACCGAGACCGGCCTGATGACCGATCCGGTTTCGGCCGAGAAGATCGTCGAGGACCTCCGCCGCGTCGGCATCCGGGTGTCGCTCGACGATTTCGGCACCGGCCAGTCGTCGCTCGGGCGCCTTCGCGAATTCCGTTTCGACAAGCTCAAGATCGACCGGGCCTTCGTGGCGTCGATCCTCGACGACCGTCCCTCGGAGCACATCATCCGCGCCATCCTCGCCATGTGCGAAGGGCTCGGCATGGACGTCGTCGCAGAGGGCATCGAAAAGGAGGCCCAGGCCGAACGGCTGATGCAGTTCGGCTGTGCCGGCGGCCAGGGATATCTGTTCGGCCGCCCGGTCGATGCCGATGCCACGCTCGGCTATCTGCGCGAGGCCCATCGCGGCGCGGCCTACGCTAAGGCGATCTGACCGGACACCACTATCCGTTGACGACCAGCCGCGGGGCGCGGGTTTTCTGGCCACGGCGCCGGCCTCTTCAATCGTTTGAAAAAGAGGCATCCCACGCCCCGAAAAGCGTTTCCGCTTTCATGGCCTATGGGCTAAGACAAGCGCGCCGCGAACCCGGCATGCCGGATCGCGGACAATGCGGAGGAACAGGTTCATGATGCCATCGGCGCGGTTTCCGGATCTCGCGGGGCGGTCGGTGCTGATCACCGGCGGCGGTTCGGGCATCGGCGCGGCTCTGACCGAGGGCTTCGTGCTGCATGACGCCAAGGTAGCCTTCATCGACATCGCAGACGGGCCGAGCAGCGAACTGTGCGGCCGGCTGGAACAGGAAACCGGCAACCGCCCGCTCTATCTGCGCGCCGACTTGACCGACATCGACGAACTGCGCAGCGCCGCCGCCGCAGCCGTCGAGGCGCACGGGCCGGTGACGGTGCTGGTCAACAACGCCGCCAACGACACGCGCCACGAGGTTTCAGACGTGACGCCCGAAAGCTGGGACGCCAACCAGGCGGTGAACCTCCGCCCGCAATTCTTCGCCATCCAGGCGGTGGCGCCGGGCATGGCTGCGGCTGGTGGCGGCTCGATCATCAATTTCAGCTCGACCGCCTACATGCTCAACATCGGCACCATGCCGGCCTACACCGCCGCGAAGGCTGCGATCGTTGGGCTCACCAAGGGCATGGCCGGCCGTTACGGCCCCGACAGGATCAGGGTCAATGCCGTGGCGCCCGGCTGGGTGATCACCGAGCGCCAGCGTGCACTCTGGGTGAACGAGGAAAACCTCAAGGAACATATCGGGCGGCAGTGCATCCCCGAGATGATGCTGCCGAACGACATGGTCGGCCCGGTGCTGTTCCTGGCGTCGGACGCTTCGAGGATGCTGACCGCGCAGACGCTGATCGTCGATGGAGGACTTTTGTGAGCAGAGATTCCAAGGCGGCGATTGCCGCCGTCGACTGGGGCACGACCAGGCTGCGTGTCTGGCTGCTGGACGGCAAGGGTGCAGTGCTCGACGAGCGCCGCGGCGACGAGGGCCTGCTGACCGCCCAGCACAAGGGCTTTGCTCCGATTCTCGACAATCACCTCGCCAGCATGGGCGCCCCCGCCGACTTGCCGGCGATCGTTTGCGGCATGGCCGGCGCCCGCCAGGGCTGGGTCGAGGCGCCCTATGTCGACGTCCCGGCGTCGCTGACAGACATCCTGGGTGCTGCGGTGCCGGTGCCTGGTGCCGGACGCGACGTCCGCATCGTGCCGGGGCTTGCCCAGCGCAAGGCCGGTGCGCCCGACGTGATGCGCGGCGAGGAAACCCAGCTCGCCGGCGTCGCCGCCGAGGTCGGCTCCGGCAGCCATCTCGTTTGCATGCCTGGAACCCACTGCAAATGGGTCGCCGTCGACGACGGCAGGGTCAGCGGCTTCGGTACCTGGCCGACCGGCGAGATGTTCTCGGTTTTCGCGCAGCACTCGATCCTGCGCCATTCGCTGGGCGAGAAGCCGGCGCATGTTTCGCCCGACAGCCAGGTGTTTGGCGACTGGTGCCGCGAGGCGCTGTCGGATGGCGACATCGGCGCCCGTCTTTTCGGCATCCGCGCCGCCGGCCTGTTGTCGGGCCTCGGTCAGGCCGATGCGGCGGCAGCGCTGTCAGGCCTTCTCATTGGCGCGGAGGTTGCCTCGGCGGCGCGCCGTTTCGGCAAGCGCGACACGCCCGTGGTGCTGGTCGGCTCGGGGGCGCTCGGCGCGCTCTATGCCGAGGCGCTGAAACTCGGCGGCTTGGCGGTGCGCATCGCCGATGCCGACAAGGCGGTGCTTTCGGGACTGGTGGCCGCTGCGCGGCGCAACGGAATGCTTGCAGAAGGATAGCGACATGAACGTGACGGCTCCATTTCCTAGCCTCGGCCGCGGCCTGGTCGCCATCCTGCGCGGTTTGAGGCCCGAGGAGGCGCTCGATGTCGGTCGCGCCGTCCATGACGCCGGCATCGAGGCGATCGAGGTGCCGCTCAATTCGCCCGATCCGTTCCGCTCGATCGAGATGCTGGCGAATGCCTTGCCCGAGGCGCTGGTCGGCGGCGGCACGGTGGTGCGCGGCGAGCAGGTCGACCGCCTGAACGACGCCGGCGGGCGGTTGTTGGTCAGCCCCAACATCGACGCCGAGGTGATGGCGCGCGCGGCGGTCCACAAGATGGTGACGATGCCTGGCGTCTTCACCCCGACCGATGCGTTCCTGGCCCTGAAATTGGGCGCTTCGGCCCTGAAGTTCTTCCCGGCCAGTGTGCTCGGGACCGGCGGCATTTCCGCCATTCGCGCCGTGCTGCCGGCCGAAACGCAGGTCGGCGTCGTCGGTGGCGTGTCGGAGGTCGATTTCGCCGCCTACGCCAAGGTCGGCGTGCAGCTGTTCGGGCTGGGCTCGAGCCTCTACAAGCCCGGCATGACGGCGGCCGAGGTCGGTGCCCGCGCCCGAGCGGCGGTGGCCGGCTGGGACGCCATCGGCAAGGGAGGCTGACCAATGGGCGGCGCTTCGATCTTCTCCGACGAGGCTTGCGAGCTGGGCGAAGGCCCGAGCTACGATCCTGCCACCGATACGCTCTACTGGTTCGATATCGTCGCGGGCCGCATGCTCGAGAAGAAAGTCTCAGGTGGTGAGACGCGCGTCCACCAGCTCGGCGAGATGGCCAGCGCCATTGCCGTCATCGACGGCGAACGTCAGCTTCTGCTTACGGAGACGGGGCTCCATATCCGCGACGCCGCGACCGGCAAGCTGTCGATGCATCATCCGGTCGAGGCTTCCAACAGCTCCACCCGGTCGAACGATGCGCGTGTGCATCCGTCCGGTGCGCTGTGGTTCGGCACCATGGGCAAGAAGGCCGAGGCTGGGGCCGGAGCGATCTACTGGTACTTCCGCGGCGAGCTGCGCCTGCTCTACCCTGCGATCAGCATCCCCAACTCGATCTGCTTCACCGAGGACGGCAGGACGGCCTATTTCACCGACACCGCGGTGAACATCCTCTACCGGGTCGACTGCGACGCCGACACCGGCCTGCCAGTCGGCGAGCCCAAACTGTTCGTCGACAGGCGCGGCGACGAGGGCGGGCTGGACGGCTCCGTCCTCGATCGCGACGGCATATTGTGGAATGCCTGCTGGGGCCGTGGCCGCATCGATGCCTATGCGCCCGACGGCAGGCATTTGCGCAGCGTGGCCGTGCCGGCAGTGCAGGCGTCGTGCCCGGCCTTCGTCGGGGCGGCGGCCGACCGGCTGGCCGTGACCTCGGCTGCGGTAGGGCTCGACGCCGAAGCGCGGCACGCCGATCCCCATGCGGGCAAGACCTTCCTGCTCGACATCGTGGTCAACGGCCGCCACGAACCGCGCGTGCTGATCTGATCCCCGCCCGCGCAAGGGTGTCGCCTGAGCGGCGGTTCGAGGTCGGTTTCCTGGCAAGTCTTGGATCGGGACAATGCCAATCTCGGGCTGTCGGAATGCAGTTGGGTCCGCATCAGGAGGGAATGACCGATGGCCGGACAACCCCCGACGCTCGTGCTCGTCCACGAACCCGAACGGGCGTGCTTCGATCGGCTGTTGGCCGAAGGGTTTGACCGCCGCGCCGCGACCGAGATCGCTTCCTATCTGGCGCAATCGACCGATCTTGCCCCCGAGTTCGACGCGATAGGCGAAGCTTGCGCGCGCCGCGGCATTCGCTTTCGCGCCGTCGAACTGGATGAGGCGGCCGGCGCCCTCGCGGCCTGCGACCGCTTCGGTACACTGGTCTGGACGCTCACGGACGGCATCGCCTATTTCCGCGGCGGCGTCGCACCCGCGCTGGCGCGGCTCAACGGGCTCGCGACGATCGGCGCCGACGATTCCGTCTTTGCGCTCTGCCAGGACAAATTCCGGTCCGGCGCGGTGCTCGGTGCTCTCGGGCTGCCAGTTCCAACAGCCGGCCTTGCCCGCGGCGGCCGCTGGCTGGTCGAGCCGCCGGCTGCGCATGGCGGCTATTTCGTCAAGCCCAATCGGCTCGGGGCCAAGGTCGGCATATGGGAGGATTCGCGCATCGCCAAGGCCGGGGAGGCGTTGGCTCTCGGCCGGCGCGTGCTCGATGCCTATCGCGACGACGTCGTCGTGCAGTCCTACGTTACGGGCCGAAACGTCCGCGCGAGCTTCCTCGCGGTCGATCCTACGGCGGGGCCGGAGGTTCTGGGCATAGCCTTCGTCGATTCCGGCGGCGACTTCCAGACCATGGCCGACAGCATGGCGCTTTATGGCGAAACGGGCGCCGCAGCCAAGGGCGAGGGGCGCTATGTCGAGCCGGAACTGGTGCCGGTGGCGTCGGTTCAGCCGCGAGCGGCGGAGACGATCAGGCGGATCGCCGCGACACTGATGACCGGCCTCGGGTTGCGCGACGTCTTCTCGATGGACCTGCGCGTCGAGGCCGACGACACGGTCCATCTCATCGAATTCGAGGTCAGCCCGGGCCTGCCCTGCTTCGACTTCCGTGCCTATTGCCGGAGCCAGTGGGGGATGAGCCTCGCCGAGGCGATGGCCGAGACGGCGGCGCGGCGGTTCGGCTAGTCCCTGTCCCGCGCGATGGCGCGGGCTCGCATCAGGCGCGTTCCATGCATACCGCGGCGTGGCCCGAGCGGACGAAGCCGATCTGCTGGGCCGCGGCCTTGGACAGGTCGAGCACCCGGCCCTTGATGAACGGGCCGCGGTCGTTGATGCGGACAATGACGCTCTTGCCGTTCTTCTGGTTGGTAACACGGAGCTTGGTGCCGAAGGGGAGCGAGCGGTGGGCCGCGGTCATGGCCGATGGATTCATGCGCTCGCCCGAGGCTGTCTTCGACGTCAAGGCGTACCAGGATGCCCTGCCGCATTGGGCGGAGGCGTTTCCGGTGGAGGCAAATATCATCATGCCGGCGGCGACGGAGGCCGCCACGATCGCTGGTTTAGCGCGCTTCTTCATCTTCTGGTTAAAGCCCCGTTATTGAACACACGGAGCGGTTTCGGACGAAATGTGGCAGCGAATGGGGCGAGCCTCGGGCGGTTCCGTGGCGAGCGGACACGTTTGGAGTCTCAAGGTAACAGTTTGTCAGGAAGAATCGTAAATCCCGTAAGGAATTTTTTCACAATTTCCGGGGTGAAAGCCAGATTGGCTGCATCATGGAAGAATCTTCGCTGAAGGATACGCGAAGCAATATTTCCGATTTATGCTTGTACGTATGCGGATGTCGGAAGATTTTCGCAAAAATTATAAAAACTCGTTGCCGCACCTGCAAGAATGACTGCATGAACCGAGCGTCTTCTTGGGGTGCCGCTGCGAGCCCCCGCGACCGGGCTGGAATCTAGCGCATGGACTTTTGCGCTCCGCCGAGCAGGGCGTGCATGGCGCGGCGCATCAGGCCGGGCACCGCAGCCGCCACACCCGGCGCGTCGTGGAAAAACTCCGGGTCGGAGAAGCGATCCGGGTCATACGGGACTGTGCGCAGCGAGTGCAGCTTGTCCCAGTCGCCGGCGCGGTCCCCCGCGACGAGCTCGCGCAGATTGGCCGTCGTCTTGAAATCATGGATGAAGCACAGGCTGGCGTGCGCGGCCATGCGTTCGCGCTCGTGCGCATTGAAAAGCTTGACGAGCTTGTAGTGCCGCATTGGCAGGAGCAGTGGACTGCGCCAGCGCTCGCGCCGGGTCTTGGTCGCATCGGAGAAACCGACGTCATGGAAGCCGTGATGCAGCCTGATGTCGTGGCTGTATCTGACGAGTGGAACCTTGCGCAGCACGTCGATGGTGCCGGCGAGCCGATACCGGGCATCGATGCAGTAGCTCGCCCGCCAGTGCTTGCCGAAGGCCCAGCGGATCGAATTGTTGCGGCGATACGCGGCCTGGTCGCCGCTGCGGTCGAACAGGTGACGATTGAATTCATCGAGAAAGGAGCCGCGTGCCGGCTCGCCCGGCTGATCCGATGGCGCCGGCAGCATGTCCACGAGCAGCCCCGGCGCCCACGCCCAGCCGGCCGCCTCGCCGGCGGCGGCCGCATCCGCCATGGACCTGCCGAGCCTGGAAGGCACATCGACGAATTCGTCGGCGTCGATCGTGAGCGCCCAACGGCCCTGGGGGAGCACCGCCTTCATCGCCGCCATCAGCCAGGCTGCCTTGCAGGTGCGGTAGTGTCCCACCCTCGGCGTGAGCACGTGCACGTCGGGATAGGGCAAGGTTGCCGAGACCGGCATGGCTGAGCCGTCGTCGACGATGAAGAACGGTCCGCAGCCGATGCGGCGGTAGTGCCGATACCATTCCTCGAGCACGAAGGTGTCGTCCTTGACGCAGGCAAAGACAGGGACCAGGCCATCGCCGAGCCGCGGAAGCGGCCGGGCGAGCGCTTCGAAGAAGCACTGCAGCGCGGCCGTCGGGTCGAGTGCCCGGACGGCCGCATGCGCTCCCATCATCGCTTCGGCGAAGTAGCGCTCCTTGCTGTCGCTGCCGCGGGCGTTCCTGGCGAAACTGGACGACCGGTTGAAGCGCTGCATCGCTTCGAGGAGCCCACCATCCTCGATATAGCCCTTCTGCTTTGGGTTGAGCGGCTTGATGGTGCGCAGGTCGGCGACCACCCTGCAGTCGACGCCGACCCCTTCGTTGCGCAGGAAACTCGCCGTGGCCTTCGATTTCCGGAGTGCGCCTCCCGGGAAATAGGAGACATAGACGAGTCCGGGCTCGGCCCGCAGTGCAGACAGGATGAGGTCCATTTCGTCGTACTGGCGCGGCAAAGATCTCTCGTCGTAGCCGACCGAACGGTAGAGATGAGCCGGCAGGGTGATCCTGCCACAGGTACCATCACCCCAATTGCCGCTGAAATGATGGATCAGTAGCCTGCCCTCGTGCTCGGCATGAAGATCGAGGATCTGCTGCGTTTCCGCGGCCGATACGAAGTTGTCGGCGTCGAGGCTCGAATAGAGCTCGGCCGCGATATGGTCGCGGAAGACGTTCTTGGCCCGGCCGAAATGCCAGGGATCCAGGCGCTCGACCGGCACGATCCTGAGATATCCCGCGGCGAGTTCCGGCGCAAAATTCATGCGGACATGGGCATCGAGCGCCGGGTCGCCGCCAAAATTGGCGATGACGAACTCGACTTCCGCACCGAATTGACGATTGGCATCGAGATTTTGCCGTAGGGTGGCCTCCAGCTCCGCCAGGCGGTTCTGCACTGGTATGCAATAGGACAGGATCGGCTTCATCACGACTCGCACGCCTTCCATCGGACGTGCCAGATATTCCGATTCTTTGGTTGCAGTCCATGATTGTTGCTACTTGTAATATGCATACAAGTGTGTGATACGGAGCCGCCCCCGCACTGAGAGCCACGTCGCCGCTGCCCTGGCGACGCACCGTCGAATGGTTGAATGCGGAGTCAGGGCAGATGTCCTCCAATCCCGTGCCGCGCTTGCGGCTTTGCGTTGCGGCGATTACCCGCGAACGGCCTCTCATGCTCGCCCAGCTCATGGCATCATGGGCTACGTGCGAGACACCGCCTTGCGTCGACGTGAACTTCGTCGTGGTGGAGAATGCGGCGCGACCCGATTGCCGCGACGTGGTGGCCGGCGCGCACAGCGGTCTGAAGATCGACTACCGGCTCGAACCGCGCATCGGCATCCCGATTGCGCGCAACCGCGCCGTGGAGCATGCGGTCGCTTGCGGCGCCGACCTGATCGCCTTCGTCGACGATGACGAGCGCGTGGCGGTGGACTGGCTCGTGGAACTCGTCGCCGAATATCGCCGCAGCCGGGCTCTGCTCATCGGCGGGCCGGTCGAGCCGCAGGCGCCTGCCACGCCGCTGTCGCGATGGCGCAAGGCGATCCTGCGCGGCGTGCAGCATCGCTTCGGTCACAAGGCCGAAGTTGCCCGCCGCCAGAACCTGGCGGGCAGGGCCGACCGCGTCACCGTCGTCACCAACAACTGGCTCGCGCACCGCGACCTGTTCGTGGTTCATGGGCTTCGGTTCGACGAGCGCGACCCGCTGACCGGCGGCAGCGACGCGGCATTCGATCACGAAGTCACGCGCCGCGGCCTGACGAAATCCTGGGCCGACCGGGCATTGGTGTACGAAACCATGCCGCCGGAGCGCCTGACCTTCGCCTACCAGTTCCGCCGCGCCCGCGACCAGTCGCTCGCATCGTTTGCCCGCAAGCAGGGGCGGGGATGGCGCACAGCATCCGGCGTTGCGGCGATCTTGCCCTATCGACTGGTCGCGATGGGCGTGGTGACGATCGCAATTCCATTTCGTGGCGGACCCGGCATCGTCGCCAGTGCGCGGGCGGCCGGCTGGTCCGTTGGCCGGATACTCGGACTCTTCGGTGCCCGTTCGCGGCTCTATGCGCGGGTGACGGGCCGATAGGCGTTGCCCCGCGCCGGCGCCGTTCCCCGGCGGTTCAACAGGGTTAATTGAACTTGTTGGGGTTTTTTGAGATAATGGCGCCAGTGCGAAGAACGCCCGTTGAGGAGTTCGGCACCACGCACAAGTCCTCACGGGCGTTTGAGCTATACTCGAACTTAGCCTGAGAGGATTTTCGTCATGGCAACTCTTGACAACATGGGACTGATGCAACACCGGCGCTGGGAGGACGTCGCCTTGATGATCCTCGGTGCCATGGTCCTGGTATCGCCGATGTGGTTCGACATCGGCGGCAACACCACGATGGCCGCAGCGACGGCTCTCGTGGGCGCAGCGATCGTGGTGCTCGGGGGTCTCGAGCAGATCTTCCTGCGGCGCTGGGAGGAAATCCTGACGCTGTTCTGCGGTCTCTGGATGGTCGCCTCGCCCTTCACCTTTGAATATGGCGGAGCGCTGCGCAACTGGCACATGGGCCTCGGCATCGCCGTAGCCCTGCTGGCCATCTTGGAACTCTGGCAGGACCGCAACCGCAATCTCGAGGCCTGACGCTTCGACGACCGGGGCTTGGCCCCCGCTCGGGGCCGAGCCCACTCGGCCAGGCGGCAGTCTGCCGACGGGACGGCGTCGCGCCTGGCTCAAGGCTAAGCTTCCCGGGATAGCAAAAAACCCCCGGGGTGACCGGGGGTTTTGCGTTGTCACGGATGCATCGAGAGCATCCTGAAACGGAAACTGGTGCCCAGAAGAGGACTCGAACCTCCACGCCTCGCGGCACACGGACCTGAACCGTGCGCGTCTACCAATTCCGCCATCTGGGCTGGTGGGCGCTGATGTAAGCGGGCGAAGCGACGGTGTCAACGCGCTTTTTCAGCTTTTGCCGGCGAATACGCCGCAACCCGCGATTTGTCGGTTCTCAGGCCGCGGATATTCCCCAGGGGTAGCCTATCCGGAGCCCGCAAACCTCAGGGATTGTGCGCTCCCCTGAAGCGACCGGGCGACAGCTCGACGTCCGATCGCGTTTTTATTGCCGGCCAGACGTGTCAGGCCAGCACTTCCTTGGAGGCGACGGTCGAATCGGCGTTGAGCTTGTAGACGATCGGCACGCCGGTCCCGAGTTCGAGCTTGACGATGTCAGGGCCCGAAATGCCTTCGAGCGCCATGATCAGCGCGCGCAGCGAATTGCCGTGGGCGGCCACCAGCACAGTGCCGCCGGACAGCACATGCTTCTGCATGTCGTGCAGGTAGTAGGGCCACACGCGAGCGCCGGTGTCCTTCAGGCTTTCCCCGCCCGGAGGCGGCGTGTCGTAGGAGCGGCGCCAGACATGCACCTGCTCCTCGCCCCACTTGGCGCGCGCATCGTCCTTGTTGAGGCCGTTGAGGTCGCCGTAGTCGCGCTCGTTGAGGGCCTGGTCGCGGATGGTGGTGAGATCGCTCTGGCCGAGCACGTCGAGGATGTGCTGGCAGGTCTTCTGGGCACGCATCAGCGCCGAGGTGAAGGCGATGTCGAACTTGAGCCCGCGCGCCTTGAGCTTTTCGCCGGCCGCCTTGGCTTCGGCGTGGCCCTTCTCGGACAGGTCGACGTCGCGCCAGCCGGTGAACAGGTTCTTGAGATTCCATTCGCTCTGGCCGTGGCGAACGAGCACGAGGGTACCGGACATTTTTGCTCCCTTGGATGAGACTGGATTTGGAACGGACTAGAGGCCGAGGACGTCGCGCATCGAATAGAGGCCGGGCTTTCTGCCGTGCGCCCAGAGCGCCGCCTTGACGGCGCCGCGGGCGAAGATGCCTCGGTCCTCGGCCTGGTGGGACATGGTGATGCGCTCGCCGGTTCCGGCGAGGATGACGGAATGGTCGCCGACGACCGAGCCGCCGCGCAGCGTGGCGAATCCGATGGTTCCGCTCTCGCGCACGCCGGTATGGCCGTCGCGCACCCGCACGCTCTTGTCGGCCAGCGCGATCTTGCGGCCGTGTGCCGCCGCCTCGCCGAGGAGCAGCGCCGTGCCCGACGGGGCATCGACCTTGTGGCGGTGGTGCATTTCCAGGATCTCGATGTCGAAGTCGCTCGGGCCGAGCGCCTGGGCGGCCTTCTCGACCAGCACGGCCAGCAGGTTGACGCCGAGGCTCATGTTGCCGGACTTGACGATGGTGGCGTGGCGCGCCGCCGCGGCGATCTTGGCGTCGTCCTCGGGTGAGCAGCCGGTTGTGCCGATGATGTGGGCGATGCGCGCCTGGGCGGCGTAGCCGGCGAATTCGACGGTTGCCGCAGGCGCAGTGAAATCGAGCACGCCGTCGGCCTTGGCGAAGGCGGCCAGCGGGTCGTCTGTGATCTCGACGTTGATGATGCCGACGCCGGCCATCTCGCCTGCGTCCTTGCCGAGATGCGGCGAGCCGGCGCGTTCGACCGCACCGGCCACGCGCACGCCATCCATCGTATGCACGGTGCGCAGAAGCACCTGGCCCATCCGGCCGGCTGCCCCCACGATCACCAGACCCATGTCGCTCATAGCTTGCTCCCTGTGCCGGCGCCTGCGCGCGACAATCCCTCATCGGTGCCCAAGTCGTCCACCAGCCCGAGTCCGGCCTCGTCATGGAGGTTGTGGAAGCGGGCGTAGACGCTGTTGGGGTTGGCCATCAACCCGGCATGGGTGCCTTCCTCGACAAGCCGGCCCTGATCCAGCACCACGATATGATCGGCGTTGACGACCGTCGAGAGGCGGTGGGCGATCACGATGGTGGTGCGGCCCTTGGTGGCGGTGGCGAGCGCCGCCTGGACGCGCGCTTCCGATTCGTTGTCGAGCGCCGACGTCGCCTCGTCGAGCAGCAGGATCGGGGCATTGCGGACGAGCGCGCGGGCGATGGAGATGCGCTGGCGCTGGCCGCCGGACAGCGTTGCACCGTTTTCGCCGACGGCAGTGTCGTATCCTTCGGTCTGCTGGCGGATGAATTCGTCGGCGAAGGCCAGGCGAGCCGCCTCCTCGGTCTCGGCGTCGGTGGCGTCGGCGCGGCCGTAGCGGATGTTGTCGCGGATCGTGCCTTCGAACAGATAGGGCTGCTGCGAGACGAAGGCGATCGACTGGCGCAGCGAACGCTTGGTGACGGAGGCTATGTCCTGGCCGTCGATGCTGATGCTGCCGCTGTCGACGTCGTAGAAGCGCTGCAGGAGCGCCACCAGCGTCGACTTGCCGGCACCCGACGCGCCGACGATGGCCGTGGTCGTGCCGCCCTTCGCGGTGAAGCTCAGGTCGCGCAGCACCGCGGTCTCGGGGCCGTATGAGAACGCGACGCGGTCAAAGACGATGTCGCCCTTGCCGACCCGGAGCTGGCCTGCACCGATGGCGTCGTCCTGGCGCGGTTCGGTGTCGAGGACCTCGTAGATCATGCGCGCATTGACCAGGGCGCGTTCGAGCCCGACCTGGGTGCGGGCGAGGCGGCGGGCCGGGTCGTAGGCGAGGATCATCGCCGTGAGGAAGGCGACGATCGTGCCGGGCGGCTGAGCGCCGAAGGTTGCGCGGTAGCCGGCATAGGCAATGACGGTGGCGAATACGAAGCCGCCGAGCATCTCGGAAATCGGCGACAGCCGCTCGGATACGCGGGCGATTTTGTTGGAGCGCGCCTCGGAGTCGGACACCAGGTGGTGCATCTTTCCCGACAGCTGGTCTTCCATGGTGAAGGCCTTGACGATGGCCATACCCTGGACTGCCTCCTGCATGGCCCCGATGAGGCGCGAATTGACCAGGATGGCGTCGCGGTTCAGCTTTCGCAGCCGGCGCATCAGGTGGCCGACGAAGTAGACCAGCGGCGGACCGATCAACAGTGCGAAAAGCGACAGGATCGGATCCTGGAACACCATCACTGCAATCAGCCCGATCAGGGACACGAAGTCGCGGGCGATGGAGGTCACGGTGATGTTGAGGATCGACCGGATACCGCTGACATTTTCGTTGATCTGGGCGGCGACCTGCCCCGAGCGCGTCGCGGAGAAGAACTCCATGTCGAGCTTCATCAGATGGTCGAAGAGCCGGCGCTGGTAGCGGGCGACGAGGTTGTTGCCAACCTTGGCGAGGATCACGGCCTGACCGTAGGTAGCGATGCCGCGCAGCACGAAGGCGGCGACGATCGACAGGCAGATGAGGACGATGAGGTCGGCGCGCTGCCGGTAGAAGATCTCGTCGACGATATCGCGCATGATCCATGCGGTGAACGCCGTGGTCCCGGCGATGATGGCCAGGAACGCCGCCGCAAGTGCATAGTGCCAGACGAAGTCGCGACCGTTCTCGGCGGCGATGCGCTTGATGACGGCGACGACCTCGCCGGGAACGGCCCGGCCGCGTTTTGACTTATTCGAATTCAAGCCGGTTATCCCATTGGCCTCCCGCACGCTCGCGATGCCCTCATAGAGCATGAAGCCCGGCGGGGAAACCGCCTTTTGGCCGCGCCTAGACGCGCCAGTGCCGGTCGCCTGTCTCGATGCCGAAGAGCGAGGGCGTGCGCGCATAGGCCGCCAGCCCGGCGAGGGCTGCAAGCGGGTGGGTGATGACATAGACGGGCATCGAGGCCATCAGCTCGCGATGCGGGGCCTTGTCCTCGAAAGCCTCGCGGAAATTGCCCTTCTTCAGCGCCGGCACGATCTTCTGGGCGATGCCGCCGGTGAGATAGACGCCGCCCTTGCTCTTGAAGACGAGTGCCAGGTCGCCGGCGGTGCGGCCGAGGCAGGTGACGAACAGCTCCAGCGCCTCCTCGGCGATCGGGTCGCTGCCGTCGAGCGCGGCCGCGGTGACCTGCGCCGGCTGGGTGAGCTTGGGCGTCTTGCCGTCGGCCCTGGCTACGGCGCGGTACGAGTTGACCAGGCCACGCCCGCACAGGATCTGTTCGCCCGAGATACGGCCTTCGATCTTCTCCAGGTGCGGAAACACCTCGAAATCGCGTGCACTCCGCGGGCCGATGTCCATGTGGCCGCCTTCGCCGGGGACGGGAATCCAGCGGCCGAGCGCGTGCACGAGGCCGGCGACGCCCAGCCCGGTGCCGGGCCCGAGCACGACGCGGCCGGCACCCTCCTCGGGATCGCCGGGGCCGATTTTCTCCACATGCTCGTTGCCGAGGGCAACGACCGCCAGCGCCTGGGCCTCGAAGTCGTTGAGCACCAGGATGTCGCTGAGACCGAGGGTCGAGAACATCTCTTTCGGGCGCACCACCCACGGGCAATTGGTGAGCGCGATCTCCTCGCCCTCCACCGGCCCGGCCACCGCGAGCACCGCCGAGCGTGGGCGCACCGGCTGCCCGTCCAGAACGGCAAGGATGGCGTCGTCGATGCTGGCGTAGCTGGCCGTCTGGACGATGCGCGGCTCTCCGGCCTCCCTGTCGGGGCCCTCGACGATGGCGAAGCGCGCATTGGTGCCGCCGATGTCGCCGATCAGGATCGGGAAGGGGAGTGCCTGCTCGCTCGGATGTGACATGCCCGGTCTGGTTCCCAGATGTTGGTCGCGGCGCTTCAGCCGTTCTCTTGATTTTCCAGAATGATCTCGGCGGTCGCGCGGTTCAACGCCATCGGAATGTCGTAGACGATGGCGAGCCGCATCAATGCCTTGACATCGACGTCATGCGGCATCGGCGTCAGCGGATCAACGAAGAAAATCACCGCGTCGATCCTGCCTTCGCTGATCAGCGCGCCGATTTGCTGGTCGCCGCCGAGGGGGCCGCTCTTCAATGGCGTCAGGTTCAGGCCGGGGCAGGCCGCGAGCACCCGCTGGCCGGTCGTGCCGGTGGCGACGATATGGCAGGTCTCGAGGAACCTGGCATGATCGCCGACGAATGCGACCATGTCGTCCTTCTTCTGGTCATGGGCGATCAGCGCGACGCGCAAGGCTGGGGTCACAGTCGTTTCCGTGATGCTTAAATCGGTTGAAATCCCATAAACGGATTTCCGCCGATTTGGAAGCGCCGAGCGGCCCGGCTCATGGTTTCGCCGGGCGGGGCCGCGGCAGCGGAATGTCGACTGACGGCCGGGGCGCATAGGCGTCCGCGCTGACCGGCGTGCCGGGATCGGTGACGGTCGGGGTCTCTGCGACCTTCGGAGCTGCGGGTGCCGGGGCGGCGACCACGGCCGAAGCGGCGCCGCCGCCATAGACGGTGACCGCCGCTTCGTTGACGGGCGAGGGCGCGGCGAGCACGGCGCGGCATTCCTTGGGCAGGCTCGCCATGGTCATGATGTCGCGCGCCTTGGGTTTTTCGGGTCCGGTCGCCGGGCGCCAGGGTTCTTCGGTGAACCACCAGGCCAGCGACTTGTCGCAGCCGTCGCCGGCCGGCGTCGCGTCCTGTTCCTCGCAGCCCTTCGACCCGGCCTGGCAGCCGATGCGCATGTGGAAATGATAGTCGTGGCCCCAGAAGGGACGCACCTTGCGCAGCCAGGAGCGGTCCCCCGTGACGGTGTCGCAGAGCTTCTTCTTGATGCCCGGATTGACCAGGATGCGCTCGACTTCGGGATAGCTCGCCGCCCGCTTGATCAGGCGCGTATGCGCCGGCGTCCAGAGCTTGTCCTTGACCAGGTGGGTCTTCTCGTCGACCATCAGCACCGCGCTCATGTTCTCGCGCTCGGTGGCGGAGAGCTTGCGGTCGGGCATCGGCGTCAGCCAGATATCGGCGTCGAGGCCGATCTGGTGGGAGGCGTGGCCGGTCAGCATCGGACCGCCGCGCGGCTGGGAGATGTCGCCGATCAACAGGCCCGGCCAGCCATCCGCGACGGCGTCGCGTGACAGCTTCTCGATCAGCGAGATCATTGCCGGATGGCCCCAGCGGCGATTGCGCGACAGCCGCATGGCCTGCCAGGTCGGACCATCCGTGGCGATGGCCACACCGCCGGCGAAGCAGCCCTTGGAATAGAAGCCATAGGAGCGCGCAGCCGTCGCCGCCGGCAATTTCGTGCTGCCGAACAGATCCTTGGCAAGCTCGGCGGCGCCGGCCGCCTGCAGGTCGAGGCCGATCATGCCGAGCGTGGCCGCGACCATCGCGAGCCGCGCCGCCCGTCCGGCAAATCTGCGAAAAAATGACGTCATGCGGTTTGACCCTCTCCGCAAAGCTTGCGCCGCCATGGTTACCTAAAGGTAAATTCCGGCGTCACTGTCTCACTCGAATCGCCGCTCGCACTAGGTCCGCCGTATCGGACTGCGCTTGTCGCCGTCACCCTCGCCGCGCCAGGAGCCGTCCGCCCACATGCTGTCCAGGGCGGCGCGGTAGTCGGGAAAGCTGAACGTGTAGCCCAGAGCCTTGATCGCCGTGTTGGAGACGCGCTTGTTCTCGCCATAGAAGGATCGCGCCATGGGCGAAAGTTGGGCGGTCTCGAAAGGAATTTCCGGCGGCGGTGCCACGCCCATCAACCCGGCGGCATAGGTAACCACGTCCTGCGGCGCCGCGGGCAGGTCGTCGGTGACGTTGAAGGTGCCGCCATACTCCCCATCGGCGAGGAACCAGAGTGCCGCGGCAATGTCGGCCACATGGATGCGATTGAACACCTGGCCTTGCTTGACCAGGCGCTTCGCCGTGCCGTTGGCGAGATTGACGAAGGCGTTGCGGCCCGGGCCGTAGATGCCCGACAGGCGCAGGATGGCGACCGGCCGGCCCGTTTCCTCGCCGAACTCGTGCCACTCGCGCTCGGCGTCCAGCCGCATCTGCGAGCGGCCGGGCTTCGGCCGGCATTGCGCAGTCTCGTCGATCCAGGCACCGCCATAGTCGCCATAGACGCCGACCGTGGAAAGATAGCCGACCCAGCGCAGCAGCGGCATGTGGTGGGCGATTGCATCATGCGCCACGTTGAGCACGGGGTCGCCGTCGTCGTTGGGGGCGGCGGAGACGACGAGATGCGTGGTCTCCTCGAGTTTGGCCCTGATTTCGGCGGACAGTCGGCCGTTGAACACGAAAGGCTCGATGCCGGCCGCCTCGAGGCCGGTGAACTTTTCCGGCGAGCGCGTGGTGCCGGCGACCGCTACGGCCTGTGGCCGCACGCGCGCGAAGGCCTTGCCGGAATAGCCGGCGCCGAAGATGAAGACCTTTTGTTCGCTCATGCCTGCGCCTGTTCCGCTTCCCCGATTGCCAACGCCGCCTGCCACTCGGCGACGACGTCGGCTGAGCTTTCGGCCTTCAGCGCCTGTTGCGCAAGGGCAGAAAGCGTCGCTGCGGGAAGGAGCCGCGACAATGCCCAGACGGCCGTGCCCCGCACCAGCGGTGACGGATCGGACAGCAGCGCCCGGCACGGGTCGGCGAGCGTGGCATCGGCCGAATTGCCGGCAGCAATGAGCACGTTGCGGACGAACCGGTCGCGGCCGATGCGCTTGACCGGCGAGCCGGAGAACAGGGTACGGAAGGCAGCGTCGTCCAGCGACAGCAGGTCGGCAAGGCGCGGTTCGCGCAGCTCGTCGCGCGCGACGAGCTTGGCTTCGGAAGCGGCTCTTGCGAACTTGTTCCACGGGCAGGCGGCGAGACAGTCGTCGCAGCCATAGATGCGGTTGCCGATCTTGTCGCGGAATTCGTGCGGGATCGGCCCCTTGTTCTCGATGGTGAGGTAGGAGATGCAGCGCCGCGCATCGAGCCGGTAGGGTGCCGGGAAGGCATTGGTGGGGCAGGCGTCGAGGCAGGCACGGCACGAGCCGCAGCGGTCGATCTCGGGCGCGTCCGGCGCGAGTTCTGCGGTCGTGAATATGGTGCCGAGGAACAGCCAGGAGCCGAATTCGCGGCTGACGAGGTTGGTGTGCTTGCCCTGCCAGCCGAGCCCTGCCGCTTCGGCGAGCGGCTTTTCCATCACCGGGGCGGTATCGACGAACACCTTCACGTCGCCGCCGGCGCGGGCGACGATCTTGCCGGCGATCTCCTTGAGCCGTCCCTTCATGACGTCGTGGTAGTCGCGGTTGCGGGCGTAGACCGAGATCGCGGCGTGGTCGGGCCTGGCCTGCAGCTCGCGCGGATCCTCGTCGGGCCCGTAGTTCATGGCGAGCACGACGATCGAGCGGACTTCGGGCCAGAGTACGGCAGGGGCCGCGCGGCGCTCCAGCGTCTCGGCCATCCAGGCCATCGAGCCGTGCAGGCCTTCGCCGACGAACTGGGCGAGGCGTGCCGGCGCAAGCGGGATGGCGTCGGGGCGGGTGACGGCGATCGCGGCGAAGCCGGCGCGGGTCGCTTCGCGCTCGATCAGCTGGCGCAGCGCCTTGTCAGAAATCGAGGTCCGCATAGTGCGATGCCGGGTTAAGCCCGCGCACCCGGTCGGCGAGCAGCGGCCGGAACGATGGCCTCGACTTCACCCTGGTGTACCACTCGCGGGCGGACGAATATTCGCGCCAGTCGATCTCGCCGAGATAGTCGAGCACCGAGAGGGTGGCAGCGGCGGCGAGGTCGGCATAGGTGATGCGCGGACCGGCGAGCCAGTGGCGCGTGCCGGCCAGCCAGTTGGTATATTTCATGTGCTGGCGGATGTTGGCGCGGGCGGCGCGGATGGCCGCCGAATCGGGCGAACCGCCGCCGGCCGATTCCGGCATCTGCGGCTTCAGCACGCGCTCGCGCACCAGGTGCCGCGTCACTTCGCCTTCCGTCTTGGTCAGGTACCAGTCCGCCAGGCGGCGGATCTCGGCGCGCTCCATGGGGTCTTCGGCGAACAGACGCCGGTCGCGCTTGAGCACGCCGCGCGTCTCGTCGACATATTCCGAAATGATCATCGCGCCGACGATCGGCACGTCGCCTTCGGCGAGCAGCACCGGCAGCGTTCCGGCGGGATTGAGCGTCAGGAATTCCTTGCGCCGCGTCCACGGCTTCTCCTCGATCAGCGCCAGCTCCTCGCCGTACTCTCCGAACGCCAGACGGACGAAGCGGCAGGTCGCGAACATGGGGTGATGGAAAAGCGTCAGCATGATCCTGCGAAATTTCGTGAACGAGGGCGCTCTGGCGAATCGCCCGCTTGGCCGCTAGAGCAACTGGGCCCGGTTCACCGGGCTCTCGGGCGAACCGACCTATAGGGTGAGTTCCGTTCCGTGACAAGCAATCGCGAATGAACCAGCTCGCGGGGATGCGATGGAAAACCAGACGATCGTCGATGCGCTACTTCTCGGGGTGCTCGAGGGGCTGACTGAATTCATTCCCGTTTCTTCGACGGGGCATATCCTTCTTGCCGGCCATTTCCTGGGCTTCAACTCCACCGGCAAGACTTTCGAGATCCTGATCCAGCTCGGCGCGATCCTGGCCATCCTTTCGGTCTACGCCGCGAAGCTGTGGCGGATGGCCGTAGACCTGCCCCGCGACCCGAAGACGCAGCGATTCGTCGCAGGCATCCTCATCGCCTTCCTGCCGGCGGCGGTGCTCGGCGTCCTCCTGCACGGCTTCATCAAGACGGTGCTGTTCGAGACGCCGATCCTGATCTGTATCATGCTCATTCTCGGCGGACTGGTGCTCTTGTTCCTCGACAAGCTCGAACTCAAGGCCAAGTACCACGACATCACCGAGTTCCCGCTGTCGGTCTACCTGAAGATCGGCCTGTTCCAGACGCTCGCGATGATCCCGGGCACGTCGCGTTCGGGTGCGACCATCGTCGGCTCGCTGCTCATGGGCGTGGACAAGCGCGCGGCGGCGGAATTCTCGTTCTTCCTCGCCATGCCCACGATGGCCGGCGCCTTCGCCTACGACCTTTATAAGAACCGCGACGTCCTGTCGGCGGCCGACCTGCCGGTGATCGGCATCGGCTTTGCCGCCGCCTTCATCACCGCGCTGTTCGTGGTCCGCCACCTGCTCGACTACGTCTCGCGCAACGGCTACGCGCTGTTCGGCTGGTGGCGCTTGCTCGTCGGCGGCGTCGGGCTGATCGCGTTGATGATCTGGGGCTGAGCGGGGCTCCCGCCAGCTCTCCGCTGTTCTCGGTCGTCCACTCCCCGGCGGGAAGTGGAGATGTTCAGCGCCGCGCCTTCCTCGTCTTCCCAACAGGGAGAAGGTGGCCGGAAGGGCCAGATGAGGGGCGTTCAGAGAATGCCGGCCAAGCCCCTTCGCAGCAGGTCCAGCGCCAGCACGGTGATGGCGATCTTGAACCATTTGCGGAAGCTCTCCTCCGGCATGCGCTCGAGCAGCCTGGTGCCGTAGACGGTGCCGAGATAGCCCGACACGATCATCGCCGCGATGAGCGGGAGCCAGTCCCGGAACGCGAAGCCCGCGAGCCCGAAGACCACGATCTTGAGCCCGTGCTGGGCTACCATGCCGGCGGCATGGGTGGCGACCAGCGCCTTGCGGTCGTTGGCGAAGAACTGCGCGAACAGCACCGAAACCAGCGGCCCCGTGGCACCCACGAGCATGCCGACGAGCGCCACGACGACACTGCCGATGGCAAGTCCCGTGCGCGTCAGTTTCTCTATCCCGGGTATCTTGGTCCAGGTGATCGCGATGACGAACACGCCGAGCACCAGCTTGAGCAGGGCGTCGGGCAGCTGCACGACCACGAAGGCGCCAATGATCGCGCCGATGACGCTGCCGGCGATGAAGGGCGCAGCCACATCCACGCGCACATTGGCACGCTGGTGCCAGGCGCGGCCGGTATTGGAGCCGAGCTGGACCGCGCCGTGGACCGGAATGAGGGCGGCGACCGGCACGAACAGGCCCATCAGCGTGAGCATGGCGACGCCGCCTCCGACGCCGAAGGCGGCGGTCAGGGCCGAGGTGAAGGCGCTGGCGACGACCAGCAGGCCCGCCACAAGCGGGTCGAGTCCATCGGGGAGAAGGGCGGCCAGGGCGTCCATCTGCGCCCCGCCGGCGTCAGGCCATCGTCCTGTGCGTGAACTGGCCGGCGGCGCGGTAGCGCCAGAGATAGCTCGGCAGGATCGAGGCGGTGGTCTTGGGCGCGATGCCGACGGCGGCGATGGTGCGGCCCTCGTCCTGCGCGGCCTTGGAGACGACGTTGTCGCTGCGCAGCAGGATCACCTGGTCCTTGGTCAGCAGCGGATTGGGCAGCAGGCCGAGGATAGAGGCCTGCAGGTTGGCCGCCCACCACGGCACGGCGACCAGCGTCCGCTTGCGGTCGATGACCTCGAGCATCTCTTCCATGCACTGCCTGAAGCTCAGCACCTGCGGTCCGCCAAGCTCGTAGATCGTGCCGCCCTTGATCTTGCCGTCCACGGCGCGCGCCACCGCTTCGGCGACGTCGCCGACATAGATCGGCTGGAAGCGGGTTTCGCCGCCGCCGATCAGCGGCAGGACGGGCGAGAAGCGGGCCATGTTGGCGAAGCGGTTGAAGAAGGTGTCCTCGGGGCCGAAGACGATCGACGGACGATAGATCACCGCGTCCGGCAGCGTGTCGTGGACCGCCTTTTCGCCGCGCGCCTTGGTCTGGGCATAGAGCGAGGCTGAGTTTGCGTTGGCGCCGAGGGCAGAGACGTGGGTGAGCGTGGCGCCGGCGGCACGTGCGGCCTCGGCGACGGCGCGGGCGCCGAATTCCTGCACTGTCGAAAACCGCTGGCGGCCGCTTTCGTGCAGGATGCCGACGAGGTTGACGACATGCGCTGCGCCCTGGACGGCGCGGTCGACCGACCAGCGCACGCGCAGGTTGGCCTGGACCGGCTGGATCTGGCCGACATTGCCGAGCGGCTGGAGGTGGTAGGCGAGGTCGGGGCGGCGGCAGGCGACGCGCACCAGATAGCCGCGCTTGGCCAGCGCGCGGACGACGTGGCGACCGATGAAGCCGGACCCGCCGAAGACGGTGACGAGTTGCGGGGTCTGGAGGATTTCGGTCATCGCTGGCTCCGGTGGCGCCTGAACGGCTTGGATTGTCAGCGTTTCTTAGCCCGTTTCGCGGAAAAGGCAATCATCGAGCGACCGCCTGGAGCGGCCCGCGCCGATGTGGCGCGGGCGGGTGGACAGCCTTGGGAGGCATTCTTGTCCTGAGGATCAGAACTCGCGGCCGAGACGCGCGTCGACCGAATGCCGGTTGCCGCCGCGGACCGCGAAGAACAGGAAGATCGCCGTCCAGAGGATGGACTTCTCCGCCCCTTCGTAGCCCTGGCCCATCGTCACCCAATGGAACCAGACCGTGACCGCGAGCACGAACATGGCGGCGACCGAGGCCGGCCGCGTCAACAGGCCGAGTGCGATGAAGATGCCGCCGAAGAATTCGGTGCCGGACAGGAGCAGCGACCAGAACGTTCCGGGATAGAAGCCCAGCCCCTCGACCATGCCGGCGGCGCCGAACGGGTCGGCGATCTTGGCGAGGCCATGGGTGACGAGGGCAGCGCCGGCTATGACCCGCAGGATCGTTTCGGCGGAATCGTGCAGGCTCGCGTAGGGGCCGCGCAGGGCGGGAATGAACAGGCGGCGGCCGGTCGTCTCGGTCGTAAGGGCCAAAGAGGGTCTCCATGTTTGTAATCGTGTTGCCGCCCCGCGCAGGCGCCAGCAACCCAAATCAACTCGATCTGGCCGGAAGATGACATTACAAGTCATCTTTTTGTGAATGCGGGATCGTGAGAGGGGAACCGAGCCCGTTCGGAGGCGTTCAGGAACCAGTGCGGCGGACCTGTCGTGCAAATCCAGAAGGAGAAACAGAATGAATTGGAACCAGATCGAAGGAAATTGGGAGCAGTTCAAGGGCAAGGTCCAGACCCAGTGGGGCAAGCTGACCGACGACGATCTCGATGTCATCAATGGCAAGCGCAAGGAACTCACCGGCAAGCTCCAGGCCCGCTACGGCAAGGCACGGGAAGAGGCCGAGCGCGAGATCGACAACTGGCTGATGCGCCACTGAACGGCGTCCAAATTTCGGCGGGTCGATTCGCCCGTCCCCAGAACCCCGCCCGAGGCGGGGCTTCTTGACGCAAGAGGTGTTCCTTGATGCAGAAAACCCCGCCAGGGGCGGGGTTTTCCGGGTGGCGCTGATGCGGGCGACCGACGTTTTGGTCAGGCCGTCGCCGAGGCCGGCGTCAGGAGGGCTCCCAGCAGGTCTTGCCGCCCCAGCCCTGTTGACCCGACATCGTGCCACCTGCGGCCTTGCACGCCTGGACGAACTTGGCGTTGCAGGCCGGGAACTTGCTCGAACCGTTCTTGCAGTACTTGTCTTCGGTGGCGCCGCCGCCGTTGGACGAAGCCTTGTCGCTCGGGCCGGACGGCTTGTCGTTCCCCGGCTTGTCGGAGATGTCGCCGGGACCCGAGGGGCCGCCGCCGCCAGGCGCATCGGAGATGTCGCTCGGGCCCGACGGACGGTCGCCACCGCCCGAGCCGGCCGAGAAGCCGCCGGCGGCGTTGGCGCTGCCGATTGCGCCTGCAAGGAGAAGCACTGCGGTCAGGATCGTGATCTTGGTCTTCATGATTGTTTCCCTTTTCGAGGTTGCGTTTCGGGGCCGCGGAAACAAGCGCTTCCGCGTCGGAACGGTCTTTCGGTTTGGGTTCCCCCCGGTGTTGATCGGGCGAGCTCACCTCGCCCTGGACATGGCTGGGTCGCAGCGGCCGGGACAAAGGTTCAAACGGAGGATCGAATTTTTTTGAAGTGCCGGATCAGCCGGAGTTTCGGGCTGCGAATTGGGCGATGCGGGCGTGGATGGCGGCCGGCACGGTGATGCCCTCGGCTTCGGAGCGGGCGCGCGCGGCCGCCTTGGCCGGACCGGGAATGTGGACGTGATACTGCTCCGACAGGCGGCCGAGCTGCGCCCGCATGCGCTGCTCGAAGTCCGGGTCGAACAGCTTGGGGTCGAGTGCCACGATGAACAGGCCGGTGCCCGGCGTGCGGTCCCCCGAGCTTATCGATGGCGCGTCGACCGACCAGTTGGCGCCCGAGATGCCGGCCGCAAGCACCTCGACCATCAAGGCGACATTGGCCCCGCGGGCGCCGCCGAAGGCAAGCAGCACGCCCTTCATCGCCTTCTTGGGGTCCGTGGTCGGCTTGCCCCTGGCATCGAGTGCCCAGCCCTCGGGGATTTCGTCGCCTGCCTCGGCGGCCTTGCGGACGTTGACGAAGGCGGTGGCGCTGGACGACTGGTCGATGACCAGCGGCGGGCCGTCGGCGGCGGGTGCGGCGAGCGACATCGGGTTGGTGCAGAAGACCGGCTTCGTCGAACCCGAGCCGGCGACGAGCGCGGGGCCATTGGTTGCCGCGATCGCCACCAGTCCCGCCTCGGCGAGGCGGCCGGTGAAATAGCCGAGCGCGCCGCAGGTGTAGGCGTTCTTCTGGGCGAACACGGTGACGCCGAACAGGCGTGCCGCCTTGGCGATCTCCTCGAAGCTGCGATCGAAGCCGGTGTGCGCGGCACCGCCCTGCGCGTCGGAAAGATAGATGGCGAGCGCCGGTCTCGTGACTACCGGTTCGGCCTTGCCGTCGATGCGGCCGGCCTCCAGCGACTCGAGATAGTCGATGTAATGGGAAAGGCCGACGCTGGCCTGGCCGTCGGCCTCCGCGGCGACGGCGGCCAGTCCGATCGAGCGCGCGGTCTCCTCGGAGGCGCCGGCGCCCATCGCCGCGGCGATGCAGAGCGAGCGGGCCTGCTCGAGATCGAGGGTGACGGTTTCGGGCTGCTTTTCGGTCATGGCCTATCCCAATCGAGACGGAATACGCGCCTCCAGCTTGCGGAAGGCGAAGACGATGATTCCCGTGATCACGAGATAGATCAAGGCGAGCAGCAGCAAGGGCTCGTAGACGATGAAGGTGTCCTGCCTGACGCGCGACGCCACGGCGTAGATGTCGATCACGGTGATGGTGGCGACGAGAGGCGTCGCCTTGAGCTGCAGCACCGTCTCGCCGGCAAGCGTCGGCAGGGCGCGGTGGATGGCTTGCGGCAGCCAGATGCGGCGGAACCGCTTCCAGGGGCTCATGCCGAATGCGCGCGAGGCCTCGAGTTGGCCGCGCGGCACGCCAGCGAAGGCGCCGCGCATCACCTCGCCTTCATAGGCGGCGTAGGAAAGGGTCAGCGCCACGACGGCATAGGGCCAGGCTTGTCTCAAGATCGGCCACAGCTCGGACTGGCGGATCCACGGGAATTGCGGAAACAGCGAACCGAGCCCGTAGTAGAGAAGCCAGAACTGGAGCAGCAGCGGCGTACCGCGGATGACGGTGCAGAAGGCCTTGGCCGGCCAGGCGAGCCAGAACGGCCCGGCGGCCTGGGCAAGGCCCAGCGGCACGGCGAGAAGGAAGCCGAGCACCGAGGTGACGACGAGGATCCAGATCGTGCGCCAGATGCCGAGCAGGGCGAGATAGTAATAGGCGGGCAGCCACTCCCAGCGCAGGAAGAGCGCCGCGCAGGCCACCAGCGCCAGGGCGATGCCGATGAGCACGATGCGGTGCGGCTGCAGCCAGGCGGAGCGCGAGGCTTCGAGCGGATGCGTATTGGCCGCTGTCGTCATTGGCCGGCCTCCGCCACGGGCGGCATGCCGCGCCGCGCCCAGCGTTCGATTCGGCCGATGATGACGTTGGAGAACAGGGTCAGGAGCAGATAGAGCACGCCCGCGGCGACGAAGAAGGTGAAGTAGGCCTTGGTGGTGGCGCCTGCCTGGCGGGTCTCCTGGGTGAGCTCGTTGAAGCCGACCACGGCGAGAAGTGCGGTGTCCTTCGTGGCGATGAGCCAGAGATTGGCGAGGCCCGGAATGGCGAAGGGCAGCATTGCGGGCAAGGTGATGCGCCTCAGCATCTTGCCGGGCGGCATGCCATAGGCCCGCGCCGCCTCGATCTGTCCCTGCGGGATGGCGAGGATGGCGCCGCGGATGACCTCGGTGGCGTAGGCCCCCTGGACGACGCCGAGCACGGCGATGCCGGCGACGAGGCCGTTGATGTCGATCGTGGCGTAGCCGAAGCTTTCCAGGCCCCGGTTGATGAGGTCGGTTCCGGCATAATAGAGCAGAAGGATCAGCACCAGTTCCGGTACGGCGCGTACGATGGTGGTGTAGATTTCCATCAGGTCGCGCATCATCGGGCCGCCATAAAGCTTGCCCCAGGCGCCGCCGATGCCGATGGCGAGGCCGAGCCCGAAGGCGCCGACGGCGATCTGGATGGAATTCGCCAGGCCGCGCAGAAGGTTGCTGCCCCAGCCTGGCGGGGTGATCGACAGCAGTTCGACCGTCGCGGATTGCAGCAGCGGGTTCAGCAGGTGCTCTATGGGCGTGATCCTCAGGAGTGTTGGGAAACGGAATTCCCCTCCCCCTTGTGGGGAGGGGGTAGGGGTGGGGGTGACTGCCGTGCAATCGGTCCCTATCGGACCCCCATCCTGTATCCCTCCCCACAAGGGGGAGGGAGGTCACCGGCGCCGTGCCTATCTTGGAGGGGCAGTTTCCTACCCGCCGCCTAAAGCAGTTCACTTGCCGTAGATGTCGAAGTCGAAATACTTCTTGGTGATCTCGGCGTATTTGCCGTTGTCCCGGATCGCCTTGATGGCGGCGTTGAACTTGTCCTTGAGCTCGGCGTCGCCCTGGCGCAGTCCGACACCCACGCCCGGCCCCAGCACTTCGAGATCCTCGGCGACGTCGCCCTTCAGGTCGCAGCAGGCCTTGCCCTGGTCGCTGTCGAGGAAGGTCTTCAGCGACAGCGAGTCCGCCTGGACCGCATCGATGCGCCCGGCGGCCAGGTCGGCCTGGGCTTCGTCCTGGGTCTGGTAGATCTTGATCTCGGCGGCGACGTCGGCGAAGTGCTTCTTGGCGTAGGCCTCGTGCACCGTGGACACCTGGACGCCGAGGATCTTGCCCTTCAGCCCTTCCGGCGTCGCGCCGAACTTGGCGTCCTTGGCCCCGACGATGCCGGTCGGCGTGTTGTAGTACTTGTCCGAAAAGTCGATCGACTTCTTGCGCTCCTCGGTGATCGACATCGAGTTCATGATCGCGTCGATCTTCTTGGAGTTGAGCGCGGGGATGAGGCCGTCCCAAGCGGTCATGCTGATTTCGCACTCCAGCTTGGCCTCGGTGCAGAGCGCGTTGATCATGTCGATCTCCCAGCCTCCCCACTTGCCGGAGGCGTCGGGCGAAGCGAAGGGCGGATAGGGCTCGGGCGCCATGCCCACCTTGATCGCCTGGGCGCTCGCGGTGCCGGCGAAGCCGAGCGCAAGGGCGAGGGCCGCAGTTGCAAGCAGTGCTTTCATGCTTTCACTCCCGTCTATTTCGTTGTTCGGATGTTCCCCTGATCTTCCTCCGCGCTATCCGATGCTGCGGATGAATTGCTTGAGGCGCTCCGACTTCGGGGCGCCGAAGATCTGCTCGGGCGGACCCTCTTCCTCCACCTGCCCGTTGCACAGATAGATGACGTGGGTCGCCACCTCGCGGGCGAACTTCATCTCGTGCGTGACGAGCACCATGGTGCGGCCTTCGCGGGCGAGATCGCCGATGACCTTGAGCACTTCGCCGACCAGTTCCGGATCGAGCGCCGAGGTCGGTTCGTCGAAAAGCATGACACGCGGCCGGATGGCGAGCGCACGCGCGATCGCGGCGCGCTGCTGCTGCCCGCCCGACAGGAACGCCGGGTAGACGTCGCGTTTCTCTGCAAGGCCGACGCGGGCAAGCAGGCGCTCGGCCTCGGCGATGGCCTCGGTGCGCTTGATGCCCAGCACGTGCACGGGCACCTCGATGACGTTCTCGATGAGCGTCATGTGGCTCCACAAATTGAAGCTCTGGAACACCATGCCGAGCCGCGAGCGTATGCGTTCGATCTGGCGGCGGTCGGCCGGCACGCAGTCGCCGCGGCCATTGGGCTTGAGCCGAATCTCCTCGCCATTGACCCGGATGATGCCGCTCGTCGGGTTCTCCAGGCAGTTGATGCAGCGCAGCAGCGTCGACTTGCCCGAGCCCGAGCCGCCGATGATCGCCACAACCTCGCCGTCGCGCGCCGACAGCGACACGCCCTTCAGCACATGCAACTGGCCGAACCGCTTGTGCAGGTTCTCGACGTGGATGGCTTCGGCGGCGGTGCCGTCGGTCTGGATCGGGGGCCGGGCTGCGTCGACGGCAGCCATCAGCGATGGCTCCGGCGCGTGAACGTCTTCCTGTCAGCTGGCAATCGGCTGCTCATGGTCGCGTCGCGAAGTTCCCCTGGGCGGTGAAGATGGACCTTTCGGCCTTGCGGCGTCAACGGCACCATTTCCCGCTTCTTTTGTGCGCCCATTACGGCACTTGCCGCTTTGTTATGCAAGTGTATAAATACTGGAAGGGCCAAGTTCGGCGGTTTTCCGGAAGAAGCGAAGGTGGACATGGCAGTCGCCGCGCGGAGAAAATTCCGCCGGGAAGGCGAGGAGCGCCGCCGGCAGGACCTGATCGAGGCGACGCTGGACTGCGTCGCCGAAAACGGGCTGGCTGGCGCCACGGTTCGTGCCATCGCATTGCGCGCGGGCGTCACCGCCGGGCTGATCAGGCACTATTTTCCGGGCAAGGAAGACCTGCTGCAGGCGGCCTACGCCACCGTCATGAGCCGCATGACCGAGCTGGCGAAATCGGCCCTCGAAAATGTCGAGCGGGCGCCGCGACGCCGGCTCGCGGCCTTCGTCGAGGCCAGCCTCGTGCCCCCTGTCGTCGACGCGCGTACCTTCTCACTGTGGGCGAGCTTCATCGGGCGCGCGGGTTCGGACGTCGCGCTTGGGGCGGCGCACCGTGCCGGCTATTTGGGATTTCGCGACGAGGTCGAAGCATTGGTGGCCGAGGTGCTCGCCGAGGCCGGCGGTCGGGCGGACCGGCCCGAATTGCGTCGCCACGCCATCGCCATCAACGCCATCATCGACGGGCTCTGGATCGAGGGTTGCCTCGCCGGCGACATGTTCGGCGCGAGCGAGCTGAGCGAGGTCGGCGTGAGCTCGGTAGAGACATTGCTGGGTTTGAAGTTGCGGGAGAAGGCTGCATGACGACGGTCGGCGAGGCGCTGATAGGGCTGCTCGAGGCGCATGGCGTCGACACTGTGTTCGGCATCCCCGGCGTGCACACGATCGAGCTCTATCGCGGGCTGGCAAGGTCGAGGATCCGCCATGTCACGCCGCGCCACGAGCAGGGCGCGGGCTTCATGGCCGACGGCTATGCCCGTGCCTCGGGCAAGCCGGGCGTCGCCTTCGTGATCACCGGGCCGGGCCTGACCAACACCATCACAGCCATGGCGCAGGCGCGTGCCGATTCGGTGCCGATGCTGGTGATTTCGGGCGTCAACGCCATGCCCACCCTGGGCAAGGGCCTGGGCTTCCTGCACGAACTGCCCGACCAACGCGGCATGATGGAGAAAGTGGCGCTGTCGTCGCGGCGCGTAACCGATGCAGCCGAACTGCCCGGCGCGATCGCCAAGGCCTTCGAGATTTTCGCGTTGCGGCGGCCCGGACCGGTGCATATCGAGATACCGCTCGATGTCATGGGCAAGCCGGCGGAAGGGCTGAAACCATTGCCGAAGCGTGCCGTCGCGCATGTTCCCGGCGAGCGCGCGCTTGCCGAAGCGCAGCCCCTGGTCAACGCGGCAAAGCGGCCGCTGATCCTGGCGGGCGGCGGGGCGCGCCGGGCCGGGGCTGAACTCAAGGCGCTGGCCGAGACGCTCGATGCACCGGTCGTGACCACGGCCAACGGGCGCGGACTGATGCACCGGCATCGGCTCAACGTGCCGGCAAGCCCGAGCCTCGAGGCGGTCAGGGCGTTGATGGCGGAGGCCGATCTCGTGATCGCCGTTGGCACAGAGTTCGGCCCGACCGACTACGACATGTACGGCGACGGCGGCTTCGTGATGCCGAAGAGCCTGATCCGCATCGACGTCGACGAGATGCAGCTTGGCCGGCGCCCCGCGGCGGTTTCGATCCTGGCCGATGCGGGAGCAGCACTTGCGGGGCTGGGCGCCGACATTGGCGCAGCGCGCCAGGCAAGGGGCGCCGAGCGCGCCCGATCCGCCCGCGAAGCAGCATGGCAGGAGATCGGTCCCGCCATGCGGAAGCAGGTGAGTGTCGTCGAGGCGATCCGCGACGCCCTGCCGGGCGCGATCATCGTCGGCGATTCCACCCAGCCGGTTTACGCCGCCAATCTCTATTACGACCATGACCGGCCGGGCGGCTGGTTCAACGCCGCGACCGGCTACGGCGCGCTCGGTTTCGGGCCGCCGGCGGCGATCGGCGCGGCATTGGCCGTGCCGGATGCGCCCGTCGTCTGCCTCAGCGGCGACGGCGGTTTCCAGTTCACCCTGCCGGAGTTGGGGACCGCGCTTGATGCTGCGGCGCCCGTCATCTTCGTCGTGTGGAACAATCGCGGCTATCGCGAGATCGAAACTTCGATGCTGGACGCCGGCGTCGAGCCGGTCGGCGTGTCGCCGGTGCCGCCGGATTTTGCGCTGGTTGCCCGGGCTTATGGGCTCCAGGCCGAACGCCTCACGGAAATCGCAGTGCTCGGCGGTGCATTGCTCAAGGCCCGCTCGACGGGAAAACCCTGCCTGATAGAAATCACCGTAGAATAGGCCGCGCATCGCGGCACTTCACGGGAGTTGATCGATCATGACCAAGAGTTTCGAGGGCCGGCATGTCGTCGTCACCGGCGCCACCGGCGCGCTGGGCGCCGCCGTCGCCAAGCATCTGCTTGGCGAGGGGGCCATCTGCCACTTGCCGGTCAGCCGGTCGAAAGCGCCGGATGGTTTCGAGTTCGCCGGCCATGACCGGGTCCAAATCGCAACTGACGTCGATCTGACCGACGCCAGGGCCGTAGACGCCTTCTACGACGCCATCCCCGGCCTCTGGGCCTCGATCCATGCGGCCGGCGGCTTCGACATGGGTGCGATCGAGACCGTCGATCCGGACCAGTTTGGCCGAATGATGGACCTCAACGCGGGGACCGCCTTTCTCTGCTGCCGCGGAGCTGCCCGCTCTATGCTCGCCGGCAGGGCCGGCGGCCGCATCGTCAACGTCTCGGCCCGCGCCGGCATCGAGCCGCGCAAGGGCGGCGGCATGATTTCATACGCGGCGAGCAAGGCGGCCGTCGCAGCGCTGACCGTGGCGCTCGCCGAGGAGCTGAAGGGCGCCGACATCCTGGTCAATGCGGTTGCGCCGTCGACGCTCGACACCAAGGCCAACCGCGACGCCATGCCCAAAGCGGATTTCGCCAAATGGGTCAGCCTCGAAGCCGCCGCGGCCTCCATTGCGCAGCTCGCCTCGCCGGCCAACCTGGTCACCAGCGGTACGGTGGCGGCGATTTACGGACGCGCCTGAGAGGTGGACGCGATGGCCCGGCGCTCCGCTCGAGAGTGAAACCCATCGATCTATCTACTGCGTCAGCAGGCCGCCATTCGGCACGCCGAGCAGCTTTGCCGGCAGGTAGATGACCAGCGAGGCCGCGCCCTTGATGACCTGGCCGCCGTCGGCAAGGATGGTTTCGGCCGGCGCGCCCTCGCCCCTCTCGGTAACGTCGTTCATCAGTCCGCCCTTTGCCGTCAGCGCCATCAGCGTCGGCGAGCTGGCGAAGACGCCGTGGCTGCCGCCGTCGAGATTGGACGTGTCGAGCACGGTGATGTTCTCGGCCTGGAGGGCGGCGACATCGGCGCCGGAACCGACGCGCGGGTGGCCGCCGGTTAGCCCGCCCGACAGGTTGAGCGCCTTGTCGCGCGTCGACACCAGGATCGTGAACGGGTCCGGCAGGTCGTCGATGTCGCGCAGCTGGCTCTGGAACAAGTCCATGTCGATGTCGGGCGCGGCCAGCACGAGGCCGTTGATGCGGCTGATGTATTTGTCGCGGCCGCTGAGCGACAGGCTGCGCAGCGCCTCCATCACCACGTAGCTGCCCATCGAATGGCCGACGAGCACGATGCGCTTGGCCTTGGTGCGCGCGGCGATCTCGATGGTGTCGGCGAGACCGTCGCGGCTATAGGCGGCGCTGTCGCGGTCATAGACGTAGAGCGGGAGCGAGCCGGCCGACGGCCAGGCATAGTGCAGCGCCACCGACTTGACTTTGTAGTCGTGGATGATCTGGGCGTTGCGGAAGATGCTGTCGGCGAAGTTGTTGTTGTAGCCGTGCACGAAGATGAAGATTTCGCGTTCGGCCTCGGGCCGTCGCATCAGGTCTGCGTCGAGGGCGGCGACGAACTGAGCCTGCTCGTCATAGGGCCGGAAGGTGCGGGCGACGAAGTTGCGCGCCGGGCTGGGCGACCGGCTGGCGCTCTCGACCTCGCCGGCGACATGCGTCTTCGGGATGCCGATTTCGAATTTGGCGAAGTTGAGCTGTTTGGCGCGCTCGGACGAATAGGGCAGCGACAGGTCGTTCGACCGGGCCCGCATGGTTGCGACGTAGATCGGCACGACGGCGGCGGATTCGCCTTCCTTGCCATCATTGAGGCCGAGCACGGCCCGGCCGCCGCAGCCTGACAGGACCAGCAACACCAGGACAAACGTCAGAAAACGCAACTTGGGCATGGTCAGGCTCTGAACGCGGGCAGCAAGTCCGCGATTTAAGAGCAGCAATTCCTTGTTGCGGCAACCGCGCAGGCGCCGCTGGGGCAGGCCGGCGATGAATTCTGCTTTCGCCCTGAAGCATTCCGGCATCACTTCGGCTTCGCAATCTCGTCGCGGCTGTGGCCGAAACGAAAAAAACCCGCCGGATCGCTCCGGCGGGGTTTCGATGTCAGGTGGCTTGAAGCCCGGGCTACTTAGTTGCCGCGGTTCTTCAGGGCAGCACCCAGGATGTCGCCGAGCGAAGCGCCGGAGTCGGTCGAGCCGTACTGGGCAACCGCTTCCTTCTCTTCGGCGATTTCCAGCGCCTTGATGGAGACCTGCAGCTTGCGGGTCTTCTTGTCGAAGGCGATGACGCGGGCGTCGACCTTCTGGCCGACGACGAAGCGCTCGGGGCGCTGCTCGTCGCGGTCGCGCGACAGGTCGGAACGCTTGATGAAGGTCTCGATGCCGCTTTCGACCAGGCGGACTTCGAGGCCGCCGTCCTTGATCGCGATCACTTCGCAGGTCACGACGGCGTTCTTGCGCAGTTCGCCCGACGTCGCGGCTTCGCCGACCGAGTCACGGCCGAGCTGCTTGATGCCGAGCGAGATGCGCTCCTTCTCGATGTCGACGTCGAGCACCTGAGCCTTGACCATGTCGCCACGGTTGTACTCTTCGATGACCTGCTCGCCCGGACGGTTCCAGTCGAGGTCCGAGAGGTGCACCATGCCGTCCACGTCGCCGTCGAGACCGATGAACAGACCGAACTCGGTCTTGTTCTTGACCTCGCCCTCGACCTGCGAACCAACCGGGTGGTTGCGGGCGAAAGCCTCCCACGGGTTCTCGAGCGTCTGCTTGAGGCCCAGCGAGATGCGGCGCTTGGCCGGATCCACTTCGAGCACGACCACGTCGACCTGCTGAGTGGTCGACAGGATCTTGCCGGGGTGGACGTTCTTCTTGGTCCACGACATCTCCGAGACGTGGATGAGGCCTTCGATGCCCGGCTCGAGCTCGACGAACGCACCGTAGTCGGTGATGTTCGTGACGGTGCCGGTGATCTTCTTGCCGATCGGGAACTTGGTGCCGATATCCGACCACGGATCGCTCTCGAGCTGCTTCATGCCGAGCGAGATGCGGTGGGTTTCCTGGTTGATGCGGATGATCTGCACCTTGACCGTCTGACCGATGTTGAGGATCTCGGTCGGATGGTTGACGCGGCGCCAGGCCATGTCGGTGACGTGCAGCAGGCCGTCGATGCCGCCGAGGTCGACGAACGCACCGTAGTCGGTGATGTTCTTGACCACGCCTTCGACCACCTGGCCTTCTTCGAGGTTCTGCACGATTTCCGAACGCTGCTCGGCGCGGCTCTCTTCGAGAACGGTGCGGCGCGACACGACGATGTTGCCGCGACGGCGATCCATCTTGAGGATCTCGAAGGGCTGCGGATTGTGCATGAGCGGGGTGACGTCGCGGATCGGACGGATGTCGACCTGCGAACGCGGCAGGAAGGCAACGGCGCCGTCGAGATCGACGGTGAAGCCGCCCTTGACCTGGTTGAAGATGACGCCTTCGACGCGCTCACCCTTGGTGAACTTCTCTTCGAGCTTGACCCAGCTCTCTTCGCGGCGCGCCTTGTCGCGCGACAGCATGGCTTCACCAAGCGCGTTTTCGATGCGCTCGACATAGACCTCGACGGTGTCGCCGACCTTGAGCGCGCCGTCCTTGCCCTTGGCGCCGAATTCCTTCAGCGGCACGCGGCCTTCGACCTTCAGGCCGACGTCGATGATGGCCATGTCTTTTTCGATGGCCGTGACGATGCCCTTGACGACCTGGCCTTCGCCCGAGTGACCGTCCGAGAAGGACTCTTCGAGCAGGCTCGCGAAATCGTCGCGGGAGGGATTGGCTTGTGACATTGGATCTCCTGGTGCGTCCCGCCTTGCGGGAGCGGCGCCGTGGGTTCGTGTTGCGTTGGCCTGCCTGCATTCCGGGCTGAAAGCCCTTGGCCGCCTGAAGCGGCAAATCGGCGCAAGAAGAATGCTGGCAAGTCGGTTTAGCGGTGAAATCCGAGGATTTCGGCCTATTTCCAGCTTCCGAGGACCCGATCGACGATGTCCCTGGCTGCAGAAAACGCGGCTTCTATATCCATTTCCGACGTATCGAGCAAGTGCGCGTCGTCGGCGGGCCGCAATGGCGAATCGGCGCGGCCGGTGTCGCGCTCGTCGCGGCGCTGGATGTCGGCGAGGATGCCGGCGAAATCGGCGGTGCCGCCATTGGCTTCGATCTCGGCCAGACGGCGCTGGGCCCGCACTTCGGCGCTGGCCGTGACATAGAGCTTCACGTCGGCGTCGGGGCAGACGACGGTTCCGATGTCGCGGCCGTCGAGCACCGCCCCTTGCGGCGCGCGTGCGAACTCGCGCTGCTTGTCGACCAGGATCTTCCGCACTTGGGGAATGACGGCCACCTTTGAGGCTGCCTCGCCGACGGCATGGGCAGAGAGCACCTTGCGGTCGAGCTGCCCGAGATCGACCAGCTTCGCCGCTTCGATGGCGTGGCCGACATCGTCGAGCGGCCAGCCCTTCTCAATCAGCATCTGCGCGACCGCGCGATAGGTCAGTCCCGTGTCGAGCAGCGCCAGGTGGTAATAGTCGGCCAGGCGGCGGGCGAGCGTGCCCTTGCCGGCGCCCGCCGGTCCGTCGATCGCGATGGTGATGGAGTTCGGCATCGTTCGTGCGGTCCGCCTTTCAGATGCTGCGCATGAGGCCGCCGTCGACCCTGAGGCTCTGGCCGGTGATGTAGGCGGAAGCCTCCGAGACAAGGAACGCTATGGTCGCGGCGACCTCTTCCGAGCGGCCGTAGCGCTGCATCGGCACGCCGGCGCGGCGCTCGTCGGTCTGCGGCAGGCTGTCGATCCAGCCCGGCAGCACGTTGTTCATGCGCACATTGTGCTGGGCATACTGGTCGGCGAAGAGCTTGGTGTAGGCGTTGAGGCCGGCGCGCGCCACGGCCGAAGTTGGGAACATCGCCGCCGGCTCGCTGACCCAGGCGGTCGAGATGTTGACGATGGCGCCGCCCTTCTGCTCGACCATGATCGGAGCCACAAGCCGCACCGCGCGCACGACATTCATGAAATAGACGTCGATGCCGGTGTGCCACTGCTCGTCGGTGATCTCCAGAAGCGGTGCGCGCGGCCCGTGGCCGGCGCCGTTGACCAGCGCGTCGATGCGGCCCCACTTGCCCATGGTCAGGTCGACGAACCGCTTCAGGTCGTCGTTCGACTGGTTGGAGCCGGTGAAGCCGATGCCGCCGAGCTCCCTGCCCAGCGCCTCGCCCTTGCCTGAGGAGGACAGGATGGCAACCGAATAGCCGTCCGCCGCCAGCTTGCGCGCTGCGGCAGCCCCCATGCCGCTGCCGCCGCCGACGATCATGGCTACCTTGCTGGTCATGAGATGCTCCTTCGCGTGGGGATCAGGCGACAGTCTGGTCGATCTCCGCCCCGAGATCGGCCATCAGGCCCATGAATTCCGGGAAGCTGGTGGCGATCATGGCCTGGTCATCGACGGTGACAGGCTTTTCGGAGGCGAGGCCCATGACCAGGAAGCTCATGGCGATGCGGTGGTCGAGGTGGGTCTTCACCACGCCGCCGCCGATGCCCTTGCCGCCGGGGGTGCCGCGAACCGAAAGCGTGGCTTCGCCCTCGGTGCAGTCGACGCCGTTGGCTTCGAGGCCGCGGGCGACGGCGGCCAGGCGGTCGGATTCCTTGACGCGCAGCTCTTCCAGACCCTGCATCAGCGTTTCGCCCTCGGCGAAGGAGGCGGCGACCGCGAGCACGGGATATTCGTCGATCATCGACGGCGCGCGTTCGGCCGGCACCTTGACGCCCTTCAGTTCCGAGCCGCGCACGCGCAGATCGGCCACGTCCTCGCCGCCAGCATTGCGCCGGTTGAGGATGTCGATCTTGCCGCCCATCTCGATCAGCGTGGTGATGAGGCCGGTGCGGGTCGGGTTCATCAGCACGTTTTCGATGGTGACGTCCGAGCCCGGCACGATGAGGGCGGCGACCAGCGGGAAGCCCGCCGAGGACGGATCGCCGGGAACGGCGATGACCTGGCCGGTCAGCTTGCCCTGACCCTCGATGAAGATGTGGCGCACGCCCTGTTCGTCGGTCTCTACCTCGATGTTGGCGCCGAAGCCCTTGAGCATCTTTTCGGTGTGGTCGCGCGTCATGACGGGTTCGATCACCGTGGTGATGCCCGGCGTGTTGAGGCCGGCGAGCAGCACCGCCGACTTCACCTGCGCCGAGGCCATCGGCACGCGGTAGGTGATGGGGGCTGCCTGGCGCGGGCCGCGCAAGGTCAGCGGCATGCGGTCGCCGGGCGCGGCGTCGATCACCTGCACGCCCATCTGGCGCAGCGGGTCGAGCACGCGGCCCATCGGCCGGCCCGACAGCGAGGCGTCGCCGATGAAGGTGGTTTTCATGTCGTAGGTGCCGACCAGGCCCATGGTGAGCCGCGAGCCGGTGCCGGCATTGCCGAAATCGAGCGGGCCTTCGGCCTGGAGCAGGGCGCCGTTGCCGGTACCCTTGATAATCCATTCGCCGCCGCTCTTTGTTATTTGGGCGCCCATCGCCTTCATGGCTTCGCCGGTGCGCATGACGTCCTCACCTTCCAGCAGGCCGGTGATGCGAGTTTCGCCTGCGGCGAGGCCGCCGAACATGAAGGACCGGTGCGAGATCGACTTGTCGCCCGGGACGCGGGCGGTTCCGGACAAGGGTTGCGACTTCCGGGCGACGGCCGGCTGCGGCACGGCGTTGTGCGACATGATTGTTCCTCTTGCGGAATGCCTTGGGCGGGCTTTCCCAACGATTGCGGCGGTGTCGTAGCATCGATTGCCATGGCGGTCATCCCCCTTGCGCGGCAAGGATTTGCGGCTCGGCCGAATCGCCCGGCATTTGGCTTTGACAGCGCCGCAAACTGCCGCTAAGGGGACCAACTTCTACAAAGACGAGGCCTGACGTGGCAAAATCCGAGCTTGGCACAAAGCGTATCGACCCGGAAACGGGCCGCAAATTCTACGACCTGAACAAGGACCCGATCGTCTCTCCCTACACGGGCAAGACCTATCCGCGTTCTTACTTCGACGACGGCAAGGCGCAGATCCTCGATGAAGAGGAAGACGTCGACCAGAAGGAACTGGATGCCGAGGACGAAGGCGCGGAAGTCGTTTCGCTGGAAGACGCCGACGACGAAGCCAAGGGCGGTTCCGACGACCTGCCGGATATGGGCGACGACGACGTCGACCTCGGCGACGACGACGACGACACCTTCCTCGCCGACGAGGAGGAGGAAGACGACGACGTCTCCGACATGATCGGCGTCGGCGACGACGAAGACGAGATCTGACAGGCCTTTGGGAGAAACCGAAAAAAGGTTTCGAACAAGGCTTGCCAAGGGCAGAATGCGGCGCTAGAAGCCGCCCTGCAAATACGGCGCGGGCCACAAAATCCGCGCCGACCTCTTCGCCGGAAACGGCGCCGGCTCAATGCCGGGTGTGGGGCCATAGCTCAGTTGGGAGAGCGCTTGAATGGCATTCAAGAGGTCGTCGGTTCGATTCCGATTGGCTCCACCAAATCTTCTTCCGCTTGCTTGATTTTCTACTGGTCGGCATGGAAATGTCCGTGGTCCGGCCGCTGGTGTTCGCATTTGCCGTCAACCAAAGCGCCATTCTGACGATGAAGCCCCGAGAAGGCGGCTTCTCGTTCTTTTCGATGTCGATGGTATGCGCTGAACCGCAAGCGTTGCTGCGGTCGGGCCACCGATTCGCTGGCCTTGCCATCGGCTGACAGAATCGCTCTTGCAATTCATAATTCACTAGAATGAAAATGAAATTCATGCTATGAATATAGCATACTCGGATTTGGGTCGATAGGACGACCGCTTCCGAACATTCGCAGGCACAACAATCCGTAGCTTCGCTGAAGCGGTCCGCGCTTCAGGCGGATAGCTTTTGACTGGCGAAGACCATGAGCACCGTATCGTCGTTTCTCCAGCTTATCGCGCTGAGCGCATGCCTCACCGCTTACGCCTGCTCGGCTGGCGCGTTTCCAATTCCGGGCGTCCGCCGCGCCATGCAGACGATGGCGGGAGCCGGCCAGGTCGTGGCGGTGGAGAGCCTGGGGCAATCGTTTCCGGCGTGAACTTACCGGGCGCGGTTCGACGGTTCTCCGACCATGCAGAAGCCTTTGGCGCGCATCGCCAGGCACCTGCGAGCCGGTCGTCACATTCCATTCCCAAATGCAACTGCGCGGGCCACCACCAGCCAAGTCCGCCTTGGCGGTCTGCGGTTGAAAGCACGGCTGCTTGCCGCGAGGCGATTGCTGCGCGAGGCGCGCGGTAGGGCGGGCATGCGCCCCTGGTTCGTCTCCGGCGGGCCAGGCTGGAAGTGCGGTTTTGAGCCCCCCGCTGTTTCTCATGGGGCGCGCCGCCGATTGGCGACGACTCGTGACGGGAGGTGTGGCCAAAGCTGGAAGCTTGTGCTATTTGTTGCGAATGGTTTGCAATTGCAGAAAGGTGGAGGCGTGCGCGAAACGAAACTGTGGCTGCGGCAAAAGATCGATCGGCGGCTGCTTCTTGCGGGTGGGCTCGCTGCCGCTGGTGGCACGGCGATTGCGGCGGGCGCCGCCCGCGGCGAATCCGGGCATTCCGGCCATGGTGCCATGACGGCGCCCGGCGGAGCGGAGCCGCCGGTCCACAACGCTGCTCATGGCGCGATGATCACCGTCGGCGAAGTCGACGACGCGCGCAACGGGTTTGATCCCGAACTGATCCTTTCGGAATGGGAGACCGGCACGGTGTCCACGCTGCCCGACGGGCGGACGCTGCGCACCTTCGAGCTGACGGCCGAGGACAAGGAGATCGAGATCGCGCCCGGCATCTTCTTCCCGGCCTGGACCTACAACGGCCGGGTGCCGGGCCCCGCGCTGCGGGCGACCGAAGGCGACAGGTTGAGGGTCGTCTTCAAGAACGCCGGCTCGCACCCGCATTCCATCCATTTCCATGGCATTCACGCCGCCCGCATGGACGGCGTGCCGGGTGCCGGACTGATCGGGCCGGGTGAGGAATTCGTCTACGAATTCGACGCCAGGCCGTTCGGCTGCCATCTCTATCACTGTCACGCGCTGCCCTTGAAGCGGCACATTCACAAGGGCATGTACGGCGCCTTCGTGATCGATCCGGACCCAACCCGGCATCCCGACTACGAGGCGGTCGCCCGTTCGCGGCTGCTCGGCAGCCCGGAGAACGCGGGCTGGCAGGAATTCGTGATGGTAATGAACGCCTTCGACACGAATTTCGATAACGAGAACGAGGTCTACGCGGCCAACACGATCGCCCACGCTTATGCGAAAAAGCCGATCCGGGTGGTGAAGGACAAGCCGGTCCGCGTCTATCTCATCAACGTGGTGGAATTCGACCCCATCAACTCGTTCCATCTCCATGGCAATTTCTTTGACTACTACAACCAGGGCACGACGCTGACCCCGACGCTCCGGACGGTCGACCTGATCACCCAATGCCAGGCCGAGCGCGGCATCCTCGAGTTCAGCTTCAAGGAGCACGAACCCGGCCTTTACATGTTCCATGCCCACCAGTCGGAGTTCACCGAACTCGGCTGGGTCGGCATGTTCGATGTCGTGGAGGCCATGTCGTGAGCAACATCGCCGGTTCTTCCCCAGATTCGGGCGCCACGGTGCGGCGCCGCGCCTATCTGCTCTGGATCGCCGTGCCGCTGGCCATCCTTGCGCTGGCGATCGGCTGGCTGATTTCAGCCGATCCCCTGTCCGGATTCCGCAACGGCGCGCCGCCGGTCGAGGCGCTCACCTTCGAGCGCACGATCCTAGACGGCAACGGCATCCGCGTGCTTGTGCGCGCCGGCGGGTCCGAGCCTATGAACATAGCCCAGGTCCAGGTGGACGACGCCTACTGGCAGTTCACCCAGCAGCCTTCCGGCCCATTGGCGCGCGGGGATACGGCCTGGATCAGCGTGCCTTTTCCCTGGGTGCTGGGGGAGGCGCACGCGATCAACATCGTCACCAATACCGGCGCGACATTCGCGCATGAGATCCCTGTGGCGGTGCCGACGCCGACACGGGACACCATAAGCCTGACCTCGCAGATCCTGTTGGGGGGCTTCGTGGGGATCTTGCCTGTCGCCATCGGACTGATGTTCTACCCGGCTCTGCGTGGTGTCGGACGCGACGGAATGACCTTCCTGCTTTCCCTGACCGTCGGCCTGCTCGCATTCTTGTTCGTGGACGCCTTCGCAGACGCACTCGAACTTGCAGGCGAAGCGGCGGCCCTGTTCCAGGGCTCGACGATGGTCGTACTGGCTGCGACCGCCAGCTTCCTGTTGCTGCTGGCGGTCGGCCGCTGGAAGGGAGCGCCGCGGGGATTGGCCCTCGCAACCTTCATCGCGCTCGGCATCGGGCTTCACAATCTCGGCGAGGGGCTCGCGATCGGCGCGGCGTTCGCGGCGGGTGCTGCGGGTCTGGGCACGTTCCTGGTGCTCGGTTTCACCTTGCACAACATCACCGAAGGCATCGGCATTGCTGCGCCCATTCTCAAGCAGCGCCCGCCGCTGTGGGCGTTCGCGGCGCTGACCCTGCTCGCCGGCGCGCCTGCGGTCGTCGGGCTATGGATCGGCAGCCTTGCCTACGCGCCGCAATGGTCAGCGCTGGCCTTGGCCATCGGCGCCGGCGCGATCCTGCAGGTTATCGTGGAGGTAGGGGCGATGCTTGCGAGAGATCACGGCGAGGGATCGCGAGCGCTCCTGGCTCCCAGCGCCATGGCCGG
Organism: Aminobacter sp. BE322; assembly: GCF_050433525.1. Lineage (NCBI taxonomy): Bacteria > Pseudomonadati > Pseudomonadota > Alphaproteobacteria > Hyphomicrobiales > Phyllobacteriaceae > Aminobacter > Aminobacter sp. BE322. Next base: position 58,124 of record NZ_JBNPXB010000011.1, on the reverse strand, counting down.
CTTGCTCGCCGGTGCCGGCTTTATGTACGCCACCGCCATGTTGGTGAAGATCTAGGGGGCGCGGCAGCCTGACGGGCTGCCGCACGTGCATCTCGAAGCCGGATCGGCGCTTACCGGGCATTGGGCGGCCCGGCCACGATGGCCGGGTCGAAGGACGGGCACGGTGCCGGCTCCCCAGCCATCCTTCTGCGACCGAAGTACGGCAAGCCGGCTGGCTGCGGTTGGGGTATGGTGAGCCGACGAGTCCCTGGAGAGCCTCATGACCGACACCTTCACCGCAATGATGATCGAGGACGTCGACGGCAAGCCGCGTGCCGGCTTCCGCGAGATCACCAGGGCGGACCTGCCCGACCACGACGTCTTGGTCGAGGTCGCCTATTCGAGCCTCAACTACAAGGACGGCCTCGCCATCTCCGGCAAGGGCCGCATAGCCCGCCGCCTGCCGATGGTCGCCGGCATCGACATTGCCGGCACCGTCGTCGAATCACGCTCGCCCGCCTGGAAGCCCGGCGACCGCGTCGTCGCCAATGGCTGGGGCATGTCCGAGACCGAATGGGGCGCCTATACCCGCTTCCAGAGGTTGAAGCCGGAATGGCTGATCCCCCTGCCCGACGCCTTCACCATGGAGCAGGCGATGGCCATCGGAACCGCAGGCTATACCGCTGCTCTCTGCGTCGATGCGCTCGAGGCCTGGGCCACCATCCAGCCGGGCAAGGGCGAGGTGCTGGTGACGGGTGCCGCGGGCGGCGTCGGCTCCACTGCCGTCAGCCTGTTGTCGTCCAAGGGCTACAATGTGGTCGCTTCGACCGGGCGGGCCGAAACGCATGACTATCTGCGCGGACTGGGCGCCGCCTCCTTCGTCGATCGCGCCGAGCTCGCCGGCGAGGTGAGGCCGTTGCAGAAGGAGCGATGGAGCGGCGCCGTCGATTCGGTCGGATCGACCACGCTTGCCAACGTGCTGGCGCAGACTGTCTATGGCGGCGCGGTTGCCGCCTGCGGCCTGGCCGGCGGCGCCAACCTGCCGGGCACCGTTATGCCCCATATCCTGCGCAGCGTGGCGCTGATTGGCGTTGATTCCGTCTTCGCGCCCTTGGCCAGGCGCCAGAAGGCCTGGCAGACGCTGGCTGCCCATCTCGACCGGAACAAGCTGGCGGCCATGACCGAAGTGCACCCCATGAGCGAACTGCCTGCCCTTGCCGAACGCATCGTTGCCGGCCAGGTGCGCGGCCGGGTCGTCATCGAGGTCAGCGTTTGAAGGGTTCAGCCGGCGTGGCGATGCCAGCGCAGCGACATGCAGGACAGGCCGGCGTCGATCTTGCCGATCTCGGTGGTCTTGAGCGGCACGACTTTGTAGCCGAGCTTGTCGAGCATCTCGATGGTGCGCGGATAATCTGACCCAACCATCACCACGCCGTTGACGCGCAGCGCGTTGGCCGCCGGCTCCTCGCCCGCGGGTATCGTCACCTGGCGAAAACGTGAGAACACGCCCGAGCGCCCCAGCCTTTCGGTGGTCAGCATCGTCTCGTCGTCGAGCAGCGAGCAGTCGGTCTTGAAGTGCAGCACGCCTTCGGGTGTCTGCACGATCTCGCCCTTGCGCCCGAGGCGCTCGAGGCTGGCAATGAGGCCATCGGCGCCGGCGCGGTCGGTGCGGGCCGACAGGCCGATCATGACGCTTTTCGGGGTCGTCAGCACGTCGCCGCCGTCGGCGAAGCCGGGCGTGGGCAGGTCGAGCACGGTGCCGAACATCGCCTTCAGCGTCGGCGAGATCTCGGCGGTTTCCCTGACGCGCGTCTCCGCGCCTGGCCGGAGCAGGATCGCGCCTTCGGGGAAGACGAGAGCCGGGTCCTCGACGAAGATCGAGTCCGGAAACGCTTCCAGCGCCGGCAGCACAGTCACCTCGACGCCGGCCGCCCGCATCGCGGCGATGTAGGCGGCATGCTCTGATCTCACGCCCTCGTAGGTCGGGTTGCCGCGGTCGTCGGCGCGCAGGCCGTTGACGACGGAGCGCGACGGCTCGCGCACGATCGCTGCGTTGAATTCGTAGACGGCTGGCCTTGATGTCATGTCGCTGCGCTCGCTCCCAATATCCAGCTCAACCTGCCCGAATTGGCGGAGCCTGTCGACGGGCACGGCATGGTCCGGAAGTGGCGTTGACGCGCGCCTTACTGCCCGCGCGCGCGGCGAAATTCGCTCGGCGACTGGCCGGCGATGCGGCGGAAGTCGCGGCTGAAATGATAGGGGTCGGCATAGCCTGAACTCATTGCCACGGCCGAGATCTTGGCGTCGGAGTCCGTGAGCAGCCGCTTGGCGAGGTTCATGCGCTCGTGGCGTATCCAGTCCATCGGAGTGGTGCCGGTCTTCTGGCGGAACTGGCGGTGCAGCTGCGAGGCGCTCAGGCTGGAGATCGCGGCCATGTCTTCGATCTGCCAGTTGCGGGCGATGTCGGCCCGCAGCGCCCGCATCAGCCGCTGGATGCGCTCGCCGCTGTCTTCCACCTGCTCGCCGCGCTCGGCGACAAGCTGCGCCACCAGCTGGCCGACCACGGCGCTCGACAGCGCATCGGTGGTCTGGCTCCGACGCGCCAGCATGTCGATCGCCTGCTCGAACAGCGGCTCGGCCGAACTCGGCCCCGAAAAGACCGGCGACTGGACAACGCGCAGGAAGGCAAACACCGCGTCGAACCCGTGGCCGTCGATGCTCATCCAGAGATACTGCCAGTGGTCGGCGTCAGGGTGGCAGCCATGGGAATATTGCATCGCCGTGTCGAGCCAGACGACGCTGCCGGCCTCAGCGGCGAAGCGCTGCCCCGCGACCTCGATCAGGCCACGCCCGGAGATGGTCAGGATCAAAGTGTGGTGATGGAAGCGGCGTGTCACCAGCCCGTTTTCGGCGGTGAAGCGGGTGCGCCCGGCGACCAGGATCTTGTAGGGATAGGCTTCCGCATGCCGGCCCGGCGTGTGGAACAGGATCTCGTCGCTATACCGGTCGGTCATTTTTGCGCAGGCCGATGATGCAATCTGTTGCCTGCGTTGTAGCGGCATGTGGATGACGATGCGAGTTTTATCCATCATTGCGCGACTGCGGTGCATTCCTATCGGCAGGATTGCAGCTAGCCTGGGCAGGCTGCCGCATAGCGGCGGCAATCCATATCCATTGGAGCGACCAGATGGCGACCGCTACCCCAAAGGCAAGCGTATCCGGCACGGCATTCGAGCCGCTGTCGACCGCCTTCGCCCAGAACCCGTACCCGGCCTATGCGGCGCTGCGCGACATGGGCGAGCCTCAGTTCTTCCCCGATTTCGGCATGTGGCTGGTCGCCCGCTTCGACGACGTCGCTGCAATCGCCCGCGACAATTCCATGGTGCGCTCGCCCGAGTTCTTCATGTCGCATCAGGAGATCGAGGCCGAGAAGCGCGCCCAGAACTGGCACGACATGCCGCACCATTCCCGCTTCGTGCAGTTCTCCATGCTCGACAGCGACGGCGCGGTGCACGACCGGCTGCGCAAGCAGGTGTTCCGCGAGTTCACGCCCGCCTTCATCGCCCGCCAGCGCGGCATGATCCAGAGCTTCGTCGACAAGCTGATCGACGGCCTGATCGACAAGGGCGAGATCGACTTCGTCGAGGACCTCGCCGCCCAGGTGCCGGGCCACATCATCGGCCGCGTGCTCGGCGTGCCGGACGAGGATTGCCCGCAACTGCGTGGCTGGTCGGAAAAGGTCGTGCAGTTCTTCGACATCAACCGCACCGACGTGCGCAAGGCGCTGGCCGAAAAGGCGACGACCGAGTTCTATCACTATCTGCAGAAGCTGATGGCCGAGCGCCGCGCAGCCCCGCAGGAAGACCTGATCACCCGCCTGATCGCGGCGCAGGATGCCGGCCACCTCAACGAGGACGAACTGGTCTCCACTTGCATGCTGATCCTGATGGCCGGCCACGGCTCGACCATCGACGTGTTGGGCTCGGGCATGCATGCGCTGCTGCGCTTTCCCGACCAGATGGAGCGCCTGCGAACCGACCCGGGCCTGATCCACACGGCGATCCAGGAGATGTTCCGCTTCGAATCGCCGCTACCGTTCTTCCATCGCTATTCGACCACCGACTGCGTCGTCGGCGGCAAGACGTTTGCGCGCGGCACCAAGTTCGGCCTGCTCTACGGTGCGGCCAACCGCGACCCCCTGGCCTTCGGCGACGATGCCGGCAGCTTTGATGTAGGCCGCAACCCCAATCGTCACCTCGCCTTTGGCGGCGGCGCCCATTTCTGCCTCGGCAATCATCTGGCGCGCCTCGACATGGAGGTGATCTTCACCACGCTGATCAAGCGGCTGAAGTCGGTCTCGCTGGCCGAAGCCGAACCCCAATACAAGCCCGGCCTGTCCGTGCGCGGCCCCAAGGCGCTGCGCCTGACGCTGACCCCGGCCTGATCAAGGAGATAGTTCATGTACCGCGTAACCTTCGTCGACGCCGACGGCCAGGCAACCGAGCTTTCGGCCAATGAAGGCCAGAGCGTCATGTCGGTGGCCGTCGCCAACGGCATCGACCAGATCCTTGCCGAATGCGGCGGCTCCTGCGCCTGCGGCACCTGCCATTGCTATGTCGACGACAGCTGGACCGGAAAGCTTCCGGCGCCCGACGATTCCGAGCAGGGCATGATCGAGTGCCTGATGAACCCGACGGAACGCAGCCGCCTGACCTGCCAGCTCAAGATGTCGGCCGCTCTCGACGGCCTCGTCGTGCACCTGCCGCGCGAGCAATATTGAGCGTGGCCGCCCCGGCCTAAAGGCGCTATCTCTAGGGCTTCCCGGCAACAGGAGGCTCTGATGACGCTGCAACTGACGGGTATCCACCACCTGACCGCGATCACCGCCGACGCCCCCGGCAATTTGCGTTTCTACACGCAGGTTCTGGGCATGCGGCTGGTCAAGAAGACCGTCAACCAGGACGACACCAGCGCCTATCACCTGTTCTACGCCGATGGCAAAGCGAGCCCCGGCTCGGACCTGACCTTCTTCGACTGGCCGGTGACACGCGAGCGTCGCGGCACCCACAGCATCTCGCGCACCGGCCTGCGCGTCGCCAGCGAGGCATCGCTGTCCTGGTGGCGCGCGTATCTTTCCGACAGGGGCATCGAGGCGTCGGAGATCAGGGAGGTCGGCGGCTACCGGTCGGTCGATTTCGACGATCCCGAGGGCCAGCGCCTGCGGCTGGTCGACGATGGCGGCAAGGGGCCGGCCAACGAGTGGTCGGGCAGCAGTATTCCGTCGGAGCACCAGATCAGGGGGCTCGGGCCGATCACCATCAGCGTGCCCGACCTAGCCAACACCGAGCTGGTCCTGACGAAGGTGATGAACCTGCGTCAGGTGCGCGATTTCGCCTCGCCCGACGGCGAGGGCCATGTCCATGCCTTCGAGATGGGCGAGGGCGGGCCGGCGGCCGAACTGCATGTCGCCGTCCAGCCGAAGCTCAACCCGGCCATGCAGGGCGCCGGCGGCGTCCACCACGTCGCCTTCCGCACACCCGATGTCGAGCAGATCCGCCAGTGGACGGCGCGGCTGCAGGAATTCCGCCTGCCGTCGAGCGGCGAGGTCGAGCGCTACTATTTCCGTTCGCTCTATTTCCGCGAGCCCGCCGGCGTGCTGTTCGAGATCGCCACCGACGGCCCGGGTTTTGCCGTCGACGAGCCGATGGAGACGCTGGGCGAACGCCTGTCGCTGCCGCCGTTCCTGGAGGGCAAGCGCGCGGCGATCGAGGCCAAGCTCAAACCGCTCAGCTAGCGCATCGTCGTCGCTAGAGACCGCGGGCGGCGACCCACCCCCTGACGATCCCGATATCGGCGTCCTCGATGGCGTGACCGGAGGAGATCGTGCGGGCGTCGACCTCGGCGCCGGCATCGCGCAGCATGCCGGCAAGTTCGGGGCCGTAGCTGCTGAACACGTCGACGTCGCCCGACACCAGCAGCACCTCGGCATCCGACAGGTCCACGGCAGGCGGCTGCTCCAGCACCATCGCCGCGCGTAGAAGCGCGGCGCGGCGGATGACGTGCGGGTGCAGCAGCATGGTCGCGGCAATCATGTTGGCGCCGTTGGAATGGCCGAGGAACACGAGTTTTTGCGGGTCGAGCCGGTAAGCCTCGACGGCGCCCTCGACGAAGGCGGCAAGCGCCTCGGCCTCCGACCTGACATCCGCCTGGTCGAACCTGTTGGCCGAGAAGCGGCGGAACCAGCGCGGCGTGCCCTCCTCGGTGGCGCGGCCGCGCAGGGCAAGCAGCGTGGCGTTGGGCGCGGCCTTGGCGGCGAACGGCAACAGGCTGGTCTCGTTGCCGCCGGAGCCATGCAGCAGCACGATGGTCGTGCCGTCGGGATTTTCCGGCGTGTAGAAGCGGTGCACGAAGGGCAGGTCGCGGTAGATGACGCGCTCTTCGCCCGGCCAGGAAAACTGCGGCAACATCGTCTTCAGCTCATCGATCTTGTCGGCGCGTTCGGGCGGCACAAACAGATGCATGCCGAGTTCTGACGGAGCCTCGTCCACCGCCATGCCCGGCGCGTCGGTCGCCAGCTCGAACAGCGTGCCGCCCGGCTCGCGCACATAGAGCGAGTAGAAATACTTGCGGTCGTGCACGTTGGTGATCGAGGAGTTGCCCTTGGCGAGCTCGGCATGCACGGCCTCGACTTCCTCCGTGTCGCGGGCACGGAAGGCAATGTGGTCGATGGTGCCGGTGCCCGGCGCGCTCGACCAGAAGCCCTTGGCGTCCCTGACGTCGATGATGTCGCCGGAATCCGAGGCCAGCCGCCGGATGAACTCGGTGCTCTTCTCCGGCCGGTAGCCGAAATGCCTGGTGACGAAGCTCTCGGTCAGCTCCGGCACCTCGGTCATGATGGTGGCGCCGCGGATGCGGCGGATGGCGTGCTCCTGGGGAACGGTCGAGCCGTCCCAGTCCGCCGGAGCCGGGAAGCCGGTCACGCCGACCAGCTTGACGATCACCCCGTCGGGGTCCTTCAGCCGCAGCGTCGGCTCGCCCATCTCCTCGCTCGGCCCAGAAATATCGACGTGGTGCGACAGTGCCCGCGTCAGCCAGAAGCCGATGCTGGCGGGATCGATGGCGAGAGAGATCTCGCTCGGTTGGCCATGGCCGACACGCCCAGGGGCGCCGTCTTCCCAGACCAGGAAAGTGATCAGCGTGCCCGGATTTGCCGCGCCGTCGCCGTAGAACACGTGCAGCTGCGTGGCGTCCTCATAACCGCCGGTCTGCTTGACCAGCCGGAGCCCGAGGAAGCCGACATAGAAATCGACATTGGCCTGCACCTTGCGGGTGATGAGCGTGATGTGGTGGATGCCCGCGCCCATGACGCACCTCCGGCCGATTTGCTTCCGGCCGACATTCCATCAGCGGGACCAACCGCGCAACCCGGCGAGCCATGGAGCCAAAGAGAAAGGCCCCGACGAGGGGCCTTTCGATCTTGCGCCTCTGCCTCAGGCTGACATCGCCTTGGCCTCGCGGCGGCGGGCGTGCAGCACGTGCTCGGTGTAGCCGTTGGGCTGGGTGCGGCCCATGAACACCAGGTCCTCGGCCGCCTTGAAGGCCGGGCTGTCGAAGCCTGGGGTCAGCGGCCAGTAGCCTTCGGTCGCGGCGTTCTGCCGGTCGACCACGGCCGCCATGCGCCGCATCGTCTGGCGCACCTCGGCCTCGCCGACGATGCCGTGGTGCAGCCAGTTGGCGACATGCTGGGAGGAGATGCGCAACGTGGCACGGTCTTCCATCAGCCGGACGTCGCCGAGGTCGGGCACGGTCGACACGCCGACACCCTGGCCGACCCAGTGCACGACATAGCCGAGCAGGCCCTGCAGGTTGTTTTCGAGCTCGGCCTCGATCTCGTCGGTCGTGTAGCTGCGGGTCGCCAGCGGGATGGTCAAAAGGTCTGCGAGCGACGCCTGCTCCCTGCCGCGCAGCTCGTCCTGGACCGCCGACACGTCGACCAGATGGTAGTGCATGGCATGCAGCACGGCGGCCGTCGGCGTCGGCACCCAGGCGGTGCTGGCGCCGGCGCGGGGGTGGGCGATCTTCTGCTCGACCAGTTCCGCCATCTGGTCGGGTGCCGCCCACATGCCCTTGCCGATCTGGGCGCGGCCGGGAAGGTCGCGGGCGATGCCGACGTCGACATTGTTGGCCTCATAGGCCGCGAGCCAGACGGTGTCCGCCATCTCGCCCTTGCGCAGCATCGGGCCCGCTTCCATCGAGGTGTGGATCTCGTCGCCGGTGCGGTCGAGGAAGCCGGTGTTGATGAAGACGGTGCGGTCGCGCACCTTCGACAGGCAGGCGGCGAGGTTGGCCGAAGTGCGGCGCTCCTCGTCCATGACGCCGATCTTCATGGTGTATTTGGGCAGGCCGAGCAGTTCCTCGATGCGCTTGAACAGGAGGTCGGAGAGGCCGACCTCGTCGGGGCCGTGCATCTTGGGCTTCACCAGATAGACCGAGCCGGTGCGGCTGTTGCGCATGGCGTTCTCGCCGCGGATGTCCTGCGCGGCGCTGGCAACGGTGACGGCCGCGTCGAGGATCGCCTCGGGCACCGGGTTGCCGGCCGCGTCGAGCACGGCGTCGGTGAACATGTGGTGGCCAACATTGCGCACCAGCATGGTCGAGCGGCCATGCAGCGTGAGCGTGCCGCCGCCGGGGGCGGTGAAGACGCGGTCGCCAACCAGCCTGCGGCTGACGGTCTTGCCGCCCTTGGTGAACTCCGAGCTCAGGCTGCCGTCCATCAGGCGCTGCCAGTTGCGGTAGACGATGACCTTGTCCTCGGCGTCGACGGCGGCCACCGCGTCCTCGAGGTCCATGATGATCGAGATCGCCGCCTCGATGACGATGTCGGCGATGCCGGCGGCATCGAGCTGGCCCACCTGATGCTCGCGGTCGACCACCAGTTCGACATGCAGCCCGTTGTTGACCAGCAGCACGCTCTTCGGCTCGTGGCGCGGGCCGGTGAAGCCGGCGAACTGCGCCGCCGACTGTAGCCCGGTCTTCGTGCCGTCGGCCAGCGTCACCTGCAGCCTGCCGCGCTCGACGATGTAGCTGGTGGCATCGGCATGGCTGCCCGAAGCCAGAGGTACCGCCTGGTCGAGGAAGGCGCGGGCACGGGCGATGACGTTTCTGGCGCGGGCCGGGTTGAAGGCCGCGCCCTTCTCGGCGCCGTCGGTCTCGGCAATGGCGTCGGTGCCGTAGAGCGCGTCGTAGAGCGAGCCCCAGCGTGCGTTGGCCGCGTTCAGCGCATAACGCGCATTCGACAGCGGCACCACCAGCTGCGGGCCGGCAACGGTGCCGATCTCGGCGTCGACGTTCTTGGTGGCGACCCGGTAGGCGTCCGCCGCCGGCGCGGGCACCAGATAGCCGATGTCGCGCAGGAACTGCTCGTAGGCGCTCGCGTCGTGTGGCTTGCCCTTCCGCTCGCGGTGCCATGCGTCGATCTGCGCCTGCAGGTTGTCGCGAATGGCAAGCAACTCGCGATGGCGCGGCGCCAGGTCGCGAACGATCTCTGCCAAGCCCAACCAGAAGGCCGCCGGATCGACGCGAGCGCTCGGCAGGACTTCATCGTCCACGAAGGCGCGCAGGCCCGGGTCGACCGACAGGCCGGCGACGCTTTCATAATTCCTGGTCATCTGGGGCTCCTTCCAAACTCGGTTCTGTCGATGCTGATGGCAAAGATTGTATCCATTGACAAGGATTTTATGATACAAGATAGTGCACATACGCTGCAAATGCCAGCCGCGTGACTGTGGCTCGCGAACAGGGCGTGGCACATCCAGAGTTTGTCCGACGAGGTCGCAGCATGATCGGCATCATCAAGAGTTCCCTGCCGAACGGCCGCACACTCAAGGCGACCGAGGCGCTCCGCCAGGTGGCGGAACTTGGCCTGGAAGGGCTCCTGTTCAATTCGCTCTTCGACGTCAGTGCGACGCTCGACGCGGCCGAGTTGGCGATCGTCCGTGCCGAGGCCGACAGGCTGGGGCTCGAAATCTCGTCCATGCTCGGCATCGTCAATCCGGCGCTGCCGGCTCGAAGCAAGCCGATCGTCGAGGCGGGCCAAGGCGACATGCAGGCCGGTATCGAGCGCTTGGTGGAACTGGCGGCCGGCATCGGCATCCGCGACATGTTCTTCATCATCGGCATGATCGAGGACCGCTTCGAGGCCGATGTGAGTTGGCAGGCACAGCTCGACGGCGTTGCCGAGTTGCTTTTGCGATGTGCGCCCGTCCTGCGCCGGTTTGGCTCGAAGCTATTGCTCAAGACCCATGAGGAGATCGCGACGGCCGAGATCGTATCCCTTGTCGAGCGGGTCGGCCCCGACGTGATCGGCATAGCCTTCGATCCGGTCAACGTGCTTTGCCGCCTCGAGGATCCGGTCGCCGCCGCACGGCGCGTCGCGCCCTATGCCGGCCAGATCTATGTCGACGACGCGGTCCTGCGGTTCCAGGAGGACGGGATCCGGCGCTTCCTCGTACTGCTGGGCGACGGCTTCGTCGATTGGGACGCGATCCGATCCGTCCTTCCGGGCAGCAGGGTCTGGTTCGAGATGCATGCCGGCCAGTTCGCCATGCCGGTCTTCGATCGGGCTTGGCTGAAGCGGCAGCCGCCCGTCGCTCTCGAGGAGTTTGCAGCGGTCTTGGCAATGGCCGCAAAATTCGGGACGCGCGACGTTCCGTGGGACCAGGCCATGCCTGTCGCGCGGTTGCCGCAGGCTATCACCAACTGGCCCCGATAGGCTTTCCGCCGAATGTTCGTCGACGATCTCAGGCAACGATTTCAGCCCGCTACTGGGCGCCCACACCTTACAAGCACCAATTTTGCGCGGTAGGCGACCGCGCCGTCACCGAAGGAGAGCCGAGTGTCCGTCAGTCCCTCTAGCAACAGCTCAACCCAGCCGCTGCCGTCGCGGATGCAAAGACAGGCATTCCTCGAGACGTTCGGCAATTGCTTCCGCAATGGAACGACGCTGGCCGGGCGCGCCTTCGACAAGGGGACCGATGCTGCCGCCGACACGTCTCACGGTCTGTTCGAAATCCTGCGCGCGGAATTTCGCGCCGCAAGCGACGCCGAGAAATTCGATGTGCTCAAGGGCTACACGCCGCTCGACCCGCGGATCGAGGCGGCGAAGATCGTCGCCGACGAAAGCCAGTCGGCGAGCCTCGACGCCATGACCGCCGATCAGAAGGGCCGCCTGCTGGAACTGCTCGGCGCCTATGTCGAGAAATTCGGCTTCGACGCCATCTTCGTGGTGCGCAACTACACGACTGCGCAGCTCCTGGCCGCGCTGGAGGCGCGCATGCAGACCGATCGCCAGACCGAACTCGCCGTCACCTATGGCGAGGTCGAGCGGCTGGCCGAGATACAGGTCTCGGCGCGCTTCGCGGGCCAAGCCTCGAAGGACGCACTGAAGACGGCTCAGGCGTAGCGGGCCAGGATCTCGCTGAGATTGCGCTTGGTGCGCTTGGTCTGGCCGATATTGGCCTGTTCGAACACCTGCTGCAGGTGATCGACGATCGCCGCGGCACTCGCCTGCGGGTCGCGGGCCCGCAATGCCTGCAGGATCGCGACATGCTCGTCGACGCTGCAGTCGGTCTCCTGGTGCGTGCTGTGCTGCGCGAGGATGAGCGAGGTGCGCGAGATCAGCGACTTGAGGAAGCCGGCGAGCACTTCGTTGCCGGCCATGTGCGCGGCAAGCAGGTGGAACTCGCCGGACGCCACGATGGCTGCGGTGTGGTCGCCGGAATGGCTTATGCTGTGCTCCCTTTCGAGGTGCTCTTCCAGCATGGCGATCTGCTTGTCGGTGATGATGGCGGCGAGCTTGGAAAAGATCTCGCGTTCGATGGCGTTGCGCGCCTCGAACACCTGCCGCGCCTCGTCGGGCGTCGTGCTGGCGACGAACGCGCCGCGGTTCTGCCGGAACTCGACGAGCGATTCGGAGTGCAGCCGGTTGAGCGCGGCGCGCACGATGGTGCGGCTCACCGAAAACAGCGACCCGATCGATTCTTCGCTGAGCTTCGTCCCCGGCATCAGCTCGCGCGCCAAGATTGCCCTGAACAGCGCCTGGTAGATCGAGTCGATCTTAGAGCCGGCTTTGTCGTCGAAATCAGTATTCGCAGCTTTTGCCATTCCAACACCAGACAATGTTACACGGGCAGCACGCAAGAATGCCACGTCTCAGATGCATCGGCTGGGGGCTGAAGACAAGAAGAATGCTGGCTCTTGCCATGATCCCGGTAATGCTCTAGCCGGACTGAAAACGCCGCCTGCTGCTCTCCCTTGCAGCAGCCCGCTTCGCTGGCCGTCAGAACCTGCAGTCGCCAGGACGGTTTGCGGCGTGCGGCTACCAAGCTGCGCAGCGGCACTTTAGCACAAGTTGACGGATACAATAGAGAAAACTATCGCGCTCAATATATAGGTGTTTTGAATACGATTTTATAATGACGCATTTCGGCGCCAATGCGTTCCCTTTTCCGTAGGTCAGCGGCCGCCGGCCATGCGTCGAACCGGGGCGGGCGATTTGCCGAGAAGCTTCGCGAGGTGCGGCGACAGACCCGAGGTCTCGCTTGCGGCCGGCGTCGCGCTCGTGACTGGTCGCGGCAGGGCCGCCAATCTAAGCGCCTTGCCGATGGCGACGCGATGTGGGTCGAGAACCGGCATCGGCGACAGCTCGGCCACCTCCGGCAGCGACGGAATCAGGCCTGCGCCGCCCAGCACGATGCGTTCGGCACCCAGAGCCTCGGCCTCGTTCGCCAAAAACGCGGCAACGGCCGTTAGGTCGTCGGCGACATCCTCGATTGAACGGATACCGGCTATTCGGTCGCCGATGCCGAGCTTCAGCACCAGTTCGGAGAGCATCTCGCACCAGACGGTGCCGTTGGTGGCGACGAGAGATGTTCCCGGCAGATCGACTGCCGCCAGCAGCCCCGCTTCGGCGAACCCGACGACCGGAAGCCCCGTCATCTCCACCAGTGCCTCCCGGCCAGGATCGCCGAAGCAGGCGAGCAGGATCGCGTCGGGCGCAGCGCCTTCGGCGATCGCCCTAGCTGCTGCGTCCAGAACAGCATGCGCGGCAATCGACACCGCCGCGCGCGTGGAGATGTAGCTGAAGCCGAAATCGGCCGTCACGGTCCGGATGTCGGCCAAGCCTGCCGTCTCGGCGCGCACGAGCGTGTCGATCGTGTTGCTGACGCCGGTCGACGTGTTCGGATTGATGACGAGTAGGCGACGCATCGATTCCCTCGGAAAGCAGCGGACGGTGGCCGCACCAGTGCGGCGCGCGGCCGGCGATCTGGGCTGACCCTCAGTGTTGCACCGCTTTTATCATTGTATCATATAGTATGTAAAGTTTGTATCCAAATTTGCCTGTCGCCCGCTTCATGTATGCGACGGTAGGCAGATGTATGATTTCCGGATTTGGACATCCGGAAGCGCATGAATTGAGCGCCTGACATGGTCAGAATCCGTGTCCAAGCTTGCGGATCGCCATGTCCGAAATAAGTATAGTCATATTAAGGCATTGAGTCTGAACGGAAATTTTCTACGTGCCCGCTGTCGGAATCATTTTGCATCCGCAGGATAATATTTGTGTATCCACTGATGTGGAAATCGGATACAAAAGCTCTAGGGAGAGCCTTTGCCAAAAGGCAGTGTCAGTTCAGCCAACGGGAGAGACAAACATGCATTCGTTCCTGTCCGCCTTTTCCACGCTGTCGCATGGGCGGCGGCAATTCCTCGCGACCGTTGGAGGCGCGGCGATCGCCGTGGCGATCGGTTTCGGCGGATCGGCCGCAATGGCGGCCGATCGCGAGCACACGATCATCGTGGGCCTCGGCGGCCAGATCAACACGCTCGACCCGCTGCGCGCCGACTACAACCAGACCAACACCATCATCAGCGCCGTCTACGATACGCTGGTGACGTATGACGAGACCAAGCTCGTCGGATCCCTGGCCACCGAATACGCCTATGGCGCCGATGCCAAGTCGATCACTTTCACCCTGCGCCCCGACGTGAAGTTCCATGACGGCTCGGCGCTGACCGCCAAGGACGTCGCCTACACGCTCGATCGCCTGAAGCGCCTCGGTACCGGCGTCGCCTCGCTGATCGGCGGCTACGAATCGACCGCGGTGACCGACGACAGGCACCTGACCATCAATCTCTCCAAGCCCAACACGCTGTTCCTGCCGTCGCTGAGCAAAGTGTACATCGTCAACTCCGCGATGGTCGAAGCCAACAAGGGGGGCGACGACGGCCAGGGCTGGCTGCAGGCGCATGACGCGGGCTCGGGTCCCTATGTGCTGGGCGACCAGTCGCAGGCCGTGGTGATCGACCTGTTCCCGGGCTATTGGGCCGCCGAGGCCGGCCGTCCCGAATCCATCGTATTCCGCCGCATCGACGAAAGCGCGACGCGCCGCGACGAACTGCGTGCCGGCAGCATCGACGTCGCCTTCGGCTTCGCCGACCGCGACGCCGCCGCCATGGCCACCGATCCGGCACTGAAGGTCGTGCCGATCAACACCAGCTACCAGACCGAGGTGCTGTTCAACACCAAGGTCGGCCCGACCGCCGATCCCAAGGTGCGCAAGGCGCTGCGCATGGTCTACGACTATGCCGGCGGCCTGCGTGGCATCCGCGGCGGCAATGGCAAGATCGCCAACGGCCCGCTGCCGGCACGCCTCGACTGCCGTCCGGAACTGCCCGAGGTCAAGCGCGACCTCGACGCCGCCAAGGCGCTGCTGGCCGAGGCGGGCGCTGCCAACCTGAAGCTCAAGATGAACTTCCAGCCGGTGTTCGAACTGCAGAAGCAGGAAGCGACGCTGTTCCAGTCGAACCTGCGCGAGATCGGCGTCGAGCTCGAACTCGAGCCCATCGCCTTCCCGAACTACCTCGCCAGCCTCAAGGACCCGAACTCGATCCCGCAGATGATGCTGCTCGAGGACTTCGCCCAGTTTCCGGATGCCGGCATCATGCTGGTCAAGGGCTACAAGTCGGACGCCATCGGCACCAACCGCACCGGCTATGCCAATCCGGAAGTCGACAAGCTGCTGGACGAGGCCCTCGCCACCGCCGACGACGCCAAGCGCTGCGACCTCTACAGGCAGGTCCAGACCATTCTCGACAATGACTCCGTCATGGTCGACATGTATGGTGTCTACAAGCCGGCGGCCTATCGTGTCGGCACGCTCGCCGACCTCAAGGCCAGCATGCTCGCCACGCCCGCGGAGCCGGCGGATTTCCGTCTCGCCAAGCCGTAAGCGAGGCCGACAATGCTCGCGTTCCGCGCCTACTCCTGGTTCCTGGGTCGACGCCTGGGCCTGACCCTGCTGACCCTTTGGGGACTGGCGTCGCTGGTCTTCCTGATGATCAAGCTCATGCCCGGCGACGAGGCCCAGATGGCTGCCGGCGCGGACGCCTCCGCCGCCCAGATCGAGGCGGTGCGCGAACGGCTGGGGCTCGATGCCCCGGTCGTCATGCAATATCTAAGCTTCCTGGGTCGCCTCCTGCGCGGCGACCTGGGCACCTCCATCGTTACGCTCCAGCCGGTTCTGGCCGACCTTGAAAAGGTCCTGCCGAGCACGCTGGAACTCGTCTTCATCGCCATGCTGCTCAATCTGGCGGTGGCCATCCCGGCCGGCATCGTGGCGGCCTACCGTCAGGGCGGCATCTTCGATTCGACCAGCCGCATCGCGGCCGTCATGCTCGGCGGCATGCCCGCCTTCTGGCTGGCGCTGGTGCTGCAATATGTGCTGGGCAGCGTCTGGCGCGTGGTGCCGATCTCGGGCCAGCAGGGCTACGGCATGAACTCGCCCGTGGTTTCCGGGGCGCCGACGCTCGACGCGCTGATGGCCGGTAACTTCGCCGGCTTCTTCGACGCGCTCCACCACATCATCCTGCCGGCGGCGGTGCTGGCCGCGCTGTTTGCCACCCAGATCTTCCGCACCCTGCGGGCGGCCCTGCTCGGCGTGTTGCGTTCGGATTTCATCATGGCCGTGCGCGCCAAGGGGGCGACGGCCCGCCACATGCTGGTGCGCCACGCGCTGCCCAACAGTCTGAACCCGGTGCTGACGCTGTCGGGCACCCAGGCCGGTGCCATGATTGGCTCGGCCGTGCTGGTCGAAACCGTCTTCGCCCGCCAGGGCATCGGCGCCTACATGTTCAATGCGGTGGCCCAGAAGGACGCCTTTGCGGTGCTGGGTTCCGTGATGTTCATCGGCACCGTCGTCTGCCTCGTCAACCTGATCGTCGACATCCTCCAGCTTCTGGTCGACCCGCGCATCCGCGCCGCACAACTGGGGAGCCAAAGCCAATGACCGCCCCCACCATCGCCCCGCCTGCAACCGCCCGCCGCAAGGACGGCTTCACGCCGTTCGAGGCGTTCGTGATCGCGCTGGTGGTCGCGCTGCTGGCCATTGCCATCGTCGGCCCGTTCTTCGCGCCCGACAGCGTCTATAACTCCGACATCGCCAACTCGCTGATGCCGCCCTCCGCGCAGAACTGGTTCGGCACCGACGACCAGGGTCGCGATGTATTCTGGCGCCTCATCGTCGGTGCCCAGATGACGCTGCTGTCGGCCTTCCTGGTGGTGACGCTCTACTCGCTGATCGGCGTCACCATCGCCACCGTCGCCGCAGCCGGCCCGCGCTGGCTCGACGAGGGCCTGATGCGCCTTACCGACATCGGCCTGGCGCTGCCCGGCATGATCGTGGCCCTCGGCTTCGCCGCCGCCATGGGCGCCAGCCTGCGCTCGGCCGTCATCGCGATGGCCATCACCGGCTGGCCGATCACCGCCCGCATGCTGCGCGGCATCATGCGCCAGACCATGGAGCAGCCTTTCGTCGCCGGCGCCCAGGTGCTCGGCGTGTCGAAATGGCGGCTGATGACCAAGCACGTGCTGCCCAACTCGCTCGACGTCTTGATCGTCAAATGGGCCGGCGACATCGGCACCACGGTCCTGGTCCTTGCGAGCCTCTCCTTCATCGGCGTCGGCGCCCAGCCGCCGAGCGCCGAGTGGGGCGCCACCATCGCCGCCGCCCGTGGTTACGTTTCGACCGCCTGGTGGACCGTCGTCGCCCCCGGTGCCGCCGTCGCCATCACTTCGATCGCCTTCGGCCTGCTCGGCGACATCATCCAGGTCCGCCGCGACCCGTCGCTCAGGGGCAACTGAGATGAGGACCGTGCACCCCATGCCCGACCAGTCCACCCTCACCCCCGTTCGTCCTCCTCTCGTCACCGTCGACAAGCTCACCGTCGACATGCCGCTGGGCCGCAGCGGAGCCAGCGTCCGCATCGTCGACGGCGTCGACTTCACCATCGGCGTCGGCGAGCGCGTGGCGCTGGTCGGCGAGTCCGGCTCGGGCAAGTCGCTGACGGCACGCGCCCTGATGCGGCTCGACCGCCTGGCCAAGCTGTCCGGCCGGGTCGACTTCGACGGCACCGACCTGCTCAAGCTCTCCGACCGCGACATGGGCAAGCTTCGCGGCAGCTCCATCGCCATGGTCTTTCAGGACCCGATGAGCTTCCTCGACCCGCTGATGACCATCGGTGACCAGGTAGCCGAGACGCTGCGCATCCGTGGCATAGGCAAGGTCGAGGCACGCAAGCGGGCGCTGTCGGTGCTCGACGAGCTCGGCGTCGACCGCGCCGCCGAGCGGCTCGATTCCTATCCGCACGAATTCTCGGGCGGTATGCGCCAGCGCGTCGTGCTGGCCATGGCGCTGGTGGGCGAGCCGCGCCTTTTGATCGCAGACGAGCCGACGACCGCGCTCGACGTGCGCGTCCAGGACCAGGTGCTCGACCTGCTCGACGACGTCTCGACGCGCCGCGGGCTGGCGGTGCTGTTCATCACCCACGACCTCGGCGTCGTCGCCGGCTTCGCCGAGCGCGTCATGGTCATGTATTCGGGCCGCATCGTCGAGGACGGCGAGGTCGGCAGCGTCTTCGCCAGGCCGAGCCATCCCTACACGCAAGGCCTGATCAAGGCGGTGCCGCGCATCGACCAGGATCTGGCCACGCTCTACGCCATCCCCGGCGCGCCGCCGCCGCCGCTGGCGCGGCCGAGCGGCTGCCCGTTCCACCCGCGCTGCGACCAGCGTTTCGACCGCTGCGACCGGGAACTGCCGGCGCTGCTGCCGGTCGGCCGGACGCGCGTCGCCTGCCACCTGCATGACGGGAAGGGTGCCTGACCATGCTCATGTCCATCGACCGCATCAGCAAGTCCTACCACGCCTTCCCCAACCCGCCGGCCAAGGTGCTGCACGACGTCTCCATCGACGTCGACACCGGCGAGGCCATCGGCCTTGTCGGCGAATCCGGCTCGGGCAAGTCGACCATCGCCAAATGCATGCTGGCACTGATCAAGCCGGAAGAAGGCGCGATCACCTATGACGGCATCGACGTGACCCACGCCAAGGGCGAGGATTTGCGCCGCTTCCGTCGCGAAGTGCAGATGGTGTTCCAGGACCCCTATGGCAGCCTCAATCCGCGCATGACGGTGGAAGAGCT
This sequence comes from Aminobacter sp. BE322, assembly GCF_050433525.1. Lineage (NCBI taxonomy): Bacteria > Pseudomonadati > Pseudomonadota > Alphaproteobacteria > Hyphomicrobiales > Phyllobacteriaceae > Aminobacter > Aminobacter sp. BE322. The sequence continues at coordinate 39,608 of NZ_JBNPXB010000011.1, read as the reverse complement.
GATCGGCGAGGGCCTGCTGATCCACAAGCTCGAGGCCACCGCGGCGGCACGACGTGCCCGTGTCGCCGAGATGATGGAGATGGTCGGCCTCAACCCCAACGACATGGACCGTTACACGCGCTCCTTCTCCGGCGGCCAGCGCCAGCGCATCGCCATCGCCCGCGCGCTGGTTATCCGCCCGCGCATCCTCGTTTGCGACGAGCCGGTGGCGGCGCTTGACGTGTCGGTGCAGGCGCAGGTCATCAACCTGCTGCAGGACATGCAGAAGAAGCTCAACCTCGCCATCGTCTTCGTGGCGCACGACCTCGCCGTCGTCCGCCACCTCTGCGAGCGGATCGTCGTGCTGCACAAGGGCAAGGTGGTCGAGCAGGGCACGCGCGAGGAGATCTTCGGCAACCCGCAGCAGGAATACACGCAGTCGCTGCTGGCCGCCGTACCCGTGCCCGACCCTGTCGTCGGCCGTGCCCGCCGCGCGGCGCGCCACCTCGAGCCTGCCAACTGACATAGAGAACAAGGAGACTGCCGATGCGTATCGGTGTCGACGGCCGCAAGATTCCCGAAGCCGCCAAGCGCGGCCCGGTGGCCAGCTTCGATCATGGCAAGGAACTGGGCATGGAGGGCCTGTTCTTCCGCACCGTGCTCGACATGAGCCCGACGCTCGACGCCGGTTATCTCCTTGAGATCAAGCAGCGCGCCGACGAGCTCGGCATGTATCTCGAAACCGGCCTCGGCAAGGTCAATCCCTACGCGACGCCGGAAGGACCCGAGCTCCGGCTGATCGGCGACGGCGACATCGTGCTCGGCTTCCGCCGCATGATGGAGGCGTGCGCCGCCATCGACTGCCGCGAACTCTGGGTGGCGACCGCCAACTACAAGCCGGCCTATACCGGCCGCTTCGCCTATGACCGCTTCCGCACCGACGTGACCTGGACCGAACAGCTCCAGGCCACCGCCCGCTTCCTGAAGAAGCTCGCGCCGATCGCCCGCGACCTCGGCATCCATATGAACCTCGAGACCCACGAGGAGATCACCTCCTTCGAGCTGGTGCGGCTGGTCGAGGAGGTCGGGCCCGACACGACCGGCATCGTCTTCGATACGGCCAACGTGCTGCAGCGCGCCGAGCATCCGGTCTGGGCGGCGAAACGCGTCGCGCCCTATGTCCGCCAGACCCACATCAAGGACGCGCTGATCGCCTATGACGGCGAGGTGCTCGATTTCCAGATGCGCCCCTGTGGCGGCGGCGTCGTCGACTTCCGCGCCATCATGCCGATCCTGGCCAAGGCCAAGCCCGACCTCAACCTGTCGATCGAGAACTACGAGTCCTTCTCCGACCGGCCGCGCAACCCGCCGAAGATGATCATCGAGATCGCCGACCCGAAATGGCTCGAAGGCCATCCCGACCTCGGCGTCGAGGAATATGCCGACTACATGAAGATGGTGCAGGACTATGCCGCCCGCATCGCTAGCGGCGAGGTCATGGACCGCGAGAGCTTCGCCGCCTGGGCGGTGAAGAACTACCACTATGATGAGACGGTCGCATACATCAAGCAATGCGCCGCCCACGTCAGGGGCATCTGCGAGGAGCTCGGCCTGCCGCTGAAGAACGCGGCGTAAGCCGGCTCAGCGCGTGTGAATGCCAAAGCCCGGGGAAGGCAGCTTCAGCAGTCTGAAGGCCGCGCACTGGGCGCGGCCTTTTTCGTCTTCAGCAGGTGCGAAACCCTACCATTCCAGCACGATCTTGCCGGCTTCGCCGTTGGCGGCGTTGTGGAAGGCGGTCTGGTAGTCGTCGGCCTTCATGCGGCTGGTGATCACCTTGCGGATGTCGAGGCCGCTTTCCAGCATCGCCAGCATCTTGTGCCAGGTCTCGAACATCTCGCGGCCGTAGATGCCCTTGAGCGTGATCATCTTGAACACGATCTTGGCGAGGTCGATGGGGAAGGGCTTGGCCGGCACGCCGAGCAGCGCGATGCGGCCGCCCATCAGCGTGTGCTCGATCAGTTGGTCGAAGGCGGCGGGCGAGCCGCTCATCTCGAAACCGACGTCGAAGCCCTCGCGCATGCGCAGGCGGGCCATCGCGTCGCGCAGCTCTTCCTGGGCGACGTTGACTGGGGTCACGTCGGCCACCTGGGTGGCCAATTCGAGGCGCTTGGGGTTGACGTCGGTGATGACGACATGGCGTGCGCCGCAATGGCGGGCGACCGCCGCACCCATGATGCCGATGGGCCCGGCACCGGTGATCAGCACGTCCTCGCCGGCGACGTCGAAGGAGAGCGCCGTGTGCACGGCATTGCCGAGCGGGTCGAGGATGGCGCCGAGCTCGTCGTCGATCGAATCGGGCAGCGGCACCACGTTGAAGGCGGGAATGCGTACATATTCGGCAAAGGCGCCTGGCAGGTTGACGCCGATGCCCTGTGTTTCCGGATCGAGGTGGAAGCGGCCGGCCCGGCTGGCGCGGCTGCGCATGCCGATGACGTGGCCCTCGCCCGAGACGCGCTGGCCGACCTTGAAGCCGCGCACATGGGCGCCGAGCTCGACGATCTCGCCGGCATATTCGTGGCCGGTGATCATCGACACCGGCACGGTCCTGGCCGCCCATTCGTCCCACTTGTAGATGTGGATGTCGGTGCCGCAGATGCCGGTCTTGTTGACCTTGATCAGCACGTCGTCGGGGCCGACTTCCGGCACGGGCCGATCTTCCATCCAGATGCCGGGTTCAGCCTTGGCCTTGACCAGTGCGCGCATGGGGAAACTCCTGAATGTCAGATGATGCCGAGCGACTTGCCGGCGTCGGCAAAGGCGTCGATGGCGAAGGTGATGTCCTGGTCGTCGAGGGCGGCCGACATCTGGGTGCGGATGCGCGCCTTGCCCTGCGGCACGACGGGATAGAAGAAGCCGGCGACATAGACGCCGCGCTCGTCGAGCGCCTTGGCCATTCGCTGCGCCAGCACCGCGTCGCCCAGCATGACCGGGATGATCGGCGTCTCGCCGGGCAAAAGCGTGAAGCCGGCCTGGGTCAGGCCCTCGCGGAAGCGCGTCGTGTGGCGGCCGAGTTTTGCGCGCAGATCGTCGGCGCCGCGGGCGATCTCGATGGCCTTGAGCGACCCGGCGGCAACGGCAGGAGCGAGCGAGTTGGAGAACAGGTACGGGCGGGCGCGCTGGCGCAACAGGTCGATGATCGGCTGCGACGCGGCGATGAAGCCGCCCATGGCGCCGCCAAGCGTCTTGCCCAGCGTGCCGGTGACGATGTCGACGCGGTTGCCGGCGCCGGTCAGCACCGGCGTACCGCGCCCCTCTTCGCCGATATGTCCCGTCGCATGGCAGTCGTCGACGGCGACGATCGCGCCATAACGCTCGGCGAGATCGCAGATCTCTTTGAGTTTGGCGATATGGCCGTCCATCGAGAACACGCCGTCGGTGACGACCATTTTGAATCGGGCGCCGTCGGCGTCGGCCTGCTTGAGCTGGGCCTCGAGGTCGTTCATGTCACCCTGGGCGTAGCGGAAGCGTTTGGCCTTGGAGAGGCGCACGCCGTCGATGATCGAGGCGTGGTTGAGGCTGTCGGAAATGATCGCGTCCTCGGCGCCGAGCAGCGGCTCGAACAGCGCGCCGTTGGCGTCGAAGCAGGCGGCGAACAGGATCGCATCGTCCTTGCCGAGATAGTCGGCGATGGCGCGTTCTAGCTCGCGGTGGAGCGTCTGGGTGCCGCAGATGAAGCGCACCGAGGCCATGCCGAAGCCGAACTCGTCGAGGGCTGCGGCCGCCGCCTTGCGGATATCGGCATTGTCGGCGAGGCCGAGATAGTTGTTGGCACAGAGATTGACCATCTGGCGTTCGCCCGCCGCACCCTTCACCTTGATGCGGCCGGCCTGCATGCCGGCGATTTCTCGCTCGCGCTTGTAGAGGCCGTCGGCCTCGATGCCCCGGAGAAGGTTCGATATGTGGGAAAGGAAATCCTGGCTCATCGGCGTCAAAATCCATTAAGATGGAAATTCCGATATATTGGATGATTTGGAAAGTCCAGTGGAATCGCTGTGGCGCAGGCGAGGCGGCAAATGGCTCGCGACGCGCCTGCCGCAGTGCTATCAGTCGGCCCGCATGAGGGGATCGAGATGGAACTGAACGACGCGCCGAAGATCGGCCCGGTGATCCAGAAGGAACGCAAGGAGCGCCACCTGACGCTCGACCGGCTGGCGGCGATCTCGGGCGTGTCGCGATCAATGCTGTCGCAGATCGAGCGCGGCGAGGCCAACCCGACCTTCGCCGTGCTCTGGGCGCTGACCCAGGCGCTCGGCATCGACTTTTCCCAGCTCGTCGCCGGTGGCGTCGCCCAGCAGAGGAAGGCGGATGCCATCGAGCTGGTGACGGCGGCGCTGACGCCCGAAATCAAGAGCCCCGACGGCGCCTGGCGCCTGCGCATCCTGAGTTCGCCGGCGCTCGCCGGCCGCATCGAATGGTACGAGGTGGAGATCGCGCCCGGCTCGAAGCTGCAGAGCGCCCCGCATGCGCCGGGCACCTTCGAACACCTCACCGCCCATAGCGACGGACTGACCGTCGAGACCGAATACGGCACCCAGGCGCTCGCCACCGGCGAAACCGCCCGATACCGCGCCGACGTCGCTCACGAGATCGCCAATAGGGCCGACCATACCGCGCGGGCATTGATGGTCGTGCTCTACGACCAGGGCGGCTGATGGCCGCCGCTATGCTCCCGCGGTCGACGACGCGCGCCGAAATCGGGGTAAGAATCAGTTCCGGTAAGCCGGTTCCTGCTCGTCGAGGATCGCCTTGAGCTCGGCGAGATGACGCTCGGCCTGGCCGGGGTAATCTTCCTGCTCCAACGCCGCCTTTTCGGCGATCTCGTCGGACAGCACCCGCAAGGGTCGGCCGGTCCACAGCGCCTTGATGTAGGTCTCGCAGGCGCGCTCGAAATAATAGAGCCGGTTGAAGGTGTCGGCGACGCTGTCGCCGATGACCAGCACGCCGTGGTTGCCCATCACCATCACCTTGACCTTGGGGTCCGCAAGCAGCTGCGAGCAGCGCTCGCCCTCCTCCTCGAAGGCGAGCCCGCCATAATGGCCGTCGACGACATGGCGGCGGAAGAAGATCGCCGTGTTCTGGTCGATGGGCGGCAGGGTGGAATCGGCGAGCGATGCGAGCACCGTGGCGTGGATCGAATGCACATGCATGACGCAGCGCGCGTGCGTGCAGTTGCGGTGTACCGCGCCGTGCAGGCCCCAGGCGGTGGGGTCGGGCGCGTTGGGCCCAGTCATCGTTTCGGGGTCGTTGGCGTCGATGAGCAGAAGATCGCTCGCCTTGATGCGCGAGAAATGCACCTGGTTGGGGTTCATCAGGAACTGCGTGCCGTCGTCGTTGACGGCGAGGGAGAAATGGTTGGCGACCGCCTCGTGCATGTTGAGCCGCGCCGTCCAGCGGAAGGCGCAGGCGAGGTCGACGCGCTCCTGGTAGAATGGAAGGTTTGTCTGCTTGAGCTGCGTGACGGCCATCACTTCCTCCCTCTGGCTGGAAGGAAGAATGCCGCGCCGGGGCCGGCGCGGCAACCGCCGTTCAGGCGGATTTCCGCTGGTCCAGCCTGAGCCCGCCGGTTTCGACGATGAAGTCGATCACCGCCTCGAGCCCCTTGCCGCGCGAAAGATCGGTGAAGCCGAACGGCCGCTTGCCGCGCTGGCGGGCGGCGTCGCCCTCCATGACGTCGAGATCGACGTTCACATAGGGCGCGAGATCGCTCTTGTTTATGACCAGGAAGTCGGAGCGGGTGATGCCCGGGCCGCCCTTGCGCGGGATCTCCTCGCCCTGGCAGACCGAGATGACGTAGAGCGTGATGTCGGCGAGGTCGGGCGAGAATGTCGCCGCGAGATTGTCGCCGCCGGATTCGATGAAGACGATGTCGAGGTCGGGGAACTTCCTGTTCATCTCGGCGATGGCCTGCAGGTTGATCGATGCGTCCTCGCGGATGGCGGTGTGCGGGCAGCCGCCGGTTTCAACTCCCATGATGCGCTCTTCGGGCAAGGCCTGGAGGCGCGCCAGGATCAGCGCATCCTCCTTGGTGTAGATGTCGTTGGTGACGACCGCGATGGAGAATTCGTCGCGCAGCGCCTTGCACAGCTTTTCCGTCAGCGTCGTCTTGCCCGAGCCGACGGGACCGCCGATGCCGATGCGAAGCGGGCCGTTTTTCGAGGTCATGACTGGAATCCGTTGATGGCGAGGATGACGAAGCCCGTGCCGATGAGCAGGCAAAGCGGCGAATAATACTGCCGGTCGAGCCGGGCGAAGGGCATTTCCGGCGTCAGCCTGCGCCATGCCGGCGTGAAGCCGGCGATGCCGCGGCCGAGGAACACCAGTGCGATCATCAGCGCCGAGGCGGCAAGGCCCGCCTTGGGGAAAGGCGTGGCGAAGACGCCGACAAGCGCCAGCGGCCACAGCGCCGCCAGGACGAGGCAGGCGGTGACGGCGAAGCTGGCGAAGGCGTCGGGCATGGTCTCGACGCCACGGAACCCCGCGACGGTGCGCGCGCAGGAGGCCTGGTCGGTGCCCGGCCAGACGCCGCCGAGGCCCCAATAGGCATGGATCGACGCGATCAGGTAAAGCACGGCTGCGAGGGCGAAGGCGACTGGCATCATGAGCGGAACAGTCTCGAATGTTGGGTCTCGTGGCGCATCGCCATGATGTCGGAAGTTATGGCGGCGGACCCCAGATCGTCGAGTGTCGAAACTGCCGCAAGCGCGGCTACAGAAAGCGCCACAGGCTCGAAGCCTGCGACGATGCCGGTGGCAGCGGTCTGGCCGACGACGCCGAGCCGGATCGCCGCCTGCACGAGATTGGTGGCGAAGGCCTGCAGCCACGCCGCCAGCGCGTCTTCGAGTACGATGCCATGCGCGCCGGCAACCGCCCCGACGGAGACACAGTAAGGGCACTCCGCCGGCAACCCCTCGATGACAGGATGCGGCCAGGCGGCTGCTGCGGCCAGGAAGGCCTGTCCCTGCAGCATCGATTCCATGTGGCGTTCGCGCGAGCCGGCCAGCGCCTCGGCGAGCTCCGCAACCTCGCGCAGGTCGCCGTCGGTGCCGGCACGGCGCCAGCTCTCGGCAAACAGCACCGTATCGTTCCAGCCCGAGCCGATTTCGGCCAGTGCCGTAAGCCATGCGGCGAGGTCGTCGCGGTTGGCGATGAGGTCGTCATGCACGGCGCGTTCGAGCCCGTGGCTGTAGGAGAAGCCGCCCACCGGAAAGGTGGGCGACAGCCAGGCCATCAGGCGCAGCAGCGCGGTGTTGCCGCGCTCAGTCATGGTGGTGATGGTGGTCGCCACCATGGTGGTGATGGTGATCGTCGTGATCATGCGAATGATCGTGGGAATGGCCGTGATCGTGGTGGCCATGCGAATGGCTGTGGCCGGAATAGGCGCCGCGCACCGGATCGAACGGCGCGACGATGTCCGTGACGGTGGCACCCAGCCCTTCCAGCATCGCCTTGATGACATGGTCGCGCAGGATCAGGATCCTGTCGGCCGCGATGGCGGCCGCGAGGTGGCGGTTGCCGATGTGCCAGGCGAGCTGCGTCAGGTGCACGGCGTCGCGGGCGCGGATGTCGTAGAGTTCTTCCTCGGCGGCGACGATGCCGGCTGTGCGGCCATCCTCGAGCACGAGCAGGTCGCCGGTTTCGAGCACCACCGGCTCGGGCAGGTCGACGAGCACGCGTTCACCTCTCGACAGCTCGATGGCGCGGCGGCGGATATAGCGCTCGTCATGGGCGAGCACGGCGACGTCGAAGGCGGCCGCCTGGCCACTAGCGGCGTCGGCACGGATGATCTGGACAGCGCGCAGCATCGGTATCCTCGTTCTTCTCGGCGTAGTGTCGTGGACGTGGTGGCTCAGACGATGGCGCCGAACGGCGTTCGGGTCCACGATATCTGGTAGATCAGAGTCGCCACTACGAAAGCCAGAGAATATCGCCTTTCGCTGGTCACTGTAACGATGAGGCAAAGTGCCACCGGGGATAGATTGGGTTACGGAAAATACCCTCTCCTTCGGCAGTCCTTTGCAAACCCGCTGGATTGCCAGCGATCGCTTGCCTTACTCGGGAAGGAATGCCGGGTCGAGGACCTGGGTGATCGAAAGGGGACATTCGGCAGGGAAGCTGTCCTCCGCCAAGCCGGTCTCGGTGGCTGCTGCCGAGCGGGCAATGGCATACTCACCGGCGAGAACTTTGCGCGGATAGCTGCCCAGGCTAGGGCTGTCCTCGATCACCCGCGAAATGCGCCACCGCTGTTCCGTGATCGTCGCCTTCCAACTTGCCGTCCGTCGGTCCGGCTGATGCTGCCATTTGAGCAGGTGCACAAGCAGGACGTTGAGCCGGCTCTCGATCTCGCGTTTATCGCTCCGCCCCAAGCTTTCGACCTCCTCCGCAAGATTCTCCCGGTCCAGTGCCTCGAGCTTCCCGTCGCGCAACAGCGCAGCTTGCTCGGCACACCAGCGAGCGTAGTCGGCCTCATAGGGCGTCAATTGCGACTTGCCGAAAATCTTGTTCATGCCGGTCATCTTGCGCTGAAACAGGCGATCCGCCAACAGAATTGGCGCGAATGGAGGCTGACAAGGTCAGGGACAAAGGTCAAATCACGCATCTTGCCTGCGAGGCTGATGTTTGTAAGATCTCGCAATTGTCAAATTGCATGCGCTGGAATCATTCAAGATGAAAAACCCCGGCGCGCTGTCGCGGCCGGGGTTTCGTGTTCAGCGAAGACGCCGATGCTCAGGCGGCTTCGGCAACGCCGTCGTTCTTCAGCGCCGCGAGGATGTTCTGCGGCGACGACACGCCATAGGGGTCGCTGTCGCAGTTGTCGGCGAAGCCCTCTTCCTCGAACCACTTCTCGACCTGGCCGTCGTTGATGACGGCGGCATAGCGCCACGAGCGCATGCCGAAGCCGAGATTGTCCTTGGCGACGAGCATGCCCATCTTGCGGGTGAACTCGCCCGAGCCATCCGGGATCAGCTTGACGTTGGCGAGGTTCTGCGACTTGCCCCAGGCATTCATGACGAAGGCGTCGTTGACCGAGATGCAGTAGATTTCGTCGATGCCCTCGGCCTGGAACTCGCCGAACAGCTTCTCGAAATCGGGCAGCTGGTAGGTCGAGCAGGTCGGCGTGAAGGCGCCCGGCAGGGAAAACAGGACGACGCGCTTGCCGGCGAAATAGTCCGCCGAGGTCTTGTCTTCCCAGCGGAAGGGGTTCGGGCCGCCGACGGCCTCGTCGCGCACGCGCGTGCGGAAGGTGACGGAAGGAACGTTCTTCCCGATCATGTGAAACTCCATTTCCAAGATAGCCGGATGCCCCGATCTTGGGTTCGAGGCAACTTGCCGAATTTTTAGCTAGCGCCGGCACCATAGTGTCTGGTCTGGACCTGTCCAGCATTGCCGCCGTGGCATCCAGTCGCGGGCAGCCCGCGCATCGGCCCGAAAGGTCGATGCGCGGGTTCGCGAAGCCTCAGAACAGGAAGTAGCGCTGCGCCATCGGCAGCACCGTCGCCGGCTCGCAGGTGAGAAGCTCGCCGTCGGCGCGCACCTCGTAGGTCTCGGGATCGACCTCCATGTGCGGGGTGGCGTCGTTGAGGATCATCGAGTGCTTGCCGATGCCGCCGCGGGTGTTTTCCACCGCCGCCATCTGCTTCTCGACGCCGATGCGCTCGCGCAGGCCGCCTTCGAGACCGGCCTTCGAGACGAAGGTGATCGAGCTGTTGGTCAGCGCCTTGCCATAGGCGCCGAACATCGGCCTGAAATGGCTCGGCTGCGGCGTCGGGATCGATCCGTTGGGGTCGCCCATGGGGGCCGTGGCGATCCAGCCGCCGAGCATGACCATGTCGGGCTTCACGCCGAAGAAGGCCGGGTTCCACAGCACCAGGTCGGCTCGCTTGCCGACTTCGACCGAGCCGATTTCCCTGGACATGCCGTGCGCGATCGCCGGGTTGATGGTGTATTTGGCGATGTAGCGGCGGGCGCGGAAGTTGTCGTTGTTGCCCGTCTCCTGCCCAAGCGCGCCGCGCTGGCGCTTCATCTTGTCGGCCGTCTGCCAGGTGCGGATGATCATCTCGCCGACGCGGCCCATGGCCTGGCTGTCGGACGAGATCACGGAGAAGGCGCCGAGGTCGTGCAGGATGTCCTCTGCCGCAATCGTCTCCTTGCGGATGCGGCTCTCGGCGAAGGCGATGTCCTCGGGGATCGACGGCGACAAATGATGGCAGACCATCAGCATGTCGAGATGCTCGGCGATGGTGTTGACCGTGTAGGGCCGTGTCGGGTTGGTCGAGGCCGGGATCACGTTGGGATACTGGCAGACCTTGATGATGTCGGGGGCATGGCCGCCGCCGGCACCCTCGGTGTGGAAGGAGTGGATGGTGCGGCCCTTGAAGGCGGCTACCGTGTCCTCGACGAAGCCGCCCTCGTTCAGCGTGTCGGTGTGGATCGCCACCTGGATGTCGTAGGCGTCGGCGACCGAAAGGCAGGTGTCGATGGCCGCCGGCGTCGAGCCCCAGTCCTCGTGCAGCTTGAGCCCGCAGGCGCCGGCCAGAACCATCTCCTCCAGCGCGCCCGGCAGCGAGGCGTTGCCCTTGCCGAACACGCCGATGTTCATCGGCAGGCCGTCGAAGGCCTGGATGATGCGGGCTATGTTCCATGGGCCGGGCGTGCAGGTTGTGGCGAGCGTGCCATGCGCCGGACCGGTGCCGCCGCCGACCATGCAGGTGACGCCAGAATTCAGTGCCTCGTCGACCTGCTGCGGTGAGATGAAGTGGATATGCGTGTCGATGCCGCCGGCGGTCAGGATCTTGCCTTCGCCGGCGATGATCTCGGTGCCCGGGCCGATGATGATGGTGACGCCGGGCTGGGTATCGGGATTGCCTGATTTGCCGATGGCGGCGATGCGGCCGTCCCTGAGGCCCACATCGGCCTTGTAGACGCCGGTGTGGTCGAGGATCAGCGCATTGGTGATGACGCAGTCCATGGCCCCCTGGGCGCGGCTCAGCTGGCTTTGGCCCATGCCGTCGCGGATGACCTTGCCGCCGCCGAACTTCACTTCCTCGCCGTAGACGGTGAAGTCCTTTTCGACCTCGATGAACAGCTCGGTGTCGGCGAGCCGCACCTTGTCGCCCACCGTCGGGCCGAACATCTTCGCATAGGAGGCGCGGGAGATTTGAGCGGGCATCAGAGTTTCCCCATCACCTTCTTCTGGAAACCGTAGACCTCGCGCTTGCCGCCATAGGGCACTAGCATCACGTCGCGTTCCTGGCCGGGCTCGAAGCGCATGGCGGTGCCGGCGGCGATGTCGAGCCGCATGCCGCGCGCCAGCTCGCGGTCGAATTTCAGGCCGTTGTTGGTCTCGTAGAAATGGAAATGGCTGCCGACCTGGATCGGCCGGTCGCCGGTATTGGCGACCTTGAGCGTGATCGTCGGCTGGCCCTTGTTGAGCTCGATCGAGCCCTCGGCGGGAATGATCTCTCCGGGGATCATGGCTCTGTCCTCAGGCGCCGAGCAGCGGATGAAAGTCGCCGGCGGGCAGCGAGCCGTGCGCGGCCGGATCGAGGTGTGCAAAGGCAGGCGCGACCGAGAGCGAAGGTGCCGAGAGGGCGAGCGTGAGGCGCGTAAACATCGTGAGTACCTTTCAAATCAAACAATCAGGCGACCGACCTCGGCGCGCAGCCTTCGGCTTTCAGCACGCGTTTGGTCGATGCCGGGTATTTCAGAAGCATTGCCGCCGGCCGGATCGGCCGCGCGGAGAAATTGCCGCCGCAATTGGGGCAAGTGCCGCCGAGAACGCCCTCGGCGCAATCGGTGCAGAAGGTGCATTCGAACGTGCAGATCACGGCATTGGTCGCCGCGGGCGGCAGGTCGCGGTCGCAGCATTCGCAATTGGGGCGCAGCTCGAGCATGGGGGCCTCAGCGGACGGGTTCGTGCACCGTCACCAGCTTGGTGCCGTCGGGAAAGGTCGCTTCAACCTGCACGTCGTGGATCATCTCGGCCACGCCTTCCATCACCTGGGCGCGGGAAACGACATGCGCGCCTGCCTCCATCAACTCGGCGACGGAGCGGCCGTCGCGGGCGCCTTCGACGATGAAGTCGGAGATCAGCGCCACGGTTTCGGGATGGTTGAGCTTGACGCCGCGCTCCAGTCGTCGCCGTGCCACCATGGCGGCCATGGCGATCAACAGCTTGTCCTTTTCCCTCGGCGTCAGGTTCATACGCGCACCAAAAATCCTAGAGTGACCACAGTCTGGGCAGGCCTGCCTGTCCATTGAGCAGGGCCACCAGTGGCATGAGTCGCTTACGTAGCTCGTAGCCGTCTTCGGCGTAAAGCCTCGCAAGAAGCTTGCCAGTCTCTCCCACTGTCCAGAAACTCGCGCCGCCAATGGCGTCGACGATTTGCCGCGCAGGCTCAAGCCGCGTTTCGGCGTCAGGGGAGACCAGCAGAACTGTTGCGAAGGCGATCCTGCCACCGGCGGATGCAGCCTTGGAAAGAGTTGATTCGATGTCCGGGCCAAGCGAAAGATCCTCGGCGTGGATCAGCCTGTCGCCCTGCCGTACCCGCCAGCGATCGCGGAACGTGCCGTATCGGGCGCGCTCGCCCATGGCGCTGCGGCCGAAGATCGTCGCCTCCACGATCAGAGCCTCCGCTCCCGGTGCCAGGTCGACGTCGAGCCGGCGCGAAAAGGCGGCACGGTCGAAGACGATGGTTTCCTGCGGTAGCCAGCCGAGGAAGCCGCCTTCGCCGACGCTCAGGCGCACATCGACCTCGGCCTGACCGGCGAGCGCGCGATAGACCTTCTCGCAGGCCTGGGTGGTGAGCGTCGCCCTGGCCTGTGCGCCCACGGCAGCCTCCCACGCGATCCTGTCGCCGCCGGTCAGCCCGCCGGCCATGTTGATCAGCACCGCCTCGAGCGGGTCCGAGCCGGTGTCGGGAAGCCTGATCTTGGCCGCACCCTCTTGAAACAGCCGGGAGAGGCGGCTGCGGACGTCGCGCCACTGAACCTCGAGCCTGCCGGTCGCGGCGACGCGTTGCGAGGACATGGCCGCGGCGTCGGTCGCCGCGGATGGGGAAATGCCGATGGTCATGATGCCCTGAGGTTAGCCGAGACGGCGGTTTTGTCGATATATAGCTTGTTGCCTCCCTGCGTTTCGGTTTCTATAGAGAAACGACGTCTTTGGCTCATATCGGGGGCTGGATTGCCCGAAGGCCTCATTCAGGCCCGCCGCGGGAATGGGCGATTGCCTGACAATGAAAAGTTCTGGGGAAGGGTGCTTATGGCCGATCAACTGGCAACGGACATCATCGACAAGATCAAGGCCCACGCCGAACCCGGTGGCGAAGAGATCACCCTGGACACCGAACTGACGTCGCTCGGCATCCATTCCCTCGAACTCACCGAGATCATCTTCGACCTCGAAGAGGAATACGGCATCGAGATCGAGATGAATACGGTCGAGGCCTGGAGCAGCCTCAAGAATGTCGGCGACATGGTGGAAGCCGTTCGCGGCCTGATTGCCCAAAAAGCCTGACATGAACCGCCAGCGTATCGTCATCACCGGCATCGGCGGGCTGTGCGCGCTCGGCAACGGTGCGTCCGCCATCTGGGATGCCATGCGCAATGGCCGCTCGGCCATCGGCCAGCTGGTCCATTCGCCGCTGCATGACCTGAAGACCCGCAGCGGTGCCGAGATCACCGAGCTGCCCGATCATGGCATCGAGCGCAAGCAACTGGTATCGATGGACCGCTTCAGCCTTCTGGCGGTGATCGCGGCGCGCGAGGCGATGGCGCATGCCGGGCTCGTTTCCGACGAGACCAATACCTACCGCATGGGAACCATCGTCGGCGTCGGCGTCTGCGGCTGGGAGGCGATCGAGGAGAACTACCGCGCCATCCTGCTCGACGGCAGGAACCGCGCCGGCATCTTCACCGTGCCCAAGGTCATGCCGGGCGCTGCCGCTGGCCAGGTCAGCATGAGCCTCGGCCTGCGCGGCCCGGTCTTCGGCGTCACCTCGGCCTGCTCTTCGTCAAACCACGCTTTTGCCTCGGCCGTCGACCAGCTGCGTGCCGGCCGCGCCGACGTCATGGTCGCCGGCGGCACCGACGCGCCCCTGGTCTGGGGCATCGTCAAGGCCTGGGAAGCGCTGCGCGTGCTTTCGCCCGACACCTGCCGGCCGTTCTCGGCCGACCGCCAGGGCCTGGTGCTCGGAGAGGGGGCCGGCATGGCCGTGCTCGAGACCTACGAACATGCCGTTGCCCGTGGCGCGACCATCCTGGCGGAGTTGGCGGGCGCCGGCATGTCGGGCGATGCCTCCGACATCGTTGCCCCCACCGTCGACGGTCCTGCCGCAGCCATGCGCGCCTGCCTGCTCGATGCGGGCCTGGCGCCCGAGGAGGTCGACTACATCAACGCCCACGGCACCGGCACAAAGGCCAACGACCAGATCGAGACGGCGGCCATCAAGCGGGTCTTCGGCGCCCATGCCGGCAAGCTGTCGGTGTCGTCGACCAAGTCGATGCATGCCCACTGCCTCGGCGCGTCGGGTGCGCTGGAGATGATCGCCTGCGTGATGGCCGTGCGCGAGGGCCTGGTTCCGCCGACGGCCAATTATCGCGAGGCGGATGCCGATTGCGATCTCGACGTCACGCCGAACGTCGCCAAGCGGCGCGAGGTGCGCGTGGCGCTGAGCAACGGTTTTGCCTTCGGCGGCACCAATGCCGTCGTGGCGGTCAAGGCGGCCTGAACGGACTGAACGCCTTGCGGGTTGGCTGGCTGGGTTTGTGCGCATTTGCATATTGATGCGGCGCGCGACCATGCCTAACTCTTGCGTGCCCCCACCTTCCTGGCCGGCGCGTCGCGCGGGCATCACCCCAAGGAACCGTTTTTTATGAGCGATCTTACCCCTTTTCCTGTTGCCCTGCGGTGGCCGGCCAAGCATCCCGACCGCATCCAGCTCTATTCCTTCCCGACGCCGAACGGCGTAAAGGTCTCCATTGCGCTCGAAGAACTCGACCTGCCCTACGAAGCGCACGCCATCAACATCGGCAAGAACGAGAGCTGGACGCCCGAGTTCCTGTCTTTGAACCCGAACGGCAAGATCCCGGCGATCCTCGATCCGAACGGTCCGGGCGGCAAGCCGATCGCCCTGTTCGAGTCGGGCGCCATCCTGCTCTATCTCGCCGAGAAGACCGGCCGCCTGATCCCGGCAGACCGCGCCCGTCACTATGAGACGGTGCAGTGGGTGTTCTTCCAGATGGCGTCGGTCGGCCCGATTTTCGGCCAGCTCGGCTTCTTCCACAAGTTCGCCGGGCGCGAGATCGCCGATAAGCGCCCGCTGGAGCGCTATCGCGACGAGTCGCGGCGTCTGCTTGGCGTGCTCGACAAGCGGCTCGAGGGCCGCAAGTGGATCATGGATGACGACTATACCATCGCCGACATCTCGATGCTCGGCTGGGTGCGCAACCTGATCGGCTTCTACGAGGCGGGCGACCTCGTCGGCTTCAAGGATTTCAAGAATGTCGCTGCCTGGCTCGAGCGTGGCCTTGCCCGCCCCGCCGTACAGCAGGGCCTGAACATTCCGGCGCGGCCCTGACGACCGCGCCCGCCGTCAGGCCAAATTCAAAGGCCGGGACCGCATTGCGGTTCCGGCCTTTTCCTTGCTTCAGATCTCGAGATCGGCCCGCCGCCGCGCATGCAGCACCCGGTCGATGTTCGGCATGTCGTTGGTGTCGATCCAGTTGCGCGCGTCGGCGTCCGAGCGGCCATGTTCGCGCCAGCGCTCCACCAGCCGCCGTTCGAGTTCCTCGCGCGGCGTGTCGACGAAAATGGTGAAGTCGAACAGCGGTGCGAGCCGCCGCCATGGGTCTTCGTCGAGCAACAGGTAATTGCCTTCGACGAGGATGAACTTGATGTCGGATCCGACGACGGCAGCGGCCGCGCGCGACAGTTCGATGCTGCGGTCGAAAACCGGGATGGCGATGTCGGGCTCGGCGCTGCGCAGGCGCTTGAGCAGCACTTCGAAGCCGGCAAAGTCGAAGGTTTCCGGTGCGCCCTTCCGCGCCCTGAGCCCGCGCTGTTCGAGCACGACGTCGTCAAAGTGGAAGCCGTCCATCGGCACCACGGCAGCCGCGCCCTCCGGCAGCACGTCATGCAGTGCCGTCGCGAGCGTCGACTTGCCTGAGCCCGGCGGCCCGGCGATGCCGACGATGAACCGGTCGGCGTGGTGGGCGCGCTTGAACAGGGTTGCGGCGATGTGGGCGATCTCTGACATGGGCCTCCTCAGGAAAGTTTGGCATCCTGCCCCGGCTAACGTCAAAATTGAGGCCGCGGTGCCCTCAATTCAAGGGCGATTGTCCGATACGGAGGAACTTGCCGTCGAAAGGCACAAGCTCTTGCGCGCCATCGGCGAATTCCACCCACAGTTTTCCGTCTGCCGAGGTGACCGAAACCGGCGCGTCGCCGCCGCGCGCGGGAATGGCGCCGACGACATGGCGGAAGGCGACTTTTCCACCCAGTTCGAAGGCGGTTGCCACGCCCTCGCGCCGCAGCCAGTTGTCGCCGAGCGAAGCCGCGTGCCCGACGGCGGTGCGGCCATCCTCCATGCCGATTACGCCGTGGCGGCCGTTCCATGGCGAATAATAGCGTCCGCCGTTGCTGATCCACAGCATCGTCACCGGCAGTTCTTGCGGGTTCTTCATCACCAGAACGACGTCGGCTTCGGCACGTCTGGCTGCCGCCGTCCAGCCGATGCCGCCATGTGCCGCCTCGACGAGCGTGATGAAGTCTTCGTGTCGCAAGTCGGCCCTGAAATCGGCGAGATCGACCGTGCCTCCCGCGGCCGTCGGGAATCGGCCGAGGTCCTCGCTGCGGGCGGGATAGGACAACATGCTCTTGCCGCGCGCGGGATCTGGCTCCGGCGCATTCTCCGGCGTGGCGGCAAGCCGCTTCGGCGAAAACGCCAGCCTGCCGCCGTCGCGCATCTCCGTCATCGGGTGGCACGCCACGGGGATCGATCCGGAACCGCCGGTGAAGACATGTTCCTCGTAGAGGAAGGGATGGTGGTCGCGCAGCGTCAGTACCTTGTCCACTGTCGCGCCCATCACCTTGCGCAGCAGCCTGAACCTGGCCTGCCTGCCGCCCTCGACGGCGTCGTCGGAAACCGGCTCCCAGGCACTATTCGCCGACCAGCCATGCAAGGGCGCTTCTTCGATGTCGCTGCGCGAGAAGGGAGCGCAGAGAAAGTCGCCTGAAAGCCGCGCCACGCCGGGCGACAGGTCCGGCGGCAGCTGGTCTTGCGGGCCGTCGGCCCACGAAGCCCGATGCAAGGGGCGGAGCAGCCGTCCGTCCCGTTCGATCGCAAGGTCGGCGATGTGGCCGACCGCGAGGTCAAGCTTCGCCGCAATTCCCTCTGCTCGAAATGCATATTCGTTCATCGCAGGACCTTCCGTTGCCGCATGTTTTGGAGACAAGCCGATTTGGGGGCCGTGGCGCAAGGCCCGTGCAAGCGGCCGGGTGTAACCAATGTTCAACACTGTGGCGCCAACATGTACCGGACCGAGTGAGCCAAATGGACGGCGCGTCGCGCGTTCTGTAGTTTCCCGGCTTCCGCCGCCCGAAGACGACTGCTTCGGCCGGTTGGGATCGTCAACGACAGGGTTTGCTTTGTTAGCCCAGGCGCTTTCTCCTTCATCTTCGATCGGCTGTCGTCGGCCGCTGTGGTCCGGCCTGTTGCGCCGGGTGGTGGCGCTGTTCGCCCTGGCTGCGCTCACTGCCGGCTGCGCCACGACGGAGACGCTCAGCGTCGCGCCGCCGCCGGCCGCGCCGGACAAATACGCGGCCATCGTCGTCGATGCCGGCAATGGAAAGACCTTGTTCCAGGCCTATGCCATCGCCCCGCGCTACCCGGCCTCGCTGACCAAGATGATGACGCTGTATCTGGTCTTCGAGGCGATGCAGCAGGGGCGGCTGTCGGGCTCGACGCTGATTCCCGTGTCCGACAATGCCGCTTCCCAGCCTCCGTCGCGGCTGGGCCTCAAGCGCGGCGGGCAGATCGACGTCGATTCGGCGGTCCAGGCGCTGGCCACCAAGTCGGCCAACGACGTCGCCGTTGCGGTCGCCGAATATCTTGGCGGCTCGGAGGATGGCTTTTCCAGGCAGATGACCGCGCGGGCGCGGCAGCTTGGCATGACCGGGACGGTGTTTCGCAATGCCTCCGGCCTTCCCGATCCGGAGCAGCGCACGACGGCACGCGACATGGCCGTGCTCGGCATGGCGCTGCGCCAGCGCTTCCCGCAGTACTATCACTATTTCTCGGCGACCGAGTTCAGCTACCGCGGCAAGCGCATCCGCGGCCACAACGACACGCTTGGCAGGATCGACGGCGTCGACGGCATCAAGACCGGCTACATTCGCGCGTCCGGGTTCAACATCGTCACCTCGGTGAATGCCGGCGGACGCAAGCTGGTCATCGTGGTCATGGGCGGTGAAACCGCGCGCAAGCGCAATGCCCATGTTGAGGAACTCATCGCCCGCTACTTGCCGCAGGCCTCCGGCGGCAGCCTTGCGACTTCGCTTTACCAGGCGCCGGCCGCGTCTGCCGTTGCGCAGGTGCCGGCCCAGGGCCTGGGGATGCCCATGCCCGTGCCCGCGGCGCTGACGCTGCCGGACGGTTCGCCCGTGCCGGAAGCCGAGGTCCGTTAGGAAGTCTGGGCGGCAAGCGTCAGGCAACGGGTGTGCGCCCTTGGCCATGAGCCTCGGCGCTCGCGCGAAAATTCTCACTCCGAATGTCACATTCCGCTCGTTCCAGTCGTCATGTCTCCGGAAGTCCCTGAAGTGGAGATGACGATGACATTTGGACTGAACCCCGCCACCGCCGATTTCGAAGGGCGTGATCATGCCGGCAAGATCCTGGTCGTCGGCGGTGGATTTGCCGGCTTCTGGGCGGCGCTCGCGGCCCGGCGGCTCGCTGGCCCCCGAGCGCATGTGAGCTTGGTGTCACCTGAGCCGATGCTCCAAATCCGGCCGCGGTTGTACGAAGCGCTGCCTGAGACGCTTGGCGTTCCGCTGTTGCCCCTTCTGCACAAGGTGGAAGTCGCCTTCGTGCCCGGCGAGGCGGTCGGACTGGACACTCCTGCCAGGACTGTGAAGCTCTCTGGCGGTGAGCGGCTCACCTATGACCGCTTGATCGTCGCCACCGGCAGCCGAATGCGCCGCCCCCCGGTGACGGGCGCCGAGACTGCGTTTTCGGTGGACACCCAGACTGAGGCGATCACCTTCGATCGGCGCCTGGGCGGCATCGTCCGCAAGGTTGCGTCTCCGACCATCGCCGTCGTCGGTGCGGGCTTCACCGGCATCGAACTGGCGCTTGAGTTGCGCGACCGGCTGGTTGCCCACGGCGGCGATGATGCCGCCGAGCGGCTGCACATTGTGCTGATCGATCGGGCCGAGACCGTGGGACCCGAGCTTGGATCCGGGCCGCGAGCGGAAATCGAGGCGGCGCTGGTGGCAGCCGGCGTAGAGCGGCGCCTCGGTGCTGCGGTGCGAGCTTTGGCTGCGGACCGTGTGAGCTTTGATGACGGCACCGTGCTTGCCGCCGATGCCGTGGTTCTGGCGACTGGGATGGCTGCCTCTGCTTTCGCGGCGCAGGTCCCGGGCGCGCATGACAGGCTCGGCCGGGTCGTCGTCGATACCGCACTCAGGGCACCCGCCGCGCCTGAGGTCTTCGTTGCCGGTGACGCCGCGACGGCCGATACCGGCGATGGGCACCGGACGTTGCAATCCTGCCAGCACGCGGGGCAGCTCGGCCGTGTCGCTGGCGAGAACGCCGCACGTGACCTGCTTGGCCTGCCGACCGTGCCCTACACGCAACTGCGCTATGTTACCTGCATTGACCTCGGCCGCTCCGGCGCGGTCGTCACCCAGGGCTGGGAGCGGAGGGTCGAGAAGACCGGCAGCGAAGGCAAGGCGGTGAAGCGGCTGGTCAACACGCAGGTCATCTATCCACCGGCCGATGGCTCGGCCGAAGCGTTGCTTGCGAGTTCGAGCATCGACCTAGCCGAAAGGGCTCGCCGGGTAGACGGCCCGAAGGCCGATCTCGAGCCGGTGCGGCGAAAGGCAATCTGATGGCACCCGTCTCGAGCCAGGACGCTGCCGCCGTCTTCGATCCGCTTCGGCCGGCCCTTGTCCGCGTTGCCTATCGGATGCTGGGCTCGGTCGCGGAAGCCGAGGATGTGGTCCAGGACGCCTTTCTGCGCTGGCTCGGTATCGACCGAGGTGCCGTGCGCGAGCCGACGGCCTTCCTGCGCCGAGTCGTCACACGCTTGTGTCTGGACCGGCTCAAGACGGTCCGGCGCGAGCGTGCGGCATATGTCGGCTCGTGGCTGCCGGAGCCAATTGTGGAATCGGGCGAGGATGTGGTGGACGACGTCACCTTGCCGCTGCTGATGGCGCTGGAGCGTCTGTCGCCATTGGAGCGCGCAACCTTCCTGCTTCACGACGTGTTCGGACTCGGCTTCGAGGAGGTAGCGGCCACGATCGGGCGAGACCCGGCCGCGTGTCGGCAGCTGGCAAGTCGCGCCCGTGCCCATGTTCGTGCGGATCGTCCGCGCTATCCAGTGCCGAAGGAATGGGGCCTCGAGATCGCGAAAGCCTTCTTCACCGCGTCCCGGGACGGTGAGATGGAGTGCCTGCGCGCGCTGCTCGCCGCGGACGTCACCGTCTATGCCGATGGCGGCGGCAAGGCGACGGCTCGCGGCGCGCCGCTCTCCGGGCTCGACAGCGTCATGCAGCTGTTCGCGACCTTCGCGTCCGCATTCGCCGAAAGCAGGTCCCGACTGGTGCGCTATGGCTTCATCAACGGCCTGCCCGGATTCGTCACCGTCGAGCGGGGTGACATCCTCCAGACCACGGCTCTGGACATTGAGAATGGCCGCATCGTTGGCATTTATGTCGTGCGCAATCCGGACAAGCTGAAGCACATCGCGCAAACGATGCATTGATCGATGCCGGCCGGCTATCCGTGCCGCCTCAGATGGCCTCCGTGTCGGCGGCCAAGCTGCGGTGAGCCGGCGCAGGCAATTCGGTCGTCAGTTTGACGGGCCAGTCGTCCTCGATCGACCCTGGACGTTGGGCCGTGACCGCGGCGCCGATATTGCCGGACGGTTCGCCCGTGCCGGCCGTGAGGCCCGGTCGGGGAGGGGGTGTCAGGCCGGCGCCCGGTACTGTTCGTCCGACACGTGTTCGAGCCAGTCGACGGCCTTGCCGTCCTGCGCTTCCTGGATGGCGATATGGGTCATCGCCGTGCTGGCGGTCGCGCCGTGCCAGTGCTTCTCGCCGGGCGCGAACCAGACGACGTCGCCGGCTCGGATCTCCTCGATCCGACCGCCCCAGACCTGGGCCCAGCCGCAGCCCGATGTGACGACCAGCGTCTGCCCGAGCGGATGGGTGTGCCAGGCGGTGCGCGCGCCGGGCTCGAACGTCACGGTCACGGCACGCATCTGCGCGGGGGCAGGGGCCTCTATGATCGGATCCTGGCGCACCGCGCCGGTGAAGTAGTCGGGCGACGGCTTGGCCGACGGCCTTGATCCGCAGCGCTTGATCTCCATCTGATGTCTCCTTCCGACTCCCGTCACATAGGTCGAGCCAGTTCACCCTATCCGCTTGCGCCCGGCCGAAAAAGGCAAACGGGTGCGGCCGGCTTTGATCAATCCGCAAACCTGATCGTTGCGCGCCCGCTGGTCAGGTCGGCGATCAGCCGGGCGATTGCCACCGCCTCTGCTTCCGGCACCCTGACCGTCAAGTCGGCTCCTGTCGCGTTGAAACTTTCGGCTTGGATGCGTGTGCCCGGCGACGCGGTGAGCCTTGCCTTGACCAGCGCCAGGTCGGCGAAGTCGCAGCTGACGCGGGCGTCCGTCGTCGCCACCAGTGCGGTCTTATCCGCCGCCCGCAGGCAGGCGGCGGCGGTACCGCCATAGGCTCGCACCAGCCCGCCGGAACCCAGCAGCACGCCGCCGAACCAGCGCGTGACGACCACCGCGACGTTGTCGAGCGACTGGCCGTCGAGTGCCTGCAGTATGGGCTTGCCGGCCGTGCCGCTCGGCTCGCCGTCGTCGCTGAAGCGATAGGTCTGGCCGACACGCCAGGCCCAGCAATTGTGGTTGGCGGCGGGCTCCGAACGTGCCGCAATGAACTCCTTTGCCGCGGCCTCGCTCGCCACCGGCCCGGCGGCGGCCAGGAAGCGGCTCTTCTTGATCTCCTGGGAGAACTTCTCGAGGCGCGTCAGCGTGAACATGTCTCCCCGATACACAAGCGGCGCCCCGATCGCCAGCAGGCCTTTATTTCGCCAGGCGAAACGCCCGCCGCCTGCCGCGGCCGCTAGCCCTTCGGACTCCAGCCTTCGCCCGCCGCCTTCGGAGCAGCCCTCATTCCATTTCCCCCGTTGAAGCCGGCGACCGCTTCGGCTATGACGGCTGCGTCGTCCGGCGCGCCGGGCGTGCTTCGCGGCTTGGCCGCGGGCGAGCACCCGTAGCTCAGCTGGATAGAGCGCTGCCCTCCGAAGGCAGAGGTCACAGGTTCGAATCCTGTCGGGTGCGCCAAAGCATTTCAATCAAATCAATGGCTTGAGTTGGCGCTCCTCCGCGGCTTGCGGATATTCGCGATTTATTGGCACAATTTTGGCACAGCTGCGGAAGCAGCGGCCGGAACGCTTCAGGCTCAACCCGCTCCAGCAAATGCCGGGACTGAACATCTAGGGTCTGGTCGGTCAATTGCCGGAGAGCGCCGCAAGGTTTCCCGGCAGTGGCTTTTTCTCCTTCCCGATCATGAGCACACTGCTGTCTGGCACGAAAAGAGCCGAAAATGGCAGCATGGCGGCACCGATCGGAGAAGCTTCATGTCCGAACCGGCCGGAGAGAATCTGGGGCGCCACGATGCCGATCGCCTTCGATTGGCTGAACTCGCCCTGGACCTTGGACACCAACTCGCGATGAATAGGGCGGGGCAGGATGCTTTCCAATATGATCGCCTCGATGTCGATTATCGATGTGATCGCGATAATCGCCTCGGACACGGCGCTGGCGCAGTCGTCGAGCCATTCGGCAAGCGGTTCGCGCGCACCTGGCGGCAACGGGTCCAGTTCGCGTACCCGATTGATGGAAACGCCATGGGCCATGAGATGGTCCATCAGGACATAGATCGACGCTCGATGCAGAAGGCTCTGGTATCGAACTGAAGTGGCGGACGACGGCTTGAGCCTTGACGGCGAAACAGGAAGGGGGCCGAGCGCCGCGCTGTTGCCGTGGGGACCGGTGTTGACCTTTCCGCCCTGCACCAGACCGCCGCCGACGAAGGTATCGATGGAAATATGCATGAAATCGCGGAACTCCACGCCCGGTCCAAAGGTGAGTTCCGCCAAGGCAGCGGCAGAAGCATCGTTCTCGATGAAGACCGGCATCTTCGCGTCAACTTCGAAAAAGCTGGTCAGCTTTATGGATTCCCACCGTGGCCCCAAGTCTGTCGGAAAACCGAGTTCCTCGCTCCAGCCACCCAAGAAATACGGCGAAGCGATGCCAAGGCCGACGATCACGGCGTCCTCGATCGTCTCGACCTGCGCTCGGAATGTCCGCAGCGCAGCATTCCCGGCGCGGAGCACAATGTCCGGATCGGGATAGCGGTATTCATGGGAATAGCGCGCACTGATCTCGCCCGCATAATCGACAAGAACCGCGTCAAGCGCTCGTCTGCCGATCTTGATCCCTACACTGAAATTGCGATGCGGCGCCAGTCGGTAGAGAACTGAAGGGGAGCCGCGCTGGCCTATTCTTTTACCTATTTGCTTTATTAATCCGGCAGCCTCAAGTCCGTCTACAATGCCGGCTATAGCCGCAGGGGTCAAATTGGCAACGCGGGCGAGGTCGGACTTCGATACCTCGTTGAGGCGCCGGATCTCCGAGAGGACAAACCGCTCATTGTAGTGCCGAAGCTTGATCGAATTGCTGCCTTTGCCGAGCAAAATCAGGCACTCCAAAGTTTCGGCCATGGCAGCGAAACGGCCTTTCCAAGGCGATTGCGCGCCGCCGCCACGGCTCTCATTCCAACATCCCGCGACATTGCCCCAACGAGGCCGACGGTGTCAATTTGCGCTTGCAGGTGTCATCTATTTATTATAGTGACTTAAAAAAATATATAGGTTTTGGGAGGAGCCTTGAACGCGTCGACCACCATGGGAGCCTGGGAGGGAGAGGCCATGATGGGCCCATCCCCCGTGGCCTTGAGCGAAGTTACGAAAGCGTTCGGCGGGACCATCGCCTTGCGCTCTGCCACATTCGACCTTCGTGCCGGCGAGGTGCTTGCGCTGCTCGGAGAGAACGGTGCCGGCAAGAGCACCTGCGTGAAGCTGATTGCCGGGGTCTATGCTCCAACCGAGGGCAGCGTCTTGCTCGATGGCCGCCCGGTTGCCTTTCATTCCCCGCAGGACGCCCAAGCCGCGGGTATCGCGGTGATGCACCAGCACCCTGGACTGTTTCCGGATCTGTCGCTGGCGGAGAACATTTATCTCGGCCACATGCCTCGAGACCGCTTCGGCGGCATCGACGGCGCCGCGATACTGGATGGCGCGCGCAGGGTCCTGACCATGGTCGGGCTCGACGCGCCTGCCGGAACGCGACTGGGCGAACTGAGAACGTCCGAGCAGCAGCTTGTGGAGATCGCTCGGGCGCTGTCGCTCGACGCGCGCGTTCTCATCATGGATGAGCCGACGGCCGCCCTGTCGCAGCGCGAAGTGGAGCGCTTGTTCGACGTCGTGGACAATCTCCGGCGGCGGGGCGTGGCGATGATGTTCGTCGGCCACCGGATGGATGAGATCTTCCGCATTGCGGATCGTATCGCCGTCCTCCGGGACGGCAGGCTGATCGACGTCCGCCCGAAGGTCAATCTCGGCCGCGGCGCTGCCATCGCCATGATGGTCGGCAGGGAGATGGGCGATCTCTATCCCGAGCGCGATCGGCGCCCCGGCAATTTGATCCTCGAAACCCGCGGCCTTTCAAAAGACGGCGTGTTCTCCAACATCGACCTCACCCTGCATGAAGGTGAAGTGCTCGGTCTCGGGGGCCTGGTCGGCAGCGGCCGCACCGAAATCGCACGTGTCCTCTTCGGCATAGACCGGCCGGATGCCGGCGAAATCCTCATCGACGGTCGCAAAGTTGTTTTCAACAACGCCCGCGACGCGATGGACCATCGCATCGCCTACGTGTCGGAAGACCGGCTCGGCCAGAGCCTGGTCATGGATTTCTCCATCCTCGACAACGCCGTGCTGCCGATCGTCGGGCAAGCGGCGGCGCGTGGCCTCTACTCCAGGGAAGGTGCGATCGGGCTGGTGGCGGACTGGCTCGGACGCATGAAGCTTCGCTTTGCCGGCTACGATCAGCCGGTCAACCAACTGTCCGGCGGCAACCAGCAGAAGGTGGCGCTGGCCAAATGGCTGCGGACCGAGCCGCGGATCCTGATCCTGGACGAGCCCACGCAGGGCATCGATGTCGGCACCAAGGCCGAAGTACATGCCATGATTGCCGAGCTTGCGCGCCAAGGCCTCGCAATCATCCTGATCTCTTCGGAGATGCCGGAACTGATCGGCATGTGCGACCGTATCGTCGCGCTTCGGGAAGGTCAAAAGACGGGTGAGTTCGACGGACGAACGGCAACGCAGGAAAAAGTCCTGGAGGCGGCCACCAGAAGCAGCGACCGTGAACAGGCGGCTTCCGCATCGGTCGAGCCGGGAAAGCGGGCCGATACCGGGGCGCTCGATTTCCTCAAACGGCGCGAATTCGGACTGCTGGCGGCGATGATCGCGGTGGTCGTCCCGGTGACCATCGTGAACCCCCGGATGCTCAGCGCGGCCAACATCACGGCTGTCGCCATGGATGCATCCCTGCTCATTGTCGCGGCGCTGGCACAGATGCTGGTACTGCTGACGCGCAACATCGACCTGTCGATTGCGTCGGTGATCGGCTTGTCCGCCTACATGGCCGCCAGCATGGTTCAGGCTCATCCTGGCATCGACATTGCCATAGGCATCTCTGCCGCCTGTGCCGTCGGGCTGGCGGCGGGCCTGATCAATGGCCTCGTCGTCACCAGGGGCAAGATTCCGGCGATTGTCGTGACCCTCGCGTCGATGTCGATCCTGCGCGGCTTCAATTCGCTGTGGGCTGCGGGAGACCAGGTCAGCGCCGACGAAGTGACGCAGACCTGGCTCGACATGACGTCGCACAAAATTCTGGGGCTGCCGCTGATCGTGGTACTTGCGGCCGTCATTCTGGCAGCAAGCTACGTCCTGCTCTATCGCACGGCTTTTGGGCGGGAACTCTACGCAACCGGATCGAACCCGGACGGCGCCCGCCTGATCGGCATACCCGCCGACCGGCGCATCATCGCAGCCTTTGCGATAGCGGGTTTGCTGGGCGGCATATGCGGTGCGCTCTGGGCGTCGCGCTACGCCACCGTCGACGCCAGGGTGGCCCTTGGCTTCGAGCTGACCGTCATCGCCTCGGCCGTCGTCGGCGGGGTAGCCATTCGCGGCGGCTCGGGCACATTGCTCGGAATCGTACTGGGTTCGTTGACGCTGCTCGTCATCAAGAATGGGCTGACCTTGGTCCGTGTCGATCCGCTGTGGCTGCAGGGGGTCTATGGGCTGGTCATCCTCGTTGCCGTCAGCATCGACGCCTTCATCGTCCGCCGGGCCCACCAGCTTCGCCAGCGGAGGCCGAAATGAGAAAGCTCCTGGCCACTATCGACTTCTGGGACTTGCTGCTAGCGTTCGCCTGCCTGGCGGCCTTTGCCTACGCGGCATTTTCCATTCCAAATTTCCTTTCCGGGTTCAACCTGTCGCAACTGGCGGCAAGCGCCTCGGAAAAGGCCCTGCTCATCCTGCCGATGACGCTGCTCGTCATTGCCCGCGAGATCGACCTGTCGATCGCTTCGGTTCTAGCCCTGTCTTCCGTAGTTTTCGGACTGTTGACCCAAGCCGGCGTGCCGACGCTCGCCGCGATCCCCGCCACGGTAGCTTTCGGCGGGCTGCTCGGTGCCTTCAACGGCTTCCTGGTGACGGCGCTGGGGCTGCAGTCGCTGGTCGTCACCCTCGGCACGATGGCGCTCTACAGGGGTATTGGCTACATCCTGCTCGGTACAGGGTCGATCAACCTTCTTCCCCCATCCGTTGTAGAGTTTGGCATAGGTACCGTGCCGGGCACACAGGTGCCGTGGACGATCCTGCCCTTTCTGGCCTTGGCTCCGGCCTTTGCGGTCGTGCTCCAGCGGACGCCGGCCGGCAAGCGCCTCTATGCGCTCGGCGGTAGCCCTGAAGTGGCGCGCTACTCCGGCATCGACACCCGTCGCATGGTTTTCCGACTGTTCGTGCTCTCCGGACTGGTCGCGGCGGTGGCCGGGATCGTCTACACGGCCCGCCTTTCCAATGCGCGCGCCAACAACGCGTTCGGCATGGAGCTGGACGTCATCACCATTGTGCTCCTCGGCGGCGTCAGTGTCTTCGGCGGCAGGGGACGACTGACAGGCGTGGTGCTGGCATTGGTGCTGATCGCCATCATCCGCAACGTACTTGCGCTCAATCAGATCGGCGGCGACGCCCAGGGAATGATCATAGGCTTGCTGCTGATCGTCACGCTGCTGGTCGGCAATTTCTGGCGCTCCACTCAAGAGGCGCTCTCCAGGACGCGCGCGATGCGCCAAACGCAAAGGGTGGATTCGGCCCCTGCACTGAAGTCCGAATAACAACGGAGGAGAATATGAAGAGTTTTCAGTCGGTACTTCTCGCATCGGCGGTACTTCTGATTTCGGCGTCCTTTGCGTTCAGTCAGGAATGCGCCAAGGAAGCGGTGACTGTCGGTTTCTTGCCAAAACTCGATACCGATCCCTATTTCAAGGTCGCGCAGCAAGGCGCAGAAGAGGCTGCTAAGGAGATCGGCGGGAAGGCCATCCAGGTCGCGCCATCCCAAGCGACGGCTGAAGCCCAGATCGACTTCATCAACAGCCTTGTCTCCCAGAAGGTTGGTGTGATTGCCATCTCCGCAAACGACGCAAATGCTGTCCACCGGCGCTGAAGCGCGCAGCGCAACAGGGCGTGCGCGTCATCTCCTACGATTCCGACGTCGCCGGTGATGCACGCTCGGTCTTCGTGAACCAGGCGAAAGGCGATAGCCTGGCAGAAATGATGCTGGAGAGCGCCTACAATCTTATCGGCGGCGAAGGCGAATTCGCCATCCTGTCCTCCACGCCTACGGCAACCAACCAGAATGCGTGGATCGATTTCATGAAGGCCAAGATGGCCGCCGAACCCAAGTTCGCCAAGATGAAACTCGTTCAGGTTGCCTATGGCGAAGAGAGCGAGCAGATCAACCAGCAGCAGGCGCTGGCGCTCGTCCAGGCATTCCCCGACATCAAGGCAATCATCGTTCCGGCCGGCATTGGCCTCCCCGCCGCCGCCCGCGCGCTGGAAGAAGCCGGCATGATCGGAAAGGTCAAGCTGACAGGTCTGGCGCCTGCCACGTTGATCTCGAAATACATCAAGGATGGCGCGGCACAGGACATCTGGTGGAATGTCTCCGATCTCGGCTACCTGACATACCAGACAGCCCAGGCACTCGCCCAGTGCAAGATCACGGGCAAGGAAGGCGACAAGTTCAGCGCCGGCCGCCTTGGCGAATATACGATCGGCGCTGGCGGCGAACTGATCCTCGGACCGGCGAAGATCGTCACGCCTGACAACCTGGCGGAATTCAAGTTCTAACTCCCAAGCAAAAGAGTGGGGGCGCCTGTCGAGGCCGGCGCCCTCCAGAACAGCTCCCGCCGGCAATGGACTTCAGGGCACATGGATATCCTTCTCGCAGGAGAAACTTTTTCGGCCATCAATTCGGTGGCGACAGGGGCCAGCGTCGTGACGAACTCGACCTGGTCGAACGGAGCCACTGCCTTCATCTCGGCCTTGTCCGCGGCTGGCCATACGGTCACTCAAATTGGCGGCGAGCGCTGCAGCTCGGAGTTTCCGATGGATTTGGATGGCCTTCAGAACTACGCGGCCGTTGTCCTGTCGGACGTCAGCGCGCTGACACTCCTTGTGACGCCGGAAACACGCGCAGGCAGGGTGAGTGTCAATCGCCTAGAGCTGCTCAAGACATATGTGGATCGTGGCGGCGGCCTGTTGATGGCCGGTGGCTACATGAGCTTCCAGGGAATGTTTGGAAACGCTCATTTCTACAATACCGCCATCGAGGACATTCTGCCGATCAGATGCTTGCCTTGGGCCGACGGTCTTGAGGTTCCCGAAGGCGCGCGCCCTTCAGTCTGTCTGCCAACGCACCCGATAGCCGCCGAATTGGATCTGTCTTGGCCGCCCGTGCTCGGTTTCAACAAGGTCGATTTTCGCCAGGACGGCACTTGCCGATTAATCGCCACCGCACGATGCCGGGGGCATGAGTGGCCACTGCTGGCTACGCGCGAATATGGCAAAGGTCGCTCCGCCGCCTGGATGTCCGACATCGGGCCGCACTGGATTTCGGAACAATTCCTGCAATCCCAAGTGTACCAGCGCCTGATGGTGAACATTATTCACTGGTTGTCAAAATCAGAATGACGGTGCGGGATCACCGCATTCGTCGCGCGCGTCACGAACACTCCAGAGCATGAAAGATGCAAGCATGAAATTCTTCGTCGATACGGCAGACATCAAGGACATCTCCGAACTCAACGATCTCGGCCTAGTGGACGGCGTTACCACCAACCCGTCCCTGATCCTGAAGTCGGGCGGAAAGATCGCAGACGTCACCAAGCAGATCTGCGACATCGTTGACGGGCCGGTTTCGGCCGAAGTGGTGGCGACCGAATACGCCAAGATGATCCGGGAAGCGGAAACGTTGGCGCAGATAGCCGACAACGTGTGCATCAAGGTGCCACTGACGCTGGACGGGCTGAGGGCATGCAAGACGATCCGCACCGAGATGAAGCGCCTGGTCAACGTCACGCTCTGCTTCTCGGCAACCCAGGCGCTGCTGGCTGCCAAGGCCGGTGCGTCCTTCGTCTCGCCCTTTATCGGCCGGATAGACGACATCGGTCTGGACGGTATGGAACTGATCGCCGAGATCCGGGCGATCTACGACAATTATGGCTACTCGACCGAGATCCTGGCGGCCTCGGCGCGCACCGTGAACCACATCAAGCAATCGGCGATCATCGGCGCTGACGTCGTCACCGCGCCGCCCGCCGTCCTGAAGGCGCTGGTCAAGCACCCGTTGACCGATATCGGGCTGAAGCAGTTTCTCGCCGACTGGGAGAAGACCGGGCAAAAGATCGGCTGAAATCATGCGAAAGATAACAAAGCTTGTCGACGCGGTGCTCGCCCAGTCCCGCCACGCGGAGCGCTTCGTCATAGCCATTGCCGGACCGCCCGGTGCGGGGAAATCAACACTTTCGGCGGCCCTGGAAAAGAACCTTCCGCAGTCCGCGGTATTGCCTGCGGACGGGTTCCACTACGACAACATGCTCCTGGATCAGTTAGGTCGACGCGCATACAAGGGCGCACCGGATACGTTCGACACGCGGGGGCTGGAAATTGTTCTGCGCCGGATTCGCGCACGCGAAGCGGAAACCATCGTTCCGGTCTTCGACAGGACCCACGATGTGTCATTGGCGGGAGCGAAGAGCATCCCTCAAGAAGCCAAACACATAATCGTGGAGGGAAACTACCTTCTCGTGAAGCGAGGCGACTGGGCAAGGATGCGCCCGTTCTTCGACTTCACGATTTTCATTTCCACTCAACGAGAGGAGCTGGAGCGCCGGCTGATTGCTCGGTGGGTGGGCCTCGGCCACGACATGGCATACGCCTCAGAGCGGGCATTTTCGAACGATTTGCCTAACGCAGACTATGTGCTCGGCAACAGCGAAACCGCGGACATGGTGTGGGAGCAATAGAAGCGCGGCCCCGTCCGCGGTCATGACTACACGGACACTCCAACCTCAAGAGGCACCAGACCGTCCTCGCAGATGTCGATCGGCAGCAGTGTGCGTGCCAGCCCAAGCACGGCTGTGCCGCTCGCTTTCTCATGCTTGAGCAAGCATTCATCCTGAAGTCAGCCGAGCGGATTGCCGCCATCGACCTCTCTATGAGCAGATCGAAGTTGCGCCCCAGCGCCTGAGAGGATTGCGGAAAAAACGTGGCGGCCCGTACCGGCGAGGACCGCCCGGTCCAACGCGGCGCCGCCGTCGTCGGCTGCGACGGCATCCACTCGGTGGTGTGCCGCAAGCTCGTGCCCAACGATGGCGGGTCGATCTATTCGGGCGTCGACATGTGGCGCGGGATGACCTGGTGGAAGCCCTTTCTGACCGGCGCTGGGTGGCAGGCAGCAGCGCCCTTGGAACGTGTCGACCCGCAGGCGTCGCAGTTCTATGATCGTGAGCATTCCGATTGCCTTTCGGCAATCCTATTCCGTCCGCGTAGAGACACTTGCACACGATGGCCAGCGGACGGTTCGGAGGAGCGTCCGCCATGCCCGACACACGCCTTGCCCACAACCGGATCGAGGTTCATGACCGCGACGCGCTTGCCGCCGCCAGCGCCCTGCTGGATGCCTGCGCAGATGCGCGCGACATGGGTGAGGCGGTGAAAGCCGCCGTTGCCCGCAATGCGCAATGGCGCGGCCAGGACTGCATCAACCTGTTGGCGCCGGAGGCGCCGACCAGCCCAGGCGTGCGCGCCCTGCTGGGGGCGGAAATCGGCACGCGAGCGGCCGAAGGGCATATCGGCAAGGTCAACCGCTGGTTTGCCGGCACGCGTCACATTGACGAACTCGAGGCCCTCTGCGTCGAGCTGCTGAAGCGCTATTTCCGCTGCAACTACGCCGATCACCGCATGTGCGCGAGCATGATCGGCAATGCCGTCGTCTACACGGCGCTGTCGCAGCCCGGCGACGTCGTCATGAGCGCGGCGCAGCCGGTCGGGGGGCATTCGTCCAATCGCCTCGACGGACCGGCTGGTGTCATGGGCCGCAAGATCGTCGACATTCCCATCGACCCGGATGAACTGGTCGTCGATGTCGATACGTTTCGCAAGATTGCGCTCGCAGCGCGTCCGCCGCTGGTGGCGCTCGGACTGTCGATGACGCTGTTCCCGCAGCCCCTGGCGGAGATGAAGGCCGTGATCGGCGAATGGGGCGGACGCCTGTTCTTCGACGCTGCCCATCAGCTCGGCCTGATCGGCGGTCGGCAGTTCCAGGACCCGCTCAAGGAGGGGGCGGACATCATGACGGGTTCGGCCGGCAAGACCTTCGCCGGTCCGCAATCGGGCATCATCGTCTGGGACGACCCGATGATCACCGAGAAGGTGACGACGGCCGTCTTCCCGATCTGGGCCGCCACGCATCAGGTCAATCGCGTCGCCGCACTTGCGCTCGCAACCGCCGAGGCGATCGCCTTTGGCGAGATGTTCATGGCGCAGGTGGTCAAGAACGCCCAGGCGCTTGCCCGCGGGCTCGACGTGCGCGGCCTGCCGATGCTGGGCCGCCACAAAGGCTTCACGACAACGCATCAGGCAATCGCCGACGCGCGCGATTTCGGCCGCGGGCTGGAATGCGCCCAGGCGCTCGAGCGGGCCAACATCATCGTCAACAAGAACCTGATCCCGAGCGATACCCCCAGGGATTGGGACTATCCGGGCGGTCTGCGCATGGGCACGACCGAAATGACGCGCTACGGCATGAAGGAAACGGAGATGGACGAGATTGCCGATCTCATCGCCCGCGTCATCGTGCGCCACGAGAGCCCGGAGAGCGTGAAGCAGGACGCGCTCGCCCTGCGTTCGGGATTTCGCACGCTCTACTACTGTTTCGAGACTGGATTGCCGGCTTAGACGACGGCGGCGGTGTCTTCCACGATGGCGAGATGCAGTGCTCATCGTGAAGAGCCGCCCTCTCAAGGAGATAAGCGAGTCGGAAGGATCGGAGATGGCTGGTCAGTGGCTGTTCAAGAGCGAGACTTACGACAACTTCGAGTTCACCTGCGCGGAGATCGGGCTGGGCACGACCTCGGTTGCAGGCGATATGGAGATGGCCTTCGCAGATTCATGGGCGCATTTTTGCGTTCACCACTTCGATCAGAACGGCCTGGTTCGAGAAAGATCGAGGCTCACCGCATGGCTCGAGCGAATGGGGCCGCGTTCGCGTGAATGAGGCGCAGTCGGGCTGTAGCGCCTGATCACGTTCGAGCCTGCGTAGCGGTTCATGCCGTCGCCGCACTTTCGCGGCGTTTTTCCACGACGCAATGTTGCTGCAAGACTGTGACTGTAGTCGGGTGTCGGCGAAACCGTAATTCTTGAGCTGATCCCTGAGAGCGTCGGCTTTCGCGGCCTCATGAAGAGAGCATGCCACATGAGCATAGCCAGCGACGCCCGCTTCTGGGACCGGACCTCGCGGAAGTACGCCGGGTCCTCGATTGCCGATCGTGACGGATACGCAAGGACGCTGGACAGGACGCTGGCGCTGCTGGGCGCCACCGACAGGGTGCTGGAGTTGGGGTGTGGCACCGGCACGACCGCGCTGCGCCTGGCCGGCGAGGTGGAGAGCTATCTCGCCACCGACTTTTCCGAGGGCATGATCGCGATTGCCGAGGAAAAGCACCTGGCGAACCCCGTGCCGGGGCTCGAATTCCGTATCGCCACCGCGGACTCGCCCGAACTCCAGATCAGGCGGTTCGACGCGGTCCTCGGCTTCAACTATCTCCACCTGGTGCGCGACCTGACCGGCACCTTGCGGCGCATCCACGCCCTTCTGTCGCCGGACGGCCTGTTCATCTCCAAGACGCCCTGCCTCGGCGACATGAACCCGCTGATCCGCCTTGTCCTGCTACCTGCGATGCGCGCCACCGGACTGGCGCCCCATGCCGGTGCGTTCAGCGCGGCGGAACTGGGCCGGCTCATTTCCGCTGCCGGCTTCGACATGCTTGCCACCGAAATCCACTCGACCGGGGGCAACGACAATCGGCCCTACATCGTCGCGATCAGGCGCTAGCCGCTCCTAGCATGCGTCGGCCTGCAGGCTCGGATGGGCTGGGGCAAAGGCGGGCAGGGCGGCAGCGGTGCCGGCGATCTCCACCGAGAGCGGGAATGCGGAAAAATTGCAGTCGAAGCGTTGGGGTTGGCCACTTGTGGCACCAGGCAGATGTCGGCAATGGTGATGCTGTCGCCGAGGCAATAGCGCCCGTGTCGGCCGGCGACGGCAAGCGTCGCTTCGAAGGACTTGAGCGCGAGCGCGATGCGCAGCCGGTACGAGGTCGACTGCCTGAAGAAGGCATGGAGCGTGCGCAACGCAAGGGGTCAGGGGGCCTGCGTTGAGGACCTCGTCGGGCGCCGAGGAGACGACCTCGACATATTTGGGCACGAACTGGCGGCCCTCGATCAGGCCGACGAAGGCGGGCTTGATCTCCTCGGCCAGCACCTTGCGGATCTTGGCGTGCTCGACGATGTCCGACCACTCGGCGATGAGGAAGAAGCGCTGCGGATCCTCGGTGTCGCGGCGTGGAAGCGGCCGGGCTATCTCATCCGCCGGCTGCACCAGGTTCACTACGCCCTGTTCTTCGAGGAGTGCGAGGGCCTCGGCATCACGCCTGTGCAACAAGGGCTGCTCACCATCCTCTCGGGCAATCCCGATTCCGACCAGATCTCGCTCGCCCAGGCGCTCGGTATCGACCGCACCAATGCCGCCGACGTGCTGTCGCGTCTGGCCCAGCGCGGCCTGGTCGAGCGCACCCGCAGCACCGAGGACAGGCGCCTGGTGCTGGCGCGCCTCACCGCCGAGGGCGAGAAGCTGGTGGCGGCCATGCATCCGGCGATGAGCCGCGCCCAGGAGCGGCTGCTCGACACGCTCGGCGACGAGGAGCGCGAGGCATTCCTTGCCACGCTGCTGAAGCTGCTCGAAGCCAACAACAAGTTTGGCCGCGCAGCACTCGCGACCGCCAAGTTCGGCGATTGAGGCCGGTTGCGGCCTAAGCCGATCGATCCTCGCCGGGCGCAAAATCACGGCGCGCGACAGCAATGCCAAGGTTCTTCACTACCCTTGACGGATCGGTTGCGCTCCCGCTTCCTCGCATCCGGGCGTATCGTCGGTTGCCCAAACGCGTTGCAGGTCGGGAGAGCGTCATGTCGGGCAAATGGGATTTCTGGATCGACCGTGGTGGCACCTTCACCGACGTCATCGGCCGCGACCCTGAGGGCGGCCTCCATCCGCGCAAGCTGCTGTCGGAGAATCCCGAGGCCTATCGCGATGCCGCGATCCAGGGCATTCGCGACCTGCTAGGCCTCGAGCCCGGCGCACCCATCTCGCCCGGCAGCATCGGCGATATCCGCATGGGCACGACGGTCGCCACCAATGCGCTGCTCGAGCGCAAGGGCGACCGTGTCCTTCTTCTCATCACCAAGGGCTTCCGCGATGCCTTGCGTATCGCCTACCAGGCGCGACCCGACATCTTCGCCAAGGAGATCATCCTGCCCGAGCAGCTCTACGAGCGGGTGGTCGAGGTCGACGAGCGGGTGCGGGTCGATGGATGCGTCGAGCGGCTGCTGGACATTGCCGAGATCAAGCCGATCCTGATGCAGGCCAAGGCCGACGGCATCGATGCGGTGGCCATCGTCTTCATGCACGCCTGGAAATTCCCCGAGCACGAACGCGCCGTCGCCGCCGTCTGCCGCAAATGCGGCTTCTCCCAGGTGTCGGTCAGCCATGAGGTCTCGCCGCTGATCAAGCTGGTCGGGCGGGGCGACACGACCGTCGTCGATGCCTATCTGTCGCCGATCCTGTCGCGCTATGTGCGGCAGGTGGCGGGTGAGCTGGGCGCAACGCTGATCTCCCCCCTTGCGGGGGAGATGTCGGCGGAGCCGACAGAGGGGGGCGCTGTCCCGCCGGCCTCTCCGGAGAGCGTCGAAGGTCAGCGATCCACGTTGCCCCCCTCTGCCCTGCCGGGCATCTCCCCCACAAGGGGGGAGATTGGCAGCTCGGCCGGCGCTGACGATCCTGTAGCCTTGGGGCGCGGAGGAGCTGAAGGCGTGATCTCCCCCCTTGCGGGGGAGATGGCCGGCAGGCCAGAGGGGGGCGAGACAGATCAGCCCCGCCTCATGTTCATGATGTCCTCGGGCGGCCTCACCGCCGCCGACCTGTTCCAGGGCAAGGATGCGCTTCTGTCGGGTCCCGCCGGCGGCGTCGTCGGCATGGTCGAGACCGCAAAACTCGCCGGTTTCGACAAGGTCATCGGCTTCGACATGGGCGGCACCTCCACCGACGTCGCGCACTATGACGGCGAATACGAGCGCAGCTTCGACACCGAGGTCGCGGGCGTACGCGTGCGCGCCCCGATGATGCGCATCCACACGGTCGCCGCCGGCGGCGGATCGGTACTGCATTTCGAGGCCGGCCGCTTCCGTGCCGGACCCGATTCCGCCGGCGCCAATCCAGGCCCCGCCTGCTATCGCCGCGGCGGCCCGCTCGCCGTCACCGATGCCAATGTCATGCTCGGCAAGCTGCAGCCCGATTTCTTCCCGGCGATCTTCGGCCCCGGCCAGGACCAGCCGCTCGATGCGTCGGTGGTGCGCGAGAAATTCGCTGCCATGGCAAACGAGATCGGCGACGGCCGTTCGCCCGAAGCCGTCGCCGAAGGCTTCGTCACCATCGCCGTCGAGAACATGGCCAACGCCATCAAGAAGATTTCCGTCCAGCGCGGCTACGACGTCACCGAATACCTGCTCAACTGCTTCGGCGGCGCCGGCGGCCAGCATGCCTGCCTGGTTGCCGATGCGCTCGGCATGGAGGCGGTTCTGATCCATCCCTTCTCCGGCCTGCTGTCGGCCTATGGCATCGGCCTGTCCTCGGTCTTCGCCTCGCGCCAGCAGGCGTTGCTCAAACCGCTGGCCGAAGGCGCGCGGGACGACATCGATACCTTGATAAGCGGCCTGCGCGCCGAAGTTCTGGCCGAACTCGTCGGCCAGGCCATACCGGAAGCCGATGTCGTCGTGCGGCCGATCCTGCACATACGTTATGACGGCACCGACACGGCCCTGCCGGTCGGCTTCGAACATGGCGCGATCGCTGACGCCAAGGCCGCTTTCGAGGCCGCCCACAAGGCGCAGTTCGGCTTCATATATAAAGACAAGCCGATTGTGGTCGAAGCGGTGGCGCTCGAAGGCCGCGACGGCAGCGCCCGGGGGCTCTCCGAACGCGAGGCCCCGCTGGACGACAGGCCGGCCGAAGCGTCCGAGGCGAGAAAGATCTTCACCGAGGGCGCCTGGCACGATGCCGGCGTCTTCCGCCGCGCCACCATGAAGCCCGGTCACAGAGTGCCGGGGCCCGCCCTTATCATAGAGAGCCACCAGACGATCGTGGTCGAGCCCGGCTGGCAGGCCGAGATCACCGCCCGCGACCACGTGCTGATGCGGCGCATCGAGAAGAAAGAGCGCCGCGCCGCCATCGGCACCGCTGCCGACCCGGTCATGCTCGAGGTGTTCAACAACCTGTTCATGTCGATTGCCGAGCAGATGGGCGTGACGCTGCAGAACACCGCCTATTCGGTCAACATCAAGGAGCGGCTCGACTTCTCCTGCGCCGTCTTCGACCGCACAGGCGCGCTCGTCGCCAACGCCCCGCACATGCCGGTGCATCTCGGCTCGATGGACCGCTCGGTCGAGACCATCATCCGGCTCAACGAGGGCGACATTTCCCCCGGCGACGTCTTCGCGCTCAACGCTCCCTATAATGGCGGCACGCATCTGCCCGACATCACCGTCGTCACGCCGGTGTTCGAGGAAGAAGCGTGCCGGATCTCCCCCCTTGTGGGGGAGATGTCGCCGGAGGCGACAAAGGGGGGCGCTGTCCCGCAATCCTCTCAGTCGGCCAGTCCCGCCGGTCAGCCCTCCACGTTGCCCCCCTCTGCCCTGCCGGGCATCTCCCCCACAGGGGGGGAGATTGGCCAGTCGCGGAAAATCCTCTTCTGGGTCGCAGCCCGCGGCCATCACGCCGATGTCGGCGGCACCGCCCCCGGTTCGATGACGCCCTTGGCGACGACGGTCGACGAGGAGGGCGTGCTGTTCGACAACTTGCGCCTCGTCGAGCGCGGCACCTTCCGCGAGGCGGAGCTGTTTCGGCTCCTGACCGACCATCCCTATCCGGCGCGCAATCCGGGCCAGAACATCGCCGACCTCAAGGCCCAGATCGCCGCCAACGAGAAGGGCGTGGCGGAACTCAGGAAGATGGTCGGCCATTTCGGCCTCGACGTCGTCGAAGCCTATATGGGCCATGTCCAGGACAATGCCGCCGAAAGCGTGCGCCGCGTCCTCGACCGGCTGCCCGACCAGTCCGGATATGAATACCCGACCGACACCGGCCAGGTGATCAAGGTTAGGATCTCGGTCGACCGTGCGGAGCGCAAGGCAATCGTCGACTTCACCGGCACCTCGCCGGTCATGAAGAACAACTTCAACGCGCCCGAGCCCGTCGCCCGCGCCGCCGTGCTTTATGCCTTCCGCGTCATGGTCGAGGACCAGATCCCGATGAATGCCGGCTGCCTCCGGCCCATCGACATCATCATCCCGGACGGCTCCATGCTGCGCCCGGCCTATCCGGCCGCCGTCGTCGCCGGCAATGTCGAGACCTCGCAGCATGTCACCAACGCCATCTTCGGTGCCATGGGTGCGCTGGCCAATGCCCAAGGGACGATGAACAACCTGACCTTCGGCAACGCCACCTATCAATATTACGAGACGATCTGCTCCGGCTCGCCCGCCGGCCGCATGAATGATGGGCGCGGCTTTGCCGGTACGTCGGGTGTCCACACCCACATGACCAACTCGCGCCTCACCGACCCCGAGATCCTCGAGCTGCGCTTTCCCGTCCTGCTCGAGGACTTCCGCATCCGCGAGGGCTCGGGCGGCAAGGGCCGCTGGCCGGGCGGCGACGGCACCAGGCGCACGATCCGCTTCCTGGAGAGAATGGAGTGCTCGATCCTCTCCTCGCACCGCTCGCATCCGCCGCTCGGACTCGATGGCGGTGGTGCCGGCGAGAAGGGCGCGACCAAGGTTCGCCGCAACGACGGAACGGTCGACATGCTCAAGGCCTGCGATCAGACGGTGCTCGAAGCGGGCGAAGCCGTGGTGGTGATCACGCCGACACCGGGCGGATTCGGTCCCGCATGAGATCACGGATGAATCGCCGAGCGATTCATCCGTGGATTCGCCGCGTGAATCGGCCCTGAATCATTTTGCTGGCGGCCGGACGCAGCTTTTTCGCGTCCGGTCGAACTTTTTTGGGCCTCCAGATTCGGGATTCGTTTGCCGGTTTCCCGTCCAGGGATGAATCAAGTCTTTGATTTCCCGCTGAGATTGCGGCTGCCCTGCAGGTCGAGCGAGTGCGTCTGCACATTCTTTGTTGCCCTTACGCAGGGTTTTTCTGGGGTTTGTGGTTTTGTCGCAAAAAATTCGCAAAAGTCGGAAAAAGGTCGTTGACAGTTTGAAGGGGGGGCGACTATATACGCCTCAACAACGAGGGCGGCGCGC